>DASVDT010000019.1:0-25604 GCA_036380955.1 Candidatus Limnocylindria bacterium | reverse complement strand
CTACCGCCGGACTACGCCCCGTGGCACTTCTTGTACTTCTTGCCCGATCCGCACCAGCACGGGTCGTTGCGGCCGATCTTCGGGCCGGATCGCGCGGGTGACGCGCCGTTTCCGTTGCCGGCGGCGACCGCCGTTGCGGTGGCAGCGCCTGCGGCGGAGCCCGTCGCGCCCGCCACCGCGGCACGACCCTCGACCAGGTTGCGCACCGGCGGTCGCGGCTGCACGGGCTGCTGCTGGAGGCTGACCCGGAAAATCGTGTGCGTCACGTCGTGTCGGATCGTGGCCTTCAGCTCGTCGAACATCTTGTAGGCCTCGATCTTGAACTCGTTCAGCGGCTCGCGCTGCGAGTAGGCTCGAAGGCCGATGCCGCGACGCATATCGTCGATCGCGGTCAGGTGCTCGACCCACAGCGAGTCGATGACGCGCAGCAGCACCAGCCGCTCGAGCACGCCGATCTGCTCCCCGACCTCCGAGCGCTTGCGCTCGTATCGGTCTCTGATGAGCTCGAGCAGCGACTCGGTGACGGCCTCGCTCTCGCGGGCGTCGTCGAGCGAGCGCAGGTCCGCATCGGTCAGTGAAGGGACCATGGTGGCCAGCTGCGCGCGCAGTCCGTCGAGGTTCCACTCGGTGTAGTGCTCGGCGGCCGTGTGCTCGGCCACCAGGGCGGCGACCTCGTCCTCGAGCATGGCGACGATGGTCGGGCCGAGGTCCGAGGATCGCAGGATGCGGTCGCGCTCGCGGTAGATCGTCTCGCGCTGGCGGTTGATGACGTCGTCGTACTCGACCACGTGCTTGCGGGTGTCGAAGTTGTAGCCCTCGACGCGCGACTGGGCGTTCTCGATCGTCCGCGAGACCATCTTCGACTCGAGCGCCGTATCCTCGGTGAAGCCGAGCGTCCGCATGATGCCCTGGACCCGGTCCGATGCGAACCGGCGCATGAGGTCGTCCTCGAGCGACAGGTAGAACCGGGACGAGCCCGGGTCGCCCTGGCGGCCGGCACGGCCGCGCAGCTGGTTGTCGATGCGACGCGCCTCGTGGCGCTCGGTGCCGAGGATGTGCAGCCCGCCGGCGGCGAGCACGCGCTCCTTGTCCTCGGCGCAGATGGCCTCGGCCTCGCGCAGCGCCGCGGCGTACTGATCGGGCGTCGCCTCGAGGACGTTCGTGCCCTGCTTGTGGAGCAGCTCGGTCGCGAGGACCTCGGGGTTGCCGCCCAGCAGGATGTCGGTGCCGCGGCCGGCCATGTTGGTGGCGATGGTCACCGCCCCGGATCGCCCGGCCTGGGCGACGATCTCCGCTTCCTTCTCGTGGAACTTGGCGTTGAGGACGTTGTGCTTGATGCCGCGGCGCTTGAGCATCTCGCCCAGCATCTCGCTGATCTCGACGCTGATCGTGCCGACCAGCACCGGCCGGCCCTTCTCGTGTTCCTCGGCGATCTCGTCGATGACCGCGTTCCACTTGCCCTTCTGGGTGGCGTAGACGAGGTCGGCGTAGTCGGCCCGGATCATGTCCTTGTGGGTCGGGATGACCACCACCTCGAGGCCGTAGATCTTGCTGAACTCCTCGGCCTCGGTCTCGGCCGTACCGGTCATGCCGGCCAGCTTGTCGTACATGCGGAAGTAGTTCTGGAAGGTGATGGTCGCCAGCGTCCGCTGCTCCGAGCGAACGGCGACGCCCTCCTTTGCCTCGACCGCCTGGTGCAGGCCCTCTGACCACCGCCGGCCCGGCATGAGGCGTCCGGTGAACTCGTCGACGATGATGACCTCGCCGTCCTTGACGACGTAGTCCTTGTCGCGCTTGTAGAGCACCTCGGCCTTGAGCGCCTGCTCCAGGTGCCGGGCCAAGCTGAAGTCGTCGGCGAACATGTTCTCGACGCCCAGCCAGGACTCCATCTTGTCCGTGCCGGCCTCCGTGATGGCGACCTGCTTGAACTTCTCGTCGACGATGTAGTCCTCCTCGGCCTTGAGCCGGGGGACCAGCCGCGCGAACTGGATGTACTTGTCGGCCGATTCCTCGGCGTTGCCGCTGATGATCAGCGGGGTGCGCGCCTCGTCGATGAGGATGTTGTCGACCTCGTCGACGATCGCGAAGAAGTGGCCACGCTGCGAGCGCCCGCCCAGGTCGATGACCAGGTTGTCGCGCAGGAAGTCGAAGCCGAACTCGTTGTTGGTGCCATAGGTGACGTCCGCCGCGTACGCCTCCCGCCGCGTGACCGGTCGCAGGTCGCGCAGCCGCTCGTCGGTGGCGACGAAGTCGGGATCGAAGACGAAGGCCCCCTCGTGCTGGATCGAGCCGACGCTCATCCCAAGCCGATGGAACACCGCGCCGATCCACTGAGCGTCGCGCTTGGCGAGGTAGTCGTTGACGGTCACGACGTGCACGCCGCGTCCGACCAGCGCGTTGAGGAACGCGGCCAGCGGCCCGACGAAGGTTTTGCCCTCGCCGGTGCGCTGCTCGGCGATCGCCCCGCGGTGGAGCACGATGCCGCCCATCATCTGAACGTCGTAGTGGCGCTTGCCCAGCGCGCGGACCATCGCCTCGCGGACCGACGCGAAGGCCTCCGGCAGGATCTCGTCGAGGGCCTCGTTGATCTGCTTGAGCTCGCGCTCGCGCTGCTGCTTCAGCTCATCGGCGAGCCGCGCGGCATCGGCGCCGGCAAGCGCCGACTCGCTGGCGTCCTCGTCCGGATCGGTCTCGCGCAGCTCGATCGGCGTCAGGATGTCGCCGATCTGGTCGCGCAGGCGCGCGCGCAGCTCATCGGTCTTCGCTGCGAGCTCGGCATCCGAGAGAGCCTGGATCTCGGGCTCGAGCGCGTTGATGCGATCGACGATCGGCTGGAGCGCTCGGACTTCCCGCTCGTTGGAGTCCCCCAGGCGGGACAGGAACTTGAACATCGGGAGGGCGAGTATAGACCGATGCGGTCGCAGCCCCTCTAGGCCGAATCCACCATCGGCTTGACCTCACCGATCCAGCGGTCGAGCGTCTCGTCATCGAACGGTGCCGCCAGCTCGGCGAGGAAGGTGCTGAAGCCGAGCTCGCGTCGCTCGATCATCTTCTCGGCCACCTGCTCGGGCGTGCCGACCCAGAAGGTGTCGTCGTCCTCGACGTCGCTCATGGGGGTCCGGTTGTGGGCCATCTGTGCTTCCCACACGCGCCGTGCCTCGGCCTCGGTGTCGCGGATGATCGGCTTGCAGCCCGCCGTGCGCTCGATCTGCGACTCGTCGCGGCCGACGTCGTCGCAGTGGCGCCGCAGCGTCTCCTCCGCGTCGCGCAGCTTCTCGACGCTGCCCATGGCGTTCCACTGGTCGGCGTACGTCGCGACGGTGCGCAGTGTCTTTCGACGACCCGAACCGCCGATCATGATCGGCAGGTGGTCCTGGAGGGGCCGGGGCAGCAGTCGCAGATCATCGAACCGATACCGGCCGCCGGCCGGGGACGTGACGGACTCGCCGTCCAGCAGCGCTCGCATGGCACCGACGGACTCGTCCAGCCAGGTCAGCCGCTCACCCGGGCTCTTGCCGAACTCGATGCCGTAGGCGGTGTGCTCCGGCTCCATCCAGGCGCCGCCGATTCCGAGGACGGCGCGACCGTCGCTGATGTGGTCGAGCGTCGTGGCCTCCTTGGCCACCAGTCCCGGATTGCGGAAGGTGTTGGCGCCGACCAGCAGGCCGAGGCGGACGCGGCTCGTGACCTTCGCCCATGCCGCGAGCGTCATCCACCCTTCGAAGATCGGCTGGTATGGGTCGCCGAAGATGGCGTACAGGTGATCCCAGGTCCAGAGCGAGTCATAGCCGAGCTCATCGACGCGCTTGGCATGGCGCTCGAAGGACGGCCAGTCGGTCGCCTGGCTCCAGAGCAGGACCCCGAGTCTGACGTCGCTCATGGTGCGGCGCTCAGCCTGCGCTCACCCGAAAGGGCTCCGGCGCGGCAGCCTCCGGCTCGTCGTCGCTGTCGTCCCAGAAGGTCATCTCCTCGACCATCCGCACCTCGGAGCTGAACAGGGCGCCGACGCTCTCGCCGCGGTGGATCCGCTTGATCGCCTCGCCGAACAGCGGCGCGACCGACAGGACCGTGATGCGTGGGTCGTCGACGCCGGCCGGCAACGGCACGGTGTCGGTCACCACGATCTCGGTGATCGGACTCTCGGCGATCCGCTCCAGCGCCGCCCCGGAGAAGACGCCATGGGTGGCGCACGAGTAGATGTCGCCGGCCCCGGCCGCCTTGAGCGCGCCGACCGCCTCGAGCAGCGAGCCAGCCGTGTCGATCTCGTCGTCGATGATGACCGCCGTCTTGCCGTAGACCTCGCCGATGATGTTCATGACCTCGGTGCGATCCTGGTTGCCGAGGCGGCGCTTCTCGACGATGGCCAGCGGTGCCGACAGCAGCTCGGCGAAGTTGCGCGCCTTCTTGGCGAAGCCGAGCTCGCTGACGACCACGACGTCGTCGAGCTGCTTGGCCTTGATGTGCGCGCAGATCAGGTTGACGGCGGTGAGCTCGTCGACCGGGATGCTGAAGAACCCCTGGATCTGGCCCTGGTGGAGGTCCATGGTCAGGACCCGATCGGCGCCGGCGACCGTCAGCATGTCGGCGATCAGGCGCGCCGTGATCGGCACCCGCGGCTGGTCCTTCTTGTCCGAGCGGCCGTAGCTGTAGTACGGGATGACCGCCGTGATTCGGCCCGCGCTGGCTCGCTTGAAGGCGTCGATCATGATCAGCAGCTCCATGATCGACTGGTTCACCGGCCGGCAGGTGGGCTGGACCAGGAAGACGTCCTGCTCGCGGACGTTCTCCATGACGCGCACGAAGATGTTCTCGTTCGAGAACTGGAAGACCTCGACCGCGCCGAGATCGGTCTTGAGGTAGCGGCAGATGCGCTCGGCGAGCGGCTTATTGGCGTTGCCGGCGTAGATGCTGAACTCGTCGGCGTACACGGCTGCTCCTGCGGCGCTGAAGGACAGGCTCCACCGATTCTACCGGACGCCCCCCTGTACCCGTGGTCCGCTTTCCGTGCCGCGTCCACGGACTTGCCCCCCCTGACCCTGGGCGTCCGCGGACTTGCCGCGATGCGCACGTAACTGCGACGTTGGCCACGCCGCGGATCATTCTTTGCGCGTAGGGCGCAAGGGGTGATCGGCTCTCCGGGCGGATCGTGCCGAACTTGTCAGTTACATGCGCCCGGCGGCAAGTTCCGCGTCGCTTGGCAGCCCCCGGCCCACTGGCTCACTCCGCCTCGGGGAGCTCCTCCGGCGGTCGGTTGTCGACGAAGACGGTGATCGACACGATCCGATCTCCCTCGGCCGGCTTCATGACGGTCACGCCGCGCGACGCCCGACGATATCGGTTGATGCCGCCGACCTCGGTACGCAGGATGGTGCCGAGCTCGGTGATGAGCATCAGCTCCTCGTCGTCGCGGCCGACGAGCCGGATCGCGGCGACGTCGCCGGTGTCCTTGTTGAGCGAGTTGGCGATCACGCCGCCGGTGGCGCGGTGCTTGACCGGGAAGTCCTCGACCTCGGTGCGCTTGCCGAAGCCCTGCTCCGTCACCACCAGCAGCTCGTCCTCGCGGTTCTGGACGACCTCCATGCCGATGACCTCGTCGCCGGCCTTGAGGCGGACGGCGGTCATGCCCTGGGTGTCGCGGCCCATGGGCCGGACCTCCGACTCGCGGAAGCGCGCCGCCTGCCCCTTCCTGGTGGCCACGATGATGTCGCTCTGGCCGTCGGAGAGGCCCACCCACTGGAGCTCGTCGCCGTCGAGCAGGTTGATGGCGATCAGGCCATTGGCGCGGATCTTCGCGTACTCCGCCAACGAGGTCTTCTTGATCTTGCCCTGGCGCGTCGCCATGACCAGGTAGTTGTCCGGCTCGAACTGCGGAAGGCTGATGATCGCGCTGACGTACTCGCGCTGGTCGACCTGCACGCCCGGCAGGTTGATGATCGGCAGCCCCTTGGCCTGGCGAGATGCATCGGGCAGCGTGTGCACCTTGGTGATGAAGACCCGGCCGCGGTTCGTGAAGAACAGGATGTTGTCGTGGGTGTTCGCCACCAGGAGGTGCCGGACCGCATCCTCCTCGCGCGTGATCATGGCGAGCTTCCCGCGGCCACCGCGCCGCTGCGAACGGAAGGTGCCGATCGGCTGGCGCTTGATGTACCCGCGCTGGCTGAGCGTGACGACGACGTCCTCCGACGCGACGAGATCCTCGGCCGTCAGCTCGCGGTTGGCATCGGCCTCGATGCGCGTCTTGCGATCATCTCCGTAGCGCTTTTCGAGGTCGACCAGCTCGTCCTTGATGACCTGCAGGATCTTCCGCGGGTTGGCGAGAAGGTCCTCCAGCTCGCTGATGAGCTGGATGATCGCCTTGTACTCGTCCTCGATCTTCTTGCGCTCGAGCGCGGCCAGGCGCCGCAGCTGCATCTCGAGGATGGCGTTGGCCTGGATCTCGGTCAGGCCGAAGCGCTTGATGAGGGCGCTGCGCGCGGTGTCCACATCGGCGGCGGCGCGAATGGTCGCGATGACCTCGTCGAGGTTGTCGAGCGCGATCTTCAGCCCCTCGAGGATGTGGGCGCGCTCCTGGGCTCGGGCAAGGTCGAACTCGGTGCGGCGGCGGACGACCTCGCGCCGATAGCTCACGTAATGCTCGAGCATCCGCTTGAGGCCGAGGGTCTGCGGCTGGCCGTCCACGAGCGCGAGCATGTTGGCGCTGAAGCTCGTCTGCAGCTGGGTGTGCTTGAACAGCTGCTGCATGACGGTGTGCGGCGAGCCATCGCGCTTGATCTCGACGACGATCCGCATGCCATCCCTGTCGCTTTCGTCGCGAATGTCGCCTACGTCGGTGATCTTCTTCGCGCCGACGAGGTCGGCCATCTTCTCGATCAGGCTCGTCTTGTTGACCTGGTATGGCAGCTCGGTGATGACGACCGCCATCCGCCCGGCGCGAACCTCCTCGAACGCGACCTGGCCGCGGATGATGACGCGCCCGCGACCGGTGGCGTACATGTGCCGGATGGCGTCGACCCGCTCCTTCTCGCCGCTCATCGAGTTGCGCTGGTCCTCGAAGCGGAAGATCGTGCCCCCCGTCGGGAAGTCGGGGCCGGTGACGATCTCGGCCAGGTCGTCCACGGTCAGATCCGGATCGTCGATGAGCGCCGAGATTGCGCGGCACACCTCGCCCAGGTTGTGCGGCGGGATGTTGGTCGCCATGCCGACCGCGATGCCCGACGAGCCGTTGACGAGCAGGTTCGGCAGCCTCGACGGGAGGACCGTGGGCTGACGAAGCCGGCCGTCGTAGTTGTCGACGAAGTCGACGGTCTCCTTCTCGATGTCCGCCAGCATCTCGTCGGTGATGGCCGCCATCCGCGCCTCGGTGTAGCGCATCGCCGCGGGCGGGTCACCGTCGACCGAGCCGAAGTTGCCCTGGCCGTCGACGAGCGGGTAGCGCAGGCTGAAGTCCTGCGCCATGCGCACGAGCGTCTCGTACAGGGCGAGGTCGCCGTGCGGGTGGTATTTCGCCATCGCCTCGCCGACGACGCCGGCGCACTTTCGATAGGCCGCGGTCGACCGCAGTCCCATCTCGTGCATGGTGTAGAGGATTCGCCGATGGACGGGCTTCAGGCCATCGCGGACATCGGGCAGCGCCCTCGCCACGATCACGCTCATGGCGTAATCGATGTACGAGGTACGCATCTCGTCCTCGATCGCCACCGGCCGGACGTTTCCGATCCGGTTCATCTCCATCGGTCAGTCCCTCTGTGTCGCGTTTGTCGTCATTCGGCGCCCATCCCCGGCGCGCTCCCGTATCGCTCCTTGAGCTCCTCCTTCGCCGATGGCGCCGCTCCGAGGTATCGGCCGGATCCTTCGGCGATCAGCCGGCCGCCGGCGGCGCGGACCGTGCCCTCCACGTCGTAGATGCGGCGTCGCTTGCGCGCGACGTGCGCCTCGGCGAGAAGCTCGTCGCCGGGCGAGGCCGGCGATCGGTAGCGAATGTTCATCTCGGCCGTGACCGCCCACGCGTCGAAGCTCGCGCAGGCCCAGGCCATCACCTCGTCCAGCATGGTCGCCACGATGCCGCCGTGCACCTTGTCGCTCCAGCCGACGAAGTCGTCTCCCGCATTCCACGAGGTGCGGGCCGACCCCTCGTTGAGCTCGATGTGCAGGCGCATGCCGATCGGGTTCGAGACGCCGCACGCGAAGCAGTTGTGATCGGCGAACGCGTAGCGGCGCCCGTCCGCCGCAACGATCTGGCGGCTGTCACCGACGCGTCGAGCCTGGTCTGCCATGACTACCAGCGGGCGTCCTCTTCCTCGGCGTCGTACTCGTCCGAGCCCCACTCATCGTCGTCGGAGCGGCGCAGGCACTCGTTCGCGATGGCCAGCGCGAAGGCATGGCTGACCGCATACGAGTCGCGAAGCATGTTGACCGCCTCGCGACGGTCCCCCACCCCGTTTGCCTCGAGCAGCTCGCACCACTCGTCGAGGCTGCGCCCGGTCTTGTGAGCCACCTGCCGGATGTCGGCGGCGTGTCGTGATGGCATCGCTGTCATGTGCCTCTTCGTGTTCGCCCAAAAAAATACGCGTGACTCAGATGTCCAGGTTGCGGACCTTGCGGGCTTCCCCGCGGATGAAGTCGCGGCGAGGTTCGACCCGCTCACCCATGAGCGTGCTGAAGACCTCGTCCGCCTCGGCCGCGTCGCCGACGTCGACGCGCAGCAGGGTGCGGGTCTCGGGGTTCATGGTCGTCTCCCAGAGCTGATCGGCATTCATCTCACCGAGGCCCTTGAAGCGCTGCACGCTGACGTTCTTCGTCTTGCCATCGCGCGACAGCTCCTTGACCGCGGCGTCGCGCTCCTTCTCGGTCGTCGCGTAGCGCGTCACCTTCCCGGTGCTGACCCGGTACAGCGGCGGCTGGCAGATGTAGAGGTAGCCGTTCTCGATGATCTGCGGCATGTGCCGGTAGAAGAAGGTGAGCAGCAGGGTGCTGATGTGCGCGCCGTCGACATCGGCGTCCGACAGCAGGCAGATGCGGTGATACCGAAGCTTGGCGATGTCGAACGTCTCGCCGATGCCCGCGCCAAGCGCGATCACGAGCGGCCGGATCTTGTCGCTGGAGAGGACCCGATCGAGGCGGGCCTTCTCGACGTTCAGCATCTTGCCGAACATCGGCAGCACCGCCTGGAAGCGCCGATCGCGACCCTGCTTGGCCGAGCCGCCGGCGGAGTCGCCCTCCACGATGTACAGCTCCGACCGCGCCGGGTCGCGCTCCTGGCAGTCGGCCAGCTTGCCGGGCAGTGCCATACCCTCCAGGGCGCCCTTGCGGATGACGAGGTCGCGCGCCTTGCGCGCCGCCTCGCGAGCGCGGGCGGCGGTCACGCACTTCTCGATGATGCGCCGACCGTCGGCCGGGTTCTCCTCGAGGTGCTGGACGATGCCCTCGGTCACCACGTTCTGGACGATGCCCTTGATGTCGGCATTCCCCAGCTTGGCCTTGGTCTGGCCCTCGAACTGCGGGTCGGTCAGCTTGACGCTGATGACGGCGGTGAGTCCCTCACGCACGTCATCCCCGGAGAGGTTGGCCTCCTTCTCGCCGAGCGTGCCGGACTTGCGTGACCACGTGTTCAGCGAGCTCGTCAGCGCGGCGCGGAAGCCGGCCACGTGGGTGCCGCCATCGACCGTGTGGATGTTGTTGGCGAAGGCGATGACGTTCTCGGCGAACCCGTCGTTGTACTGCAACGCCACCTCGACGTTCGTGGAGCCGACCAGGCGCTCCACGTAGATCGGTCGCGCGTTGAGCACCTCGCGTCGCCGATTGAGGTGCCGCACGAAGCTCGTCACGCCACCCTGGAAGAAGAAGTTCTTCTCCGTGTCGGTGCGCAGGTCGCGCAGGCAGATCCAGAGCCCCTTGTTGAGGTACGCCGACTCGCGCATGCGAGTGCTGATCGTCTCCCAGTTGAAGTCGAGGTCTTCGAACATCTCGGGGTCGGGCCTGAAGAAGGTCCGTGTGCCGTGCTGGCGCTTCCACGCCGCGTCCAGTCCGCGGTTGGCCTCCGCCACGCCCCCGCTCTGCTTGACCGCGCCCTGGGGGATGCCGCGGACGTACTCCTGGACGTAGCGCTTCTTGTCCCGCAGCACCTCGACGCGCATCGCGGAGCTGAGCGCGTTCACCACGCTCACGCCCACGCCGTGCAGGCCGCCGGAGACCTTGTAGCCGCCGCCGCCGAACTTCCCGCCGGCGTGGAGCACGGTCATGATCACTTCGAGGGCGCTCTTGCCGGTGCTGTGCTTGTCGACCGGGATGCCGCGCCCGTCGTCGACCACCTCGAGCTGCCCGTCGGCGTGGATCGTCACGTCGATGCGGGTGGCCTGGTTTGCCATCGCCTCGTCGATGCTGTTGTCGACGACCTCCCACACCAGCTGGTGCAGGCCGCGCGCATCGGTCGAGCCGATGTACATGCCGGGGCGCTTGCGCACGGCGGTCAGGCCCTCGAGGACCTGGATGTTCGCCGCGGTGTAGCTGGCGCCCTTGGCGCGGCCCTTGGTGGCTCGTTCGACGGTCATTCTGAGTCAGCAACCTCGTGGTCGGGATGAACCGATGGCGACGCCGCGGCGGCTGGGCCGCTCGCGCCACGCGTGATGATCGAATACAGGCGGTCGAGCTCTTCGTCGGAGTAGAAGTCGATGACGAGCCGCCCGCCGCGACGGGTGCGCACGATGCCGACCTTGGTCGCCAGCACGCCACGCAGCTGGGCCTCCAGGTCCTGGAGGTCGTGGCTGAGCGCCTCCCGCGTCCGCTGCGGCGCCTCGTCCCGCTTGCGCCGCACGAGCTCCTCCGTCTGGCGGACCGAGAGCCCACGCTCGAGCACGACGTTGAGCACGGCGTGCTGGAGCTCGGGAACGGTGAGCGCGGCCAGCGCTCGGCCGTGACCCTCGCTGATGCGGCCGTCGACGATCGCCTGTCGCGTCTCGGCCGCCAGATCGAGCAGCCGCAGCGAGTTGCTGACGGCGACCCGGCTCTTGCCGACCTGGCGGGCGACCGCCTCGTGCGTCAGTCCGAACCGATCGATGAGCTCGCGGTAGGCGAGGGCGGTGTCGATCGGGTTCAGATCCTCTCGCTGGAGGTTCTCGATGAGCGCGAGCTCGAGAGAGTCCGTGCTGTCGCCGATGTCGCGGATGACCGCCGGAATGGTGCCCAGGCCCGCCAGCCGTGCGGCCCGTAGCCGCCGCTCGCCGGCGATGAGCTCGTAGGCGCCATCGGCCAGCTCTCGCACCACGACGGGCTGGAGAACGCCGTGCACGGCGATCGAGGCCGCGAGCTCCCCGAGCTGTGCCTCGTCGAACGCGGTGCGCGGCTGGTCCGGGTTGCGCCCGATCCGGTCGAGCGCGATCTCGAGCACGCCCCGCTCGTCACGACTGCTCGGAATCAGCGCGTCAAGCCCGCGGCCGAGGCCGAAGGCGCGCGTGGCGCGCGGCGCGTTGCTAGCCACGGGCGGCCACCTCGCCGGCCAGCTCACGGTAGGCATCCGCGCCCCGCGATGCCGGGTCGTACAGCGCGATCGGCAGGCCGTGGCTCGGCGCCTCGGACAGGCGCACCGAGCGCGGGACGACGGTCTGGTAGACGGTCCCGTTCATGTGCCGCCGCACCTCGCTGGCGACCTGGGCCGACAGCTTCGTTCGCCCGTCGTACATGGTCAGCAGCACGCCCTCGATCTCGAGGCGTGGGTTGAGACCCTCGCGGACGCGTCGAATGGTATTCACCAGCTGGCTCAGGCCCTCCAGGGCGTAGTACTCGGTCTGAATCGGGATGAGCACCCCATCGGCGGCCGTCAGCGCGTTGAGCGTCAACAGCCCGAGTGAAGGTGGACAGTCGATCAGAACCCGTTCATATCGGCCGTTGAGCTCCGCCAGGCTTGCTGCCAGGCGTCGTTCGCGCGCCGGAATGCCCACCAGCTCGACCTCGGCTCCCGACAGCGCCGTGCTCGACGGCACCAGGTCGAGTCGATCGACCGTCGTCGTGACCGCGAGCTCGGAGAGCGGTGCGCGGTCGACGAGCGCCTCGTACGAGGAGCGATCGACGGTGCGACGGTCGACACCAAGGCCGCTCGTGGCGTTGCCCTGCGGGTCGAGATCGATGACGAGAGTTCGCGTTCCAGAGAGAGCGAGGTAGGCCGCCAGGTTGATCACCGTGGTCGTCTTGCCGACGCCGCCCTTCTGGTTTGTGCAGGCCGTGACCCGGACCACAGGCGCTCCGCTGCGAGTTCAGATGGGCATGTTCATTCTACCAGTTTTCGGCCCATGGCTGGCTTACCGGCCGCTTACTGCGGCCGGCGGGCTCGCCCGGTTATCCACATGATGTTTCACGTTTTACACGTGGTATCCACATCGCCGCCGCGGCCCGTCACGCTCGTATACTCGGGCTCGACGTCGAACTGCTGCGCTCGCCGAGGACCGCCGCCATCTCGTATCTCAGCCCCCTCCTCGCGGTCATCGTCGGGATCCTGCACGCCTCGCTGTCGCCCGTGATCGTCATCGGCGGAGTCAAGCCGAATCTCGTCCTCGTGGCGGTCGTCCTGGTCACCGCCATCATCGGCTTCATGCCGGGCATCACCTGGGCGTTCGTGGCCGGCCTGACAGCGAACCTTCTCGTCGGTGAGCCGCTCGGATCGGTGCCGCTGACGATGCTCCTGGTGGCGGTCCTCACGGCGGGTGGCGGACGCATGCTCGGGAGGATGGTGTGGATCTACCCCGTGCTCGCGGCGTTCGCTGGATCGATCGTGGCGGACGTCGCGAGCCTGGGCATCAGCCAGCTCGTGAGCGACGCGTCGATCGTCGGCATTCCGACCGGCGTGATCCTTGGCGCCGCGCTGCTCAACGCCGCCATCGCCGCGCTGCTGGTATACCCCATGCGTGCGGCCATGAGCCGATGGGCGGTCGACGAGCTGCCCGCCTGGTGACGTCATGGCCGATGTGAACGACGGCCGGGTCGAACTGCGCCGATCGCGCGCGCGCTTCGTGGCCTTCGGCGTCGCGGCGCTGTTCCTCCTGGTGGCGCTCGGGGGCCGGCTCTTTCAGCTCCAGGTCGTCAACGGTGACGAGTACAGCCGGCGCGCGGCAGCCGACCGCACGGTCGAGGTGGCGCTTCCGGCGGCGCGCGGGCTGATCTTCGACCGCGATGGTCGGCCGGTGGCCGTCAACGTCCCGTCGTGGACCGTCAAGGTCCGTCCTGCCGACCTGCCGGAGGGCCGCATCCGATCCGTCCTCGCACGTGTGGCGCGCATCACCGGCGGTGACGATGCCGTCATGCGCGACCGGCTGGATGCCTTCCGTGGCTCTCCCTACGACCTCGTGCCGGTCGAGCGCGGCGTGACGCGCGAGGCGGCGCTGATCATCGGCGAGCGGGCGGAAGACCTGCCCGGCATCGTGGTCGAGGTCGAGCCGAGGCGCAGCTACCTCGACGAGACCGGCAGTCCCGGCGGTCCGCTGCTGTCGCACGTCATCGGCTACACCGGCCCGATCAACCGCGACGAGCTGTCGGACCTGGAGGCGGACGGCTACCTGCCCGACGACGCCATCGGCCGGGCGGGCGTCGAGGCGTCGTTCGAGGCAGAGCTGCGCGGGACGTACGGCACGCAGCGCGTCGAGCGGGATGCCTCGGGGCGCCTGCTGAAGGTGATCGAGACCGTGCGCGAGCCGGTGGCC
This sequence comes from Candidatus Limnocylindria bacterium, assembly GCA_036380955.1. Classification (GTDB taxonomy): domain Bacteria; phylum Chloroflexota; class Limnocylindria; order QHBO01; family QHBO01; genus JACDBZ01. Next base: position 11,919 of record DASVDT010000019.1, on the reverse strand, counting down.
GGCAAGAACCTGATGCTCACCATCGACGCCGACGTCCAGCGCCTTGCCGAGACGGCATTGGTGTGGGGCATGGAGGCCGCGAACGTGAGCCAGGGCGTCACGATCGTGATGAACCCCCAGACCGGCGAGATCCTGGCGATGGTGTCGCTGCCCGCCTACGACAACAACAAGTTCGCCGCGGGCATCAGCGTCGACGACTTCAACGTCTATCTCGCCAATCCCAACCGCCCGCTGCGCAACCACGCCATCAGCGACATCTACCCGCCGGGCTCGACGTACAAGCTCGTCACGGGCATCGCCGCGATGGAGGAGGGCGTGACGACGGCCTCGCAACAGTGGCCGACGTACGGCTGCTACCAGATTCCGGGTGCGCCGGAGGGCGAGTGCCTCTACGACTGGAATCGGGCCGGGTTCGGTCCGCTCGACATGGTGGATGCGTTCGCCAAGAGCTCGGACACCTTCTTCTATCAGATGGCCGTGCACACGGGCGTCGACCCGCTGGCGAAGTGGGCGCACGAGCTGGGCTTCGGCGAGCTGTCGGGGATCGCGCTGCCGGGCGAGGAGGAGGGCATCATCGCCAGCACCGAATGGGCGCGCGCCCAGGGCCGCGCCGGCGTCTTCACCGGCGAGCTGGCACAGGCCGGCATCGGGCAGAACGTGATCGCCGTGACGCCGCTCCAGGTGCTCAATGCCTACGCGGCCGTCGCGAACGGCGGGACGCTGATGCGGCCGATGATCGTCCGGGGCGAGACGAATGCCGATGGCGAGCTCACCCTCGAGTACGCACCCGAGGCGATCCGGACGGTGGCCGCCGATCCGTCGACCCTGCAGACCATGCGCATCGGCGCGCGCGAGGTCATCACCTCGGGGCATGCCTACAACATCCGCGACCTCGACCTGCCCGGAGCGCTGTCCGGCAAGACCGGCACGGCGGAGTTCGGCGAGCTCACCGAGGAGGGCACGCTGCCCTTCCACTCGTGGTTCGTGGCGTACCTTCCGAGTGCTGCCGGCGCCACCGACGCGGATCTGGCGGTCCTGACCTTCAGCTACTCGGCCGTCGTGCCGGGCAACGTCTCGGCCGAGGTCGTGAAGTACTTTCTCCAGCTCTACTACGGCCTCGACCAGGACCTGCGCCTGGACCCGAACGACTTCAGCCTCGTGACGGCGAACTGACCGATGGGCGTCGCAACTGCAACGTTTGTTGAGACGTTCAAAGGACGCGACTGGCGTCACTTCGACGCGCAGCTGCTGCTGTACCTGCTGCTGCTCATCGGCATCGGCGTCGTGATGGGCTACTCGGCGGCCTTCAACGATCCGTCCGCATCGGCCGGCATGTCGCAGACGGTCAAGACCCTCATCTGGGCCGCCATCGGCCTCACCCTGTTCTTCGTCGCCGCCAGCGTCGACTATCACTGGCTGCGCACGCTTGCGACGCCGATCTATCTCGTGGTGCTGGCCCTGCTGGCGCTGACGATGGCCGTCGGCACGACCCTCTTCGGCGCGCAGATGTCGGTCACCGTGGCCGGGCTCGACTTCCAGTTCAGCGAGGTCAGCAAAGTGCTGATGATCACCGTCCTGGCCGCGTTCCTGGCGGGGCGGCGCGAGCGCATCGGCCGGCTGTCCACGATCGTGATCGCCGGCGCGCTGATGGCGGTGCCGACGCTGCTGGTCTTCCTCCAGCCCGATCTCGGCACGGCCCTCGTCTTCGTCGCGATCCTCATCGGCATGCTGTTCATGAGCGGCGCCAGCCTGGGATGGATGGGCGTGCTCACCGCGATCGCCATCGGCCTTGCGCCCGTCGCGGTCGGCCGGCTGCACGACTACCAGCGCGACCGCCTCTTCTGCTTCCTGGATCCCTACGCCGATCCGCAGGGCGCGTGCTACCAACTGGTCCAGGCCCTGAACGCCGTCGGTTCGGGCGGCTGGCTGGGCCGTGGCCTGACGGTCGGGGGCGAGGGACAGCGCGGCTACATCCCGGTCCAGTCGACCGACTTCATCTTCACCGTGGTGGCCGAGGACCTCGGGTTCATCGGCAGCGTGATCGTGCTCACCCTGTTCGGGCTGCTCGTGTGGCGCGTCCTGCTCATCGGCTGGCGGGCGCGCGACGCGTTCGGGATGATGATCGCCGTCGGGCTGGCCTCGATGATCCTGTTCCAGGTGCTCGTGAACGTCGGCATGGTCATCGGCGTCATGCCGGTCACCGGCATCCCGCTGCCGTTCGTCACGTACGGCGGCTCGTCACTGATCAGCCTGCTGTTCGGGCTCGGCATCCTCGAGTCGGTGCGGATGCGGTCACACAAGCCGGCCCTCTGACTCGACTGATGGAGGCCTAGACCAGGGCAGCCTCGGCTTCCGATGGCGGCGACTGCGGCGGCGCGGGCGGCTCATCCTCTTCGGTGACCCGCGACCCGTGCATCGCGAGCTGGACGGCGTCCGCGGGGGTGCGCCCGCCGAAGCGGTGGAACCCGTATCGGTAGAGGTCGCGCCCGGCGGCGACCGTCGGCGCCGCCAGGATGGCACCACCGAGGCCGAACAGCGCGCCCCCGACCACGAGCGCCAGGATCATGACCGCCGGATGGAGCTCGACCGCGTCGCCCATCACCTTCGGCACCAGGATGTTGTTCTCGAGCTGCTGGATGGCGGTGTAGAGCACCGCCGCCGCAATGGCCGAAGGGAGGCTGATCGAGAAGCCGATGAGGATGGCGGGAATGGCGGCCACGATCGGGCCGATGATCGGGAACCACTCCAGGATGCCGGCGATCAACGCCAGCACCAGCGTGAACTGCCCGAACTCGGGGAAGCCGACGAAGGTCAGGATCGTCAGGCCGATGACCGTGGCCAGGAAGATCGAGCCGCCGAGCAGCAGCTGTCCGCGCACCCACCGGCCGCCGATCCGTCCCAGCAGGGCGAGGACGTTCTCCGAGTCCGCGCGCCACTCGGGCGGCATGGCGCCGGCGACGTTGCGCGAGAAGCCCTCACGATCCTTCAGCACGAAGAACAGCCACACCGGCACGACGACCAAGCCGAGGATGAAGGTCGCGACGCGGACCACGGCATTCACGGTCGGCGCGACGATCGCGCGCAGCAGATCGGCGAATGCCTGCCCGCTCGCGGCGATCTGAGCGTCGATGGTGGTCCGCACGTCGTCCGGCAGCGGAAGGCCCTGGTACCAGTCCATCAGGCCGCGTTCCATGGCCGCCAGCGACGCGCCGAGCTCCGGCAGGTGGCTGATGAATTCGTTCGTCTGTCGGACGATCGGCGGCAGCGCGAAGGCGATCAGCGCCCACACCAGCGCGACCACGGCCACGTACATGACCAGCACGCCGGCCCAGCGCGGCATCCCCCGCCGCGCGAGGAAGCTCACCGCCGGGTCGAGCACGAACGCGAGCGCCACGCCGATGAAGAACGCGGGCAGCGCGCCGCGCGCCGTCCAGAGCAGGCCGATGACGAGAACGACCATCAGCAGGGCGAATATCGCCTGCCGGTGGCGGTGGACCGTCGCAAGCAGCTCTGCCATGCACGGAGCATCCTACCGGCCGCCTCTGGCCGTCGAGGCCCCGCGCCGGTACGATGGCCGTCCCATGACGAACGGAACTCCCAACGCCCCGCGCCAGCGGTGGCAGATCCTCTTCAGCCGAGCGGAGCCGGCGCTGCGCATGCGCCAGGCGGTCCTGGTCGAGGAGCTCGAGCGCGCATTCCGCGAGGCCGGTCTCCCGCTCTCCTACAGCGGCGCCGCAAAGCCGCGGCCGCGGATCAAGCTCGCGGCAAACCTGCCGGTCGGCATCGAGCTGCGCGGCGAGGTCGTCGAGGCGTATTTCGACGAGCTCGTGCCGATCGACCGCATCCAGGCCGCCGCCGAGCATTTCCCCGAGGGCGTCGAGCTGCGCGACGCGAAGGAGGTCTGGCACGGGTTCCCCTCGGCGGCCTCGCAGCTCCGGGCCGCCGAGTACGAGGTCCAGGTCTCGGGCGACGAAGGGCTCACCTCCGACTCGCTGCGCGGCGCGGTGGTTCGGCTGCTGAATGCGAAGGAGCTCCAGGGCAAGCGCCGGCGTGGCGAGAGCGAGCGACGCAGTGACGCCGGCGAGCGGGACCTGCGACCGCTCATCGAGGACGTCGAGGTCGTCGACGTGGACGAGAAGCAGCACACCGCCACGCTGCGGACCGTGCTCCAGCTCGATCCCAGCGGCGCTGGCCGCCCCGAGGACGTCGTCAACGCGCTCGACCTGCCGCTCCGCGTGCGTCGCGCGGTTCGGACCCGCCTCCTCTTCGTTGACACTCCCCCGATCGCTCGGTAAACTTCACGCTCCCGCGGGCTGAGCACTCGGCCCGTTTTCGTGTGCGCCGATCCAGCTCGTCGCCACGCTCATGAGCAGACCCAGGAGATCAAGCATGTACGCCGTTGTCACGACCGGCGGGAAGCAATATCGCGTCGAGCCGGGCAGCGAGCTCGAGGTCGAGCGCCTGTCCGGTGACGCCGGCTCGTCGGTGACGTTCGATCGGGTCCTCCTCGTCGGTGACGGCGAGGCGGTGACGATCGGGACGCCGACGGTGGAGGGCGCGACGGTTAGCGGCACGGTCCTCGGTGAGGCACTCGGCCCGAAGCTGATCGTCTTCAAGTTCAAGCAGAAGGCGACCTACCGTCGCAAGAACGGTCATCGCCAGCACCTGACCCGCGTGCGGATCGACGAGATCAACGCATCGGGCAAGAAGGCCGCCAAGTCCGACAAGGCCGACAAGGCCGAGAAGACGCCGAAGGCCGAGAAGGCCCAGAAGGCCGACAAGGCGCCGAAGGCGGAGGCGGCTGCGCAGTCGACAGACAGCGCCGATGCGGCCGAGGCACCGGCTCCCGAGAAGCCGAAGCGCACCCGCAAGGCTGCCGAGAAGCCCGCATCGGCCGAGGCGGAGAAGCCGAAGCGCACGCGCAAGGCGACGACCAAGAAGAGCGCCGAGGAGTAACCGATGGCACACAAGAAGGCTGGCTCGTCCAGCAAGAACGGCCGCGACAGCGCCGGCAAGCGACTCGGCGTCAAGCGCGGCGACGGGCAGTACGTGCTGTCGGGGACGATCATCGTGCGGCAGCGCGGCAGCACCTTCCATCCCGGCGACAACGTCGGAATGGGTCGCGACTACACGCTGTTCGCGACCGCGGACGGGAAGGTCCGCTTCACCCACCAGACCAGAAACAAGAAGCGCGTGAGCATCGAGGCCGGAGAATTCCAGTCGGCGACCGCCTGACGCGTCGGAGCACCATTGCCATGAAGGCCGATATCCATCCCACGTTCCACCAGGCGCACGTCCGTTGCGTCGGGTGCGGCAACCAGTTCACCGTCGGGTCGACGGCAGACACGATCCAGGTCGAGGTCTGCAACAAGTGCCACCCGTTCTTCACCGGCACCCAGAACATCGTCGATACCGCCGGCCAGGTGGAGCGGTTCCAGAAGCGCCTGGAGCGCTCTCTCCGCTGATCGAATGCGCCGGCACCTGACCCGGTGGCCGGCGCTCGCCGCGGCGCCCCACCTCTTCTTCCTCATCCCCGAGCTGCTCATCGCGGCCGGCCCGCTGGTGATCGGCGCCATCACCGACTCGTCCGGCAGGCGGCGCTTCCGCATGCCGGACTTCTTCTATGGCGGGCAGGCGCTGATCGAGGGCGTCATGATGCGCGGCCGCACGACCGTCGCCATGAGCGTCCGTCCGCCGTCGGGCGAGATCGTCACGATGTCCGAGCCGCTCCCGGCGGCCCTATCGGCCGATCGGAAGCTCATCAAGATCCCGTTCCTGCGCGGCATGTTCGTCCTGTACGAGACGCTCGTCATCGGCACTCGCATGCTCATGCGCTCGGCCTCGATCGCCGCCGAGGGAGAGGACGTCGAGCTGGGCAGGGGCACGATCGCCCTGACCATGGTCTTCAGCATCGGCTTCGCCATCGGCCTGTTCTTCCTGTTGCCGCTGTTCCTGTCGACCTTCGCCGAGAGCGCGACCGATTCGGACCTCGTCGCCAACGCCATCGAGGGTCTCATCCGGCTCGTCATCTTCGTGGCCTACATCGCGGCCATCGGCATGATGAGTGACATCCGCCGCGTGTTCGCGTACCACGGAGCCGAGCACAAGGCCATCAGCGCCTACGAGGCCGATAGGCCCCTCACCCCGGAGGAAGTCGACGCCTTCGGCACGGCGCACACCCGCTGCGGCACGACCTTCATCCTCATCGTGGTCGTCATCAGCATCTTCTTCTTCAGCCTGATCCCGCGGGCCGGCGTCCCCCTGCTGGTCTTGTTCGCCAGCCGTATCGTGCTGGTGCCGCTCATCGCCGCGGTCGCCTACGAGCTCGTGCGCTTCGGCGCGCGCCATTACGGCAATCCGGTGGTGCGTGCTTTGTATGCGCCGGGGCTGTGGCTCCAGTCGCTCACCACGCGGCCACCGGATCGCTCCATGCTCGAGGTCAGCATCGCGTCGCTCGAGTCGTGCCTGGCCGCTGACCGCGCGAGCGCCACGGCCGCCGACGCGGCCTGATGCTTGACCGGCTCGCCGAGCTGGAGGCGCGCTACGAGGAGGTCAGCCGCCAGCTGTCCCTGCCCGAGACGGCCGCCGATCCGAAGCACCTTGCCGAGCTCGGCCGAGAGCTGTCACGCCTGGAGCCAATCGTCGCCGGCCTGCGGCTGTGGCGCGGGGTGCGGACCCAGCTGGACGAGGCGCGGGCCATGGCCGACGACGACGACGAGGACATGCGCGCCATGGCGCGCGAGGAGGTGGACCGGCTCACGGCCCAATCTGCGGAGCTGGAAGCGGATCTGCGCGCCCGGCTGGTGCCGCGCGATCCGAACGACGACCGCAATGTCATCGTCGAGGTTCGAGCCGGCACCGGTGGGGAGGAGGCGTCGCTGTTTGCCGCCGACCTGTACCGCATGTACGCCCGCTACGCCGAGCGTCGCCGATGGAAGGTCGAGATCCTTTCGACGTCCGAGTCCGAGGCCGGTGGCTTCAAGGAGATCATCGCGGAGGTGCGCGGCGACGGGGCCTACTCCCGGCTGAAGTTCGAGTCGGGCGTCCATCGCGTGCAGCGGGTCCCGACGACGGAGGCCCAGGGTCGCATTCACACGTCCACCGCGACGGTATCGGTCCTTCCGGAGGCCGATGAGGTGGAGGTCCAGATCGACGAGAAGGACCTGCGCATCGACGTGTACCGGTCGTCCGGGCCGGGTGGCCAGTCGGTCAACACCACCGACTCGGCGGTGCGCATCACCCACCTGCCGACCGGGCTCATGGTGGCCATCCAGGACGAGAAGTCGCAGCACAAGAACCGCGCCAAGGCGATGTCGGTCCTGCGCGCCCGGTTGCTCGAGGCGGAGCAGGAGCGCCAGGCCGCCGAGCGCGGCGAGGAGCGGCGCTCGCAGGTGGGCCACGGCGAGCGCTCGGAGAAGATCCGGACCTACAACTTCCCCGACGACCGGGTCACCGATCACCGCATCGGTCTCACCGTGCACAACCTGCCCGGGCTGCTGGAGGGGGACCTCGATCGGGTGATCCAGCCGCTGCTCGAGGCCGACCAGGCGCGGCGGTTGGAGGACCTGGGCGACGACGCTGCCTGAGGTGGGGCTCGTGACCGTGGCCGATGCGCTTCGCGTCGGCACCGACCGACTGCGGAACGCTTCGCCGACCCCGCGGCTGGATGCCGAGGTGCTGCTCGCGCACGTCACCGACCGCGAACGCTCCTGGCTGCTGGCCCACCCCGAGGGGGACGTCGAGGGCACCGCGTTCGAAGCGCTGATCCAGCGCCGGGCAAATGGCGAGCCGGTCGCCTACATCCGCGGCTTCAAGGAGTGGCACTCGCTGCGGATCCGCACGGATCCTCGCGCCCTCATCCCACGCCCGGAGACGGAGCTGCTCGCCGATGCGGCGATCGCGGACATCCAGGATCGGCTGACGCATGGCCCGGTGGTCGCCTGGGAGATTGCCACCGGATCGGGCGCGGTGGCCATTGCCGTGGCGATCGCCTCCCGCCACGCCCTGGCGAGCGGCGAGCTGCGCCTGGTCGCGACCGACATCTCGCAGGACGCGCTGGCGCTCGCGGCGGAGAACCTCGCCGCGCACGAGGTGGCTGACGTCGTCACCCTGCAACGCGCCGACCTGCTCGAGCCCGCGGGGGACACGCTTCCGCGCCCTGACGTCGTGCTCGCCAACCTGCCGTACGTCGCCAGCGCGGAAGTCGACGAGCGCCGGGGCTCGCTCGGGTTCGAGCCGCGGGTGGCGCTCGACGGGGGCCCCGACGGGCTCGACCTCCTGCGCCGCTTCCTCGCCGAGCTGCCGGAGAAGGCAGCGCGGCGGGCGACCGCGTTCCTGGAGCTGGGCGTCGGGCAGGTCGACACCATCCGGGCGCTGGCGCCGGCGGGCGCATCGGTCACGGTCGTCCCGGACCTCGCCGGGCTCGACAGGGTCGTTCGGCTCGACCTGCCAGACTGACGCTCGTGACCGACGTGCTGGCACCGACCGCGGAGGGGATCGCGCGCGCGTCGGCGTTGTTGACCGCGGGCGAAGTCGTGGCCTTCCCGACCGACACCGTCTACGGCGTCGGCGTGGCCGCGTCCCGGCGCGACCGGCTCCCGGCGCTGTTCGAGCTGAAGGCGCGCCCGCTCGACAGGCTCATCCCGATGCTCGTCGCCGACCTGTCGCAGGCTGTTGGATGGGAGGCCGATGCGCGCGCGCACGCCCTGGCGGAGGCCTTCTGGCCCGGGGCGCTCACGCTCGTCCTCGCCGGCCACGGCGGGACGCAGGCGTTTCGTGCCCCCGACCACCCGCTGGCGCTCGAGCTCATCCGCGCCGCCGGCCCGCTGCTTGCGACCAGCGCGAATCGATCGGGCGAGCCGGATACCCTGGGCGCGGACGAGGTGCTGATCGCGTTCGCGGGTCAGCAGGACGAGCTGGCCGCGGTGCTGGACGGTGGCCGCGTTCCGGGCGGCGTCGCGTCGACCGTCGTCGATCTCTCGGTCACGCCAGCGCGCATCCTTCGCGACGGTCCGATCGGCGCCGACGAGCTCGGCACGCTCGTCGACCTTGCCTGACGACGCTCGTCAGCCAAGGACCTCGAGGTCGGGCCGTGGCCGGCCTGCCACATCGATCGTCGGCCAGGCTGGGTCAACAGTGATGATCTCGATCCCGTCATCGGTCAGGATGATGGTGTCCTCCACCTTCGCGCCCGGCAGCGACGGATTCCATGCCAGCGCGACGGGTGTATGGAGGCGCACGCCGCTCCCCGGCGTGGCGATGACCTCGCGGCTCAGGTATCCGGTCGTTCCGCCCTGGTGGTGATCGCGTTCCGCGCCCGGATGCCCACTCGCGGCGTATCCCTGGACGATGGCGTCGTAGACCTCGGCCAGGGTTGCCTGGGGTCGCGACGCGGCCCAGGCGGCCGCCTCGACGGCGGCGACTGCCGCCGCATCGGCGACCTCGCCCGCCGTCGGCCGGCGGAGGAAGGCGTGGCGCGTCAGGTTGGCGACGAGCCCGGCGCGGCGACCGCACATGACCATCGAGACGCGATCACCGACCGGGGCATCGGTGGGGCGTGGATGGCGATAGCGGCTCGCGCGCGCCGCCCCGGCAACGAGCACGAGGGCCGGCTCGATGCCGCGTCGCCACAGGGCGGCGGCGGCCAGCCCTGCCATTTCCTGCTCGGTCGCGGAGGGACGTGACTGGCGAAGCGTCTCCGTCATCGCCGCGGCCGCGTCGCGCCCGAGTGCTCGATAGCGGTCGACCTCCTCCGGCCGCAGGCGGCGCTTGGCGGCGACGAGCTCGGCGGGCAGGCCGACCTCACCCTCGGCCGGAATGTCGCTGGCGACCGCCCGCCCGCCGGCGATCTGGCGCAGGGTCGTCTCACGCTCCTCGGTGCCCGTCCACGGGAAGGCGAGGATCTCGAACTCGGCGGGAGCCTCCTCATCGCGCAGCCGGCGCTCCTCGATCGTGTCGGTGACGACGGCCGCGGTGCTGCGGCTCACGAAGACCTCTGCCACGCCGCGCTCGGTGGCGAGGAGGACGCCGTTCGAGCCGCCGCAGGTGGCCCAGGCGTACCAATCGTTCCCGCGCAGCCGGACCGCGTCGAGACCATTGCGGTCCAGCGCGTCCCGGATGACGTCGAGCTTCGCGTGGAGCTCGGCAGTTCCGGGCTCGTTCATCAGGCTCACGATGGCGGGTCCGCGGGGCGCCGTAAAGACGCGGAGGGACGCGTACACTCCGACGCGATGCGCGTCGCGATCGGGTCCGACCACGCCGGATTTCATCTGAAGGGTGAGCTGACCACCCTGCTGGACGAGCTGCGCGTCGAGTACCGCGACTTCGGCACGTTCGACACGCAGCCGGTCGACTACCCCGACTTCATCGCCCCGGTCGCGCGGGCGGTCGCAAAGGGCGACTACGACCGCGGCATCGTGCTCGGCGGCAGCGGCACCGGCGAAGCCATCGTGGCCAACAAGGTGCGCGGCATCCGCTGCGTGGAGGCGGCCGATCCGGTGACCGCGCGCCTCGGTCGTGAGCACAACGACGCGAACGTGCTGTCGATGGGCGCTCGGATCATCGGCACCGAGATCGCCCGCGCCTGCGTGCGAGCCTTCCTCGAGGGCGAGTTCGCGGGCGGTCGTCACGTCGCGCGCATCGAGAAGATCTCGCGCATCGAGGCCGAGGAGGCACGCGGCTGAGCCTGGCGCTCGAGCCTCGCGACCGCGAGATCCTCGCCGGCTCCCTCGGTGACGGCGCCGCCTTCGCCATGCGTCTCGTCGTGCGGGCGGCGGAGGTCACCGGCGCCTCGGAGCTGATCGATATCAGCGGCGCCCACGTCGACTCCTGCCTCTACCACGGCGAGGCGAGCCTCGACTTCGTCGACCGCCTCGTCGATGGTGGCGCACACACGGCTGTCCCGACCACGCTGAACGTGGGTGGCGTCGACCTCCTCCACCCGGAGCTCTACCGCGGCGACCCGCGGGTTGCCGAACGCAGCCGGCTCCTCATGGACCGATACCGCGCGCTCGGCGCGCGGCCGACCTTCACCTGCGCCCCCTACCAACTGGCCGATGCGCGCCCGAGCCTCGGAGAGCAGGTCGCCTGGGGCGAGTCGAATGCCATCGCCTTCTGCAACTCGGTGCTCGGGGCGCGGACGAACCGATACGGCGACTTCATCGACGTCGCCGCGGCCATCGTCGGGCGCGTCCCGTATGCCGGGCTGCACCGGACCGATGAGCGCCGCGCGCGAATCATCCTGCGCCTGGCAGACGACATTCCGCCACGGCTGCGCGGCAGCGACGTGATCTTCCCGCTCTTGGGGATCGTGCTCGGCCGGCGGGCCGGATCTACGGTCGCGGTCATCGAGGGCTTGCCCCAGGGACAGTCGGAGGATCGGCTGAAGGCGCTTGGGGCTGCGGCCGCGTCGTCGGGATCGGTGGCGATGTTCCACGTCGTCGGCTCCACGCCGGAGGCGTCGACGCTCGACGCGGCGCTGCAGCGCCGCGAGCCCGATGCCGTCGAGGTCGTCACGCTCGCCGAGCTGCGTGCCGCCCGCGCGGAGCTCACCACCGCCGCGGGAGATGCGCTCGGTGCGGTGTCGATCGGGACGCCGCACGCATCGGCGGCGGAGCTGGCCCGATACGCCACGCTGCTGGACGGACGCCGCATCAGCCCGGGGATCGAGCTGCTCGTGTCGACCGGCCGCGACGTGCTGGCGGAGGCCGCGGAACACGCGCGTGCACTGGAAACCGCCGGCGCCACCCTGCTCACCGACACCTGCAGCTACATCGCGCCGATCCTGCGGCCGACGCTGGGCGCCGTCATGACCGACTCGGCGAAGTGGGCCTACTACGCACCGGGCAACATCGGCGCATCGGTCATCTTCGCCTCGACGGAGGACTGCATCGAGTCGGCCGTGACCGGGCGCGTCGTGCA
>DASVDT010000018.1:0-9968 GCA_036380955.1 Candidatus Limnocylindria bacterium | reverse complement strand
GGCTGGGACGTCGGCGTCGACCTCGGCGCGCGCGACTCGGCCACCATCGGCGGCATGATCGCCACGAATGCCGGTGGCGTGAACGTCCTGCGACATGGACCGATGCGGCGGCAGCTGCTCGGCTTCGAGGCCGTGTTGGCGGACGGCACCGTCCTGCGTCGGATGCCGGGGATGCCGAAGGACAACACCGGCTACGACCTGGCCGGCCTGCTCGCCGGCAGCGAGGGAACGCTCGCCGTGATCACCGCGGCCCATCTGCGTCTCGTTCCGCGGCTCGCACGCCGGGCGGTGGCAGTCGCCGGCTTCGCATCGGCCCAGTCGGCGGTGATCGCGGCCGCCCGGGCTCGGCGGGAGCTCGGCTCCATCCTTGCGCTCGAGCTCTTCACCGATGACGGCATGGAGCTGGTCATGCGCCACGCCCGCATCGGCGCTCCATTTGCCGAGCGAATGCCCTTCTACCTGCTCCTCGAGGCGGGCTCCGACGAGGACGACCCGACCGACGACCTGGCCTCGCTGCTCGAAGGTATCGGGGCCGGTGACGTGACCGCCATCGCGAGCGATGAGGCCGGCCGGCATCGGCTCTGGCAGCTGCGCGAGCGCCACACCGAGGCGGTCAATGCCGAGGGCGTGCCGCACAAGCTCGACGTGTCGGTGCCGCTGGCTCGCTACGCGGAGATGGTGGATCGCGCTCCGCAGGCGGTGGCCGCGGTCGACAGCGCGGCGCGAACGATCGTGTATGGCCACGTCGGCGACGGCAACGTCCACGTCAACGTCCTCGGTCCGGCACCCGAGGACGAAGCGGTTGACGACGCGGTGCTGGGCCTCGTGCTCGAGCTCGGCGGCAGCGTGAGCGCCGAGCACGGCATCGGCGTGGCGAAGGTGGACTGGCTGGTGCGCGACCGCGGAGAGGCTGCCGTCGCGGCCATGCGCGCGATCAAGGGCGCCTGGGATCCGGCCGGCATCCTCAACCCTGGCGTCCTGTTCGCCCGCGATTCCTGACCGCTTCTGGCCGGAACCGGCGCGTAGCATCTCGCCATGACGAACGAGAGCGGCACCCTCGAGACGAAGGGCGCACGCATCCACTACGAGGTCGAGGGCAGCGGCCCGCCGGTCGTCCTGATCCACGCCGGCATCGCGAACCTGCGCATGTGGGACGACCAGGCCACCGCACTGCGGGACGCCTATCGCGTGATCCGCTACGACACCCGCGGCTTTGGCCGGACGGAGACCGATGCCGTCCCCTTCTCCAACCGGGCGGATGTCGCCGCGCTGCTCGACCATCTCGGCGAGGAGTCGGCGCACGTCGTTGGGTTGTCGCGCGGCGGGATGATCGCGCTCGATTTCACCCTGGAGCGGCCGGACCGCGTGCGATCGCTGACCGTGGCGGCCGGCGGGATCGGCGGCTACCAGTCGCCCAACGAGCTGCCGGTCGAGACGTTCGAGCAGCCGGAGCGCTGGGAGGAGGCCAGGGACTGGGAGGCGCTCAGCACCTGGGAGACGGAGTTCTGGGTCGATGGACCGGGCCAGTCAGCGGATCGCGTGGATCCGGCACTGCGCGCGAAGGTCCACGACTGGATCCTGACGAACTACCAGGCCGAGAAGGTCGAGGGACAGCCGCAGCCGCTCGATCCGCCGGCCGTCGGCCGGCTCGGTGAGCTCCGTGCCCCGCTGCTGGTGATGATCGGGACGCTCGACGACCCGGGCACGGTGGAGTCGATGCAGCACCTGGCGACATCAGTTCCTGGAGCGCGGCTCGAAGTCTTCGAAGGGGCGGCGCACCTGCTCAACCTCGAGCAGCCGGAGCGCTTCACCAGCCTGCTGCGCGAGTTCCTGGACGCCAGTTCCTAGACCACGCGTCCCGGGTTCAGGATGCCCAGCGGGTCGAGGGCGGCCTTGATGGAGCGCATGACGTCCACCGCATCGGCGCCTCGCTGAACCTCGAGGAACTCTCGTCGCGCGGCGCCGATGCCGTGCTCGCCGGTCACCGTGCCGCCCATCTCGATGGCCGCCCGGTACAGCTCTTCGGCGGCCTCATGCGCCCGCTGTTCCGCGTCAGCGTCGCCTCGATCCCAGACGAACGTCGGATGGAGGTTGCCGTCGCCGGCGTGCCCGAACGTGCCGCATCGGACGTCGTGGGTCGCGGCGACGCGCTCGATGGCCGCGAGCAGCTCGGGCATGCGCGAGCGTGGCGCGCCGACGTCCTCCATGCGCGCCACCCCCAGGCGTTCCATGGCGCGGAAGGCCAGGCGTCGGACCTGGCGCAGCCAATCGGCCTCCATCGGATCCGTGGCCCGGACGATCGAGCTCGCGCCCGCCTCGGTGCAGGCCGACTCGGCGACGGCCAGCTCGTCATCCGCGCGGGCCCCGGGCGCATCGGATTCGACAAGCAGGAGGGCGGCTGCCGATCGGTCGAGGCCGAGGTTGTGCCACTCGTCGACCGCGGCGATGGTGACGCGGTCCATCAGCTCGAGGGTGCACGGCTCGACGCCGCTGCGGGTCATCGTCGCGACGGCGCGACCGGCGGCCTCGAGCGTGGGAAAGAAGGCGAGCATCGTCTGCTTCGGTGGCGGCGCGGGGCGGAGCCGGAGGGTCGCCTCGGTCACGATCCCGAGCGTGCCCTGGGCTCCAACGAACAGGTGGGTCAGCGAGTAGCCCGCCACGTCCTTGACGTTCCGCCCGCCGGTGCGGATGACCCGCCCGTCGGCGAGCACCACCTCCAGCGACAGCACGGCATCACGCGTGACGCCGTATTTCACGCAGCACAGCCCTCCGGCGTTCGTGCCGATGTTGCCGCCGATGGAGCAGAACTCGTAGCTCGCCGGGTCGGGTGCATAGAACAGCCCTTCCGCTGCGACCGCCTTCTTGAGGTCGGCGTTGATGAGCCCCGGCTGGACGACCGCCACGCGGTTGTCACGATCGATCTCCAGGATGCGATCCATCCGGGTCAACGCCACCGTCAACGCGCCCTCGATGCCCGCCGAGCCGCCCGAGAGTCCGCTGCCGGCGCCGCGTGGGACGACGGGCACGCGATGCGCGGTCGCGGTGCGCAGGATGGTTGCGACCTCCTCGGTCGTCGTCGGCAGGGCCACGGCCAGCGGCAGGCCCGGCTCGAAGTGCGCGGTCTCGTCGCGACGGTACGACTCACGATCGGCCTCGTCGGTGAGCACGCGCATCTGCGGCGCGACGGTGCGGAGCTCGTCCAGGAAGGCGGCCATCAGCTCTCGATGGTAAGCCGCGCCAGTGTTCAAGACTCTTGAACACTGCAGGACGCCGTGGCGCGGTCGGCCGGCACCGATCGTGGACGCCTGCGGGGTAGCATCGGATTGATGAGCGAGATCGACGAGATCCTTCGAGCGGCCGATGAGCTTCGCGCTCGGGGCGAGCGTGCGGCGCTTGCGACGGTCGTGTCCGTCCGCGGCTCTTCGTATCGCCGTCCTGGCGCCCGGCTGCTCGTTCCCGAACATGCGCCTCCGGTCGGCCTCATCAGCGGCGGCTGCCTGGAGGACGAGGCCGCGCGACTGGCGCGCGAGGCGCTGGAGCTCGACGCGCCGGTGCTGGTGACGATCGACCACTCGGCCGAGGGTGACGAGCTGTGGGGCATGGGGCTCGGCTGCCGCGGGGTCATCGAGCTGCTCGCCGAACCGCCCTCGCTGGCCGAACAGACGCTGGGCGCGCTGGTCGCGGCGCGCCGCGAGGGGCGGCCGACCTACCTGCTGACCGGCCTGGACGGCGAGCGACGTGTTTTGTCCGCGGCGGAGGCGGATGCGCTCGGTGAGCGTGCGGCCCTCGCCGTTGCCCACGGCCGGCCGACGCTGCTCGGCGAGGTCGTGCTCGACCCGATCCTGCCGCCGCTGCACCTGGTCGTGTGCGGCGCGGGCCCTGATGCCGGCGCCCTCGTTGCGGCCGGCGTCCGACAGGGCTGGCGCGTCGACGTGGTCGATCCACGCCGTTCCTTCCTGCGCCCAGAACGCTTTCCGGGTGCCCGGCTGGTGGACGC
This sequence comes from Candidatus Limnocylindria bacterium, assembly GCA_036380955.1. Classification (GTDB taxonomy): domain Bacteria; phylum Chloroflexota; class Limnocylindria; order QHBO01; family QHBO01; genus JACDBZ01. The sequence continues at coordinate 5,971 of DASVDT010000018.1, read as the reverse complement.
TGAGCCGTCGGACGCCGCGGATGCGACCGGCGCGGGCGAGTGGACCGCCGCCGTCGTCATGAGCCACGACTACCTGCGCGACGCCGCGTTCGTGCGTTCCTTCCTCGGTCGTCGGCTCACGTATCTCGGGGTGCTGGGGCCGCGCGACCGCACGGAGCGGCTGTTCAACGAGCTGCCGAGCCGTCCATCCGACGCGGACCTGGCCGTCCTGCGTGCGCCGGCCGGCCTGGACCTCGGGGCCGATGGAGCGGAGCAGGTCGCCACATCGATCGTGGCCGAGATCCTGGCCGTCGTCCACGGCCGCTCCGGCGGTCCGCTGCGCTCGTTGGCGGGACCGATCCACAGCTGAGTGGCTCAGCCGCCGATGAAGCTCATCTCCACCTTCGGGAGCTCGACCGTCTCGAGCGAGCGCAGCTCGGAGTAGCGATCGGAGCGGCCGGTCCAGATGGCGCGCAGCGCATCGGCCAATGCAGCGTCATCGGCCCCGGATCGCAGAAGGGTGCGGACGTCATGCCCGGCGGTCGCGAAGAGGCAGGTGAACACGCGGCCGTCGGCGGAGAGGCGGGCTCGCGTGCAGTCGCCGCAGAATGGCTGGCTGACGCTGCTGATGACGCCGATCTCACCCGCGCCGTCGCGGTACCGATACCGGCGTGCCACCTCGCCGCGGTAGTCGCGATCGACGGCCTCGAGCGGCCAGCGCGCGTCGATGGCGGCGACGATCTCAGCGGCCGGGACGACGTCGTCCAGGCGCCAGCCGTTCGAGTGTCCGACGTCCATGTACTCGATGAAGCGCACGGTCGTGCCGGTGCCGCGGAAGTGGCCGGCCAGGTCGAGCACGGCGTGCTCGTTCATGCCACGGCGGATGACCGCGTTGAGCTTCACGGGCCCCAGGCCGACCGCCTCCGCCGCCGCGATGCCGTCGAGCACCCGCTGCACGGGCACCCGAGCGTCGTTCATGCGCATGAAGGTCTCGTCGTCGAGCGCGTCGAGGCTCACGGTCACGCGCTGGAGGCCAGCATCCGCAAGGGCCTGCGCCATGCCCGCGAGCAGTGAGGCGTTGGTCGTCAGCGTCAGATCCTCGACGCCTTCGACCGTCGCCAGCATGGCGACCAGCGCCTCCAGATTGCGCCGGACCAGCGGTTCGCCACCGGTCAGGCGCACCTTTCGAACGCCAAGAGCCACGGCGGCCCGGACCACGCGCTCGATCTCTTCGAAGGCCAGGATCTCGGCGCGCGGCAGGAAGGCGTGGTCGGGCCCGAACGCCTCGCGCGGCATGCAGTAGCCGCAGCGGAAATTGCACCGGTCGGTGACGCTGACGCGCAGGTCACGCATCGGGCGGCCGAGGGTGTCGAGGACGGTCAGCGGCGAGGGCATCGGTCAACCGATCCTCGCAGGCGGTGGCGGAACGCGCAACGCCGCGGACTATGGCGCGATGGAGTTCAGCGCCTGTCGCCAGCTCTCGATCGGGATCTCACCGGTCGTGCGGGAAACCACATTCCCATCGGCGTCGACGAAGACGAAGCCCGGGAAGCTCGACACGCCGAGCGCCGCGAGGGCAGTGCTGTTCGCGTCGTCGACGAGGGTCGGCTCGTCCCAGCGCTCGCGCTCCAGCCAGGCGGATGGCGGGTAGTTCGGCTGGGCCCGGTTGATCGACGTCGACAGGCCGACGACGGTGACGCCCTCGGGCACGCCGTTCGCCGCGATGTCCTGCACCAGCCGCGGGATCTCGGCCTGGCAGTGCGGGCACCAGTGCGCGACGATCACGATCGCCATGGGGCCGCCGCCCGGCGCGATCGTCATCGGCTCACCGTCGAGATCGGTGCCGGTGATGGTCGGAATCGGCTGCCCGACGGCCGCATCGGTCGCAGCGTTGGCATCCAGTGCGGGAAGCGTATCGCCGCTGACGCGGACCGGGGTGGTCGCCGGCTCGGACAGCCCGCCCCCGCCGAGGCCACCCAGCGCCACCGCGAGGATGGCCAGCAGTACGACGACGCCGACGATGGCCAGGCCGATGAGAAGGGGTGTGCGCGACGATCGCGTCTCGACGTTCGTGCGTCGCGGCATGCCGCGGGATCGTTGAGCCTTGGTCGTCACGCGTTGGTCTCCAGTTCGGATCGCTGCGCTCGTCGCGCGAGCAGCAGCAGGGTGATGATCGACAGGAAGCCGGCCAGCGCCATGGTCGGAATGGTCACGAAGCCGACGACCTGGACGTAGATGAGGCTGCACGGCACGTCCAGCGAGCAGGCGCCCGACGGCAGCCCGGGCACTCGTTCGACGCCGATGTGCCAGGCCGAGATGAAGGCGCCGATTGCCGCCAGCGGCACGGCGTAGCGCGCCACGCCGGCATCGCCGCGCAGCGCCGCGATGCCGAGGATGACGACCATCGGGTACATCGCGATGCGCTGGTACCAGCACAGGGCGCATGGCGTGAAGTGGGCGACCTCGGAAAAGTAGAGGCTCCCGGAGATGGCCGTGAGCGCAACGAGAAAGGCGAGCCACAACGCCAACGGTTCGACCGCGGACGCCAGGCGTGCAATGCCGCCGTCGACCGCACCGAGCCGATCCAGGATCCACACGATCGCCACTCCGAGCACACCCATGAAGGCGGCCAGCGTCAGCAGGCCCAGGAAGGTCGCGACCGTGAAGACGCTCATGCAGAACGTCTCGCGGGTTGGCGTGGCTCCGTCATATGCATCCATTCATGACGGGTCTGCCGCGCGCGGCACAGGGCCGAATGGCCCCCCGGCGCACGGGCCATGGTCACCCGAGCAGCTGCCCGGCGCCGATGACGCCGCCGAGCAGCACTGCCGCCGCCCCGCCGCCGACCAGCGTAACGCGCGACGCAAACGGCTCGCAGCGGGGCAGCGCCATGCCGCCCAACCCGAGGCCGAGGCCCATGCCGCCGCCGATGAGCAGCAGGGCGGCCACGCCGATGCCGGGCGTCAGCAGCGACTCGAGCGCGCCATCGGCGATGCCGTCGTCATCCAGGCGGAAGGCGAAGCGCTGGCGCGTGAGCTCGGCGCCGGTCGCCGACACCACGCGGACGCTGGTGTCCCACTGGCTTCCGGGCGGCAGGACGACCGCATCGGCGCTCCATTCGACCGTTCCGTCGTCGAAGGTGCCGCCGCCGTGGTCCATGCCCTCCATGCCGGGCATTCCCTCCATGCCCTCCATGCCGGGCATGGAGGCCATGCCGCCGAGCGTGAGCGGTATGCGCGTGCTGGTGCCGGTGTCGAGCCGGTCGACCGCGAGCTCGAGCGTGCCGGAGCCGACAGCCAGCGCATCCGTCGTCGTGACCACCACGCGGTTGACGCCCGGCCGGCCGGGCACGATCTGGAGGCGCATGTCCGGCGCGACGCTGCCGAACGCGTCCGGAATGGGTGCGATGGCGACGCCTCGCGCCTCGCCGGGTGGCGTCGTCGCCAGCACGGCCGTGACGGCCAGCACCGCGATCGCCGCCGCCCACTCGACGGACAGGCGGATGCGGAACGCCGCGAGCCACGCGCGCATGCGGCCGCCGTCGAAGTAGTTGAGGCCGCCCAGGCTGAACGCCGCGAGGGCGATCACCGATTTCACGATCAATGCCCGGCCGTAGTCGCTGTCGAGCGGCAGGAGGCTGCCGGTCTGGACCCACGCCGCGTACACGCCGGTGAGGGCAACCATGCCGATGGCGACGAGCGCCATGGCCGAGAAACGCGGCACCACGCTGCGCATCGACGGCGCGGGGCCGCGCACGACGAGCGCCGGGCGAACGTGGAACGCCAGCAGCCCTGCCAGTCCGCCGATCCACAGCGCGGCAGCCACGACATGTGCCACCCCGGCAAGAAGCGCCGCCGGCCCCGGCAACGCGGACGCGTGCCCGGCGACGACGAGCAGGGCGATGCCGACGAGCCCGGCCGCCGCCGCCACGCCCCCCGCCACACGCGGGGGCACCAGCACGAGCGCGACCGCGCCCGTCGCGGCCACCGTGGCGCGCGCGACCTGGAGCGCTCCGTTTCGGCTCGCGAACAGGTACTCGGTCGCCGCATCCGTCCGGGTTGCGGCCAGGATGGCGCTGACCGCGGTGGCGACCGCGGCCACCCCCAGCCCCGCGGCAAGCAGGCGCACGAGCCGCGTTGGCATGAAGCCGTCGCGAATCACGAGCCGATGGAAGACAGCGACGCCGAGCGCCAGCAGGAGGCCCAGGTAGGTCAGCCAGCGGCCGACGAGCGTCAGCGGATCGGCCTCCACGTGGCCGGATCCGCCGGACGTTGCACCCTCGACCACCACGTTGCCGACGCCGAACGTGAAGAAGCCCTCGGCGCTGTGGCCATCGGCGGACGACAGCGACCGCCACGTCAGCGAGAACACCCCATCCGGCAGGTCGGGGTTCGCGACGACGAGGGCGTACGGGTCCGCCGGATCGATGTCACCGCCATGGTCGATCAGCGGCTTGCCATCCTGGCCGTAGACGTCCAGCGAGCTGAGGCCGGCCTCCAGCGGCTCGCTGAAGACCAGGCGCAGCTCATCGGGCGACTGCGGCAGCACCACGCCGGCTGCCGGCGAGCTCGCCACCAGCTGCGCGTGGGCGAGGACGTGGCTGCCCGAGCCACCGGGCAGTGCAGGCGCAACCAGCAACGCGAGCACGCCGGCAACGGCTGCGGCGCGCCGGGCGCGTGCGCGCATCAGGTCCGCCGGCGGGCGATGGTCAGGCCGAGCGCGACGAGGCCCACGAGGAGTCCCACGCCACCCAGCACGAGGCCGATCGTCGCCGTAGTGGCGGCATTCGCGCCCGCCTCGGCGTCGCGGACGACGTCACCCATCGCCGGGTACTGGACGGGGAACTGGCCGCCCGCGACGTCCTCGACCTCGCCGAACGTATCCGGTCCCGACGAGAACGTCTCGTCGATCGGCGTTCCCCCGATGTCGCCGGTGATGTGGAAGCTGTACGGCCCGGCCGCCGTCGGGAAGAACACCGACTGATACGCGCCCGGCTGGCCGAAGACGGGCGAGATCTCGAGGTCGCGGCTCTGGCCGCTGAAGGTGACCTCGGCCTGGAGCGTCTCCTCGAGGCCCTCGACCGGCTGATCGCCCTGTGCGACACGCAGATCGAGGCCGCTCTTCTGTCCGGTGAAGACCGGCTCCTCCAGGAAGCCGACGGTGAAGGTGTAGTCGCCCACGTCGCGCTGCTCGTGGGCGCTGGCGACGCCGATGCCGGCCAATAGGGTCAGCGCCGCGCCGAGGGCGGCCGACCGCCCGATGCGCCTGTCCATGATGTGATGCTCCTCGTGCGTTGGGCACATCCGTGCCCGATGCGTGCTCAGACCCGACGGGTGAGCACGCTCGGAGGAGCCCGGCCGGCCGCGGCCCGAGCGAGGATGGGGATGCGTTGAACGCCGAGCTCGGCCGGTGGCCCGATGACCCGGCGCGGCGGTCGCGGCTGCCGGCCGGCCGCAGCGATCGTCGCCTCCAGGGCAACCTCGACCGCGGTGACGAACACGGTGATGAGCCCGGCGACAAGGCTGACGAGCGCAAGGACCGGCATTGCGAGTGGATATTCCGGGCCGATGAGCGCGCCGAGGCCGATGGCATGGCCGTGCATGGCGATGTGCTCGGCGCTCTCCTGGATGACGAAGCCGACGGCGACGAGGGCGAACAGCCGGCCCCACGTCAGAAGCAGCCGGCCCCACCAGCCGGCCGGCCGCGCGGCCGCCGGAGCACCGAGCCGGCGCGCGTGGCTGCGGAGGCGGATCAGCCGAATGGCGACCATCGCGGCCGCGGCGATGCCGGCGGCAGCCAGGCCAAGGCGCGCCAACGTCCAATAGGCGTGTCCGGCGTCGCGCAGCGCTCGGGTCAGGGCCTCGCCCGGCCCGTATTGGACGAAGAAGAGCGCGTCGTGGCTGACGAGCAGCGCAAGGCCGGCGAGCGCCCAGAAGGCGATCCGTCCGCTGATACGGCGCGAGCGCGATGTCATATCAGTCGATACGTTAGC
>DASVDT010000017.1:0-4759 GCA_036380955.1 Candidatus Limnocylindria bacterium | reverse complement strand
CTGGCGGACGGAACGCTCGCGCTCGGGCGTGCCGAGGTGGCCGCGGAAGTACTTGGACGCGACGACGTTGGTGGCCAGGGCGCTCCAGGACTTCGGGAACTCGAGGTCCTTCTGCTCGAAGACGACCTTGCCGTGCTCGTTGGTGATGGCGCTGTCGCGCAGGTCCCACTCGACGGTGTCGTACGGGTGGACGCCCGGGCGGGTGAAGCGGCGCTCGATGGTCAGGCCCGGCCAGGCGGCCTTCTCGCCCTCGGCCAGCTGGCGGTAGCCCGCGGCGCCCTTCGTCCTGCCGTTGGCCGCGTTCCCGTTCCTGCCGTTGCCGTTCCCGGCGTGGCCGTTGCCGTTCGTGGTCGTGCCGTTGGCGGACTTGGTGGGAGTCGCGGTGCGGGCCATCGGTGTGTGCGTCCCTCTACTGGCTCTTCGACCTCGTGGAGGGGACAGAGCGCCCTTGGACGGGCGTCGCTGGGGTCCCTCCGCGCGGCCCGGCGCCTGGCTGTGCGCCGTATTCGTAGGCGGATGACTGTAATACGCCCGCATGGTGGCGTCAAGCCCGAAACCACAACATCTGGTGGTCCTTCGGTCCCGCACACCACTAGATGATGTGGCCACGCCCTCGCGTGTGTGACACGTGTGGATGTTCTGTGGGGAAGTGGCGCCGCGCTGTGGATGGGATGTGGAGAGGTGATCACCCTGGCGCCACGTGGGCGTTGCTGGCGGAGCAACAGGCGGCCATCGAGACGGCCGCATCGGCGCGACGTTGGCCGATCGTTGCCGGGGTGGCAAACGGCCTGGAGGCGGGGAAGCCGGAAGGCGCGAGCGGGCGCCTACACCTCGTCGCCCGTCATCGCAAGGCGCACCGCCTCCTCGAAGCTCAGCGTGCGGCCGTGCGCCAGCGCGGAGTCCAGCCGATCACCGTCCAGGCCCTGCGCGCGCAGGAGCTCGAGCGTCTCGGCATGACGCCGAACGCCCCACCACGGAAGCGCCGAACCGAGACTCTCCAGGAGTGCCTCCGAGGCGGCCTGGAGCTGTGCCGACAGCACGGGCTTGCCGGATCGGGCATAGATCGAGGCGAGGCGGCTGATGTGGGTCACGGCATGACCCACCAGCCCGCGGCCATGATCCAGCCGCAGCGCCTCGCGGACGAGATCGATGGCCTCGTCGAGACGCCCCTCGTCGCGCGCGAACATGCCGAGCTGCGAGAGGCAGTCCGCCTCGATCGGCTGGTTGCCGATCTCGCGCGCCACCGCCAGGTCCTCCTCGTGGATGCGCTTCTCGGCCTCGGCGTCTCCGAGCTCACCGCGAATCCAGCCCTGGTTGTGGTGCGCGATCAGGCCGTAGTGCCGATCCCCGTTCTCCTCGAAGAGCCGGGCTGCCTCGGCGAGGTGCTCCAGGGCACCGTGAAAGTCCCGCTCGCCCTCGGGCAGATCGGACAGGGCATTGCCGATCATCATCGTGGCGTACGCGACCGACCATCCGTCGCCGAGCTCCGACGCCAATGCGCGACCCTCGTGGGCGCGCGCGAGCGCCGACTGCGGGTCTGCCACGCCGAGCAGCATCACGCTCGCCCCGAGGATCAGCTTCAGCCGGGCAGCCGTGCGGTCGGGGCTGGAGGCAAGCGCGGCTTCGATCCGGCGCAGCCCTTCCGCCTCGCGGCTCCTCAGGTACCAGGCACGCCACAGCGCGCCCGCCAGGCGCTGCAAGCCGCCGGCGTCGCCGGACGCCTGGAGCCAGTCCAGCGCCGCCCGCAGGTTATCGGCATCAGCCTCGAGCCGATCCAGCCAGCCGACGTCGTCGCGCATGACGTGCGGCTCCGCCTCCTCGGCCTTGGCCAGGAAGTACTCGGCGTGACGCCGGCGCAGCTCATCGGACTCGGAGGAGGCTTCGAGCCGCTCGACGGCGAACTCGCGGATCGTCTCGAGCATCCAGAAGCGCCCGCTCTCGGCTCGCACCCGGACGAGGCTCTTGTCGACCAGCGACTGGAGCGTGTCGAGGTCGGCGTCTGCCGCCGCCTCGGCCGCGTCGAGGGTGCAGCCGCCGCGGAAGACGGCGAGGCGCGCGAAGAGGCGCTGTTCTTCATCGGTCAGGAGCTCGTGGCTCCACTCGATGGTGGCGCGCAGGGTGCGCTGGCGCTCGGGAGCATCACGGGCGCCGCCGGCGAGGAGCGGCAGGCGCAGCTCGAGGCGCTCGAGGAGGGCCTTGGGGCTCAGCACCTTGACGCGGGCGGCGGCCAGCTCGATGGCCAGCGGCAGGTGGTCGAGCCGTTCGCAGATCTGCGCCACCTCGCCGTTGGCCGTGAAATCGCGCCTGGCGGCGACGGCGCGGGTCAGGAACAGCTCGACGGCCTCCGCCGGGGCCAGCGGGTCGACGCTGTACTCGTGCTCGCCGGCGAGGTGCAGCGGCTCGCGGCTGGTGACGAGCAGCGTCAGGTTCGGGCACTGCGCAAGGAGCGCAGCGAGGCCGGCGGCGGCGTCGGTCAGGTGCTCGAAGTTGTCGAACAGGAGGAGAAGGCGCTTGTCACCGATGTGCTCGGCGAGGTCACCGCTGGCGCCGAGGGCGGCCGCAGCGGAGGGCAGCACGAGGGCCGGATCGCGCAGGGCCGCCAGCGGCACCCACCACACGCCGGCCGAAAACGCGTCGGCCGCTGCGCCGGAGGCGGCCAGGGCCAGCCGGGTCTTGCCGGTGCCACCGGGGCCGGTGAGGGTCACCAGGCGAATGTCGTCGCGCGTCAGGAGGCTGCTGAGCTCGGCCAGCTCGGCGTCACGGCCGAGGAACGGGGTGGCCGGCACCGGCAGGTTGGTCTGGTGCAGGGTCGTGAGGGGTGGGTGCTCCTCGGGATCGGCCTGGTAGATGCGCTCGGCGGCGGTGAGGTCCTTGAGCCGGTGCTCGCCCAGGTCGCGCAGGGCGGCGCTTCCGACGAGCGCGGCGGTGGCAGACGACACGAGGATCTGGCCGCCGTGGCCGGCGGCGGCGATTCGGGCGGCGCGGTGCACGTCAGCGCCGACATAGCCCTCATCGGTCAGCAGCGGCGTGCCGGTGTGGAGACCGATGCGAACGCGGATCGGTCCGGTGCTCAGCGCCTCGGTGGCTTCGCGCGCTGCCGCCAGTGCGCCGGGGGCGGTGGGAAAGGCGACGAAGAAGGCGTCGCCCTGGGTATCGACCTCGATACCGCCGTGGCGGGCGAAGGCGTCGCGGAGGATGCGGCGGTGAGTGGCCAGCGCATCGGCATATCCCTCGGCGCCGAGGGCGTGGAGCAACCTGGTCGAGCCCTCGACATCGGTGAAGAGGAAGGTGACCGTCCCCGCCGGAAGCTCGCGCGTCACGGGCGGATCATGCACGAGCGTGCGGCGCTCGACTAGGTCCAGTGCGGGCGTTTGCTGGCGGAGCAACGAACGGCCAAGTTGGGCATGAATCAGGGCCTTCCCTGGCCGAGCGTTGCCGGCGGAGCAACAAGCGGCCATCGGGGGCGCGGAATCCGCGCGAAGTTGGCCGATCGATGCCGGTGGAGCAAGCCTGCGCCGAGGGCCCTAACGGGATGGCATGCGATCGGAGAGGTGCCGTTCGTCCGCTCTGGGGCGTATCGGCCACTTCTTGGCCGAGTTGGCCCGCGGGTGGCAAGGACAGGCAGGCAGAAGGCGCGATCCTGGCTGTTCCTGGTCCGCTGCGGGGAGGAACGGCCACTTCCTGGCCGTTCGTCCCAGGGGCGAACCAAGGTACGCACCGCCCGCGGGCGAGCGTCCGGACCGAGCGGCGTCTTGAGGAAGGAAGGCCGGGCGTACTGGGCGTCCAGGTACCTTCGGTGGACTCGGGTCCACCTTCGCCTGAGACGCGGCACGCTCCGTGCACGCATGCGCGCATCGTGGGGAGTGACGCGAAGCTCAGGCTGGCGATCCGGACGGTGGCCGTGACGACGCGCGTCGCGGTCAAGAGCCACGAAAGACGCGGCGATGCGGAGCTCGCCGCCGAGACCGCACGGCGCGGACTCGTGCTGCTCGACCAGATCGCTGAATCGCTCGACGAGGAGGCTTCGACGGGAGCTCGTGACGCGTTCGAGACTGCACGTGGCGAGCTCAGCGGACTGGCCGAGCGTGCCGAGGCAGGCATGGCCTCATTCTCGATCGAGGTCGGTGACAGCTCCCTCCAGGAAGACGTCGACGTTCGCCCGAAGCTCCGTCCGTAGCTCGTCCAGCCCGAAGTCGTTGCCGACGCGCACCAGCGCCCCGGTCGTCATGTCCACCAACTGGCGGCCATAGCTTCCCTGCCGGCCGCGCGACCGCAACTGTCCCGCGGCCTCGAGGTTCTCCAGCAAACCTTCGTACAGCGCCGGGTACTGCATCCGGGCGGCGGCGTGGGCCCGTCGCTCCGGATCAGGATGTGTCATCTCCCGCGCGATGTGGGGCACCACGCTCGGATAGTGCTCGGCGATCGTGGCGATGCCATCGGCGAGGTCATACAGCCTCCGCCGGACCGATCTGCGCCGATGCGCGCTCGCCTCCCGGGCGATGTCGGCCACGAGGCGCGCGCCGATCTCGACCAGGAGCGCCTCCTTGTACGGGAAGTGGTTGAAGACCGTCGCCCGGCTGAGCGAGACGGCGCGAGCGATGTCGTCGACGCTGGTCCCGTCGATGCCGTTGCGCGCGAAGAGGTGGACGGCCGCCTCCACGATGCGCTCGCGGGTCTCCTCCTTCTTCCGAGCGCGAAGCCCGCCGCTGTCCGTGATCGGCTCCGTCGCCGGTCAGCGTACCGCCGCGTCGCCCAGCAG
>DASVDT010000016.1:0-25696 GCA_036380955.1 Candidatus Limnocylindria bacterium | reverse complement strand
CTGGTATTCGAGGCGAAGATCGCGGTCGGATCCGCCGCCTTCGTCAGCGCCTCCCAGGTATGCCGCTTGACCGATTCGTCCTCGAACACGGCCTCGATGACGATGTCGTGGCCGGCGGCGCCATCGGTCCCTTCGCTGGTGCTGACGCGTTCGAGGATCTCGTCCGCGGCCGACGGCTCGAGCTTGCCCTTGTCCACCTGTCGCTTCAGGTTGAAGCCGATGCGGCCCTTGCCCTTCTCGGCCAGCTCCGCCGTGCGGTCGGAGAGCGTCACCCGCTTGCCGGCGGCAGCGCTGACCTGGGCGATGCCGTGGCCCATCAGCCCGGCGCCGATGACGAAAACACGATCGATGCTCATCTCATCCAAGCCTACCAGCGTCGAGCAGGCGTTCGGCCGCAGTGAACGGGTCCAGCTCGCGATCCGCAACTGCCTGGACCGATGCCTCCCAGCCCGGATCCGCTTCCGCATGCCTGGCGGCGAGGTCGGCCAGTGCGCGCCGCACCTGGCTCGCGGCGCGTTCGCGCGCCCGCATCGGCGAGCGCGCGGTGGACCGATGCGCCTCGATGGCGTCGACGAGCGCGGGCACGCCCTCGGCGGTCGTGGCCGTCGTCACCAGAACCGGGGGCGGCTTGCGCTCGATCCGCCCACCGGCGGTGGACAGCATGGCGCGCAGCTGCCTCGCCGCCCGATCGGCACCGGGGCGGTCACCCTTGTTCACGGCGATGACGTCGGCCACCTCGAGCAGCCCTGCCTTGATGGCCTGCACCTCGTCGCCCATCTCGGGCACCTCGACCACGACGGTCGTCTCCGCCAGCCGGGCGATCTCCACCTCCGACTGCCCCGCCCCGACCGTCTCGATCAGGATCGGGTCGAAGCCCGCCGCATCGAGCGCGGCGGCGGCGATCCAGGTCGTCGCCGCCAGCCCGCCGAGCTCGCCGCGCGACGCCATCGAGCGCATGAAGACGTCGCGATCGGCTGCGTGCTCCATCATCCGGATCCGATCGCCCAGGATCGCGCCGCGCGTGTACGGCGAGCTCGGGTCGACCGCCAGGATCCCGACGCGCCTGCCACGGCCGCGCCACGCACCGATGAGCGCGTTGACCAGCGTTGACTTGCCGCTCCCTGGCGGCCCGGTGATGCCGACCACGTGGGCCCCATGCCCGGCGCTGAACAGCCCCGGCAGGAGCTCCCGAACCGATGGATCGCCGCTCTCGATCCGCGTCAGCAGCCGCGCCAGCGGTCGCCGCTGGCCGGATGCCAGCTCCGCGATCATGGGCGGCTGCCGTATATACCGTATATACGCAGTCCGTCAGGCCCGACGCACATGCTCGCGGAAGTAGCGCGCGATCTGCCCGATGCTCGTGCCCGGCCCGAAGATCTCCGCGACGCCCGCCGCCTTCAGCTTGGTGACGTCGGCATCGGGGATGATCCCGCCCGCGGCGACGAGGACATCGTCCATGCCCCGTTCGCGGAGGAGCTCGACGGTCCGCGGCAGCAGGGCCATGTGGGCGCCGGACAGGATCGACAGCCCGACGACGTCGACATCCTCCTGCTCGGCGGCGTCGGCGATCATCTCCGGCGTCTGGCGCAGGCCGGTGTAGATCACCTCGAAGCCCTCGTCGCGCAGCCCGCGCGCGAGCACCTTGGCGCCGCGATCGTGCCCGTCGAGGCCGGGCTTCGCGATGAGGACGCGGATGGGCGCGTCGGTCGAGCGGTCGTTCGTCATCGGCGGGCCGATTCTACCCGGCTCCGCGTGATGGCCTGCCATGGCGACTGGAAATTTGTGCTCCTGAGAGAGCGTTAGCCGGCGAATGCGCCGCAGCGGACGCCGATCCGAGCGTGAATCGCGCGCGAACGCGTCTCAATGGCCGCATAACGTGCCGCCGAGCGCGCAGATTTCCAGTCGCGCGTCGTGACCGGTCTAACGCGCGGATGCCGAGTAGATTTCAAGTCGAGACGACGTCAAGGCACCAGTCGGTCGATCTGTTCGGCGAGCTGCGTGTCGCGCGCGGTGATGGCGCCCGCCGCGTGCGTCGACAGGGTGAAGCTGACCTTCTTGTAGTCGTGGATGCAGACGTCGGGGTGGTGATTCGCCGCCTCGGCGGCCTCCGCCACCTGATTCACGAGCCGGACGGCGGCGGTGAACCCGCCCACCTCGACGGTCCGCGTCAGCGAGGCGCCGTCGCGGCTCCATTCGGGCAGGAGCGCGAGTGCATCGGTCAGCTGGTCCTCGGTCAATGGTTCGGCGTACGGCATCGGTCTATTGTGCGCCGCCCTTGCCGATGAGGCCCATGAACTCGGCGCGGGTCCTGGCGTCGCGCCGGAACGTTCCGGTCATGCTGGAAGTGACCATCGTCGCCTCCTGCTTCTTCACGCCACGCATCATCGTGCACAGATGCGTTGCCTCGATGACGCACGCGACGCCCTTCGGCTCCAGCTTCTCCATCAGGAAGTCGGCGACCTGCACGGTCAGCCGCTCCTGTACCTGGAGGCGCTGCGCGTACATGTCGACGATGCGCGGGATCTTCGACAGGCCGATGACCCGGCCGCGCGGCAGGTAGCCGACGTGCGCCTTGCCGATGAACGGCAGCAGGTGGTGCTCGCACAGGCTGAAGAACTCGATGTCGCGCACGACCACCATCTCGTCGTACTCGACCGCGAACGTCGCCCCGTTGATGAGCCTGTCGGGGTCGACGTGGTAGCCGGCCGTCAGCTCGTCGTACATGCGCCGAACCCGCTCCGGGGTTCGAAGCAGCCCCTCGCGGCCGGCGTCCTCGCCGATCTCGGCCAGCAGCGTGCGAACGGCATCCTCGAGCGATGCCCTGGTTTCCACCATGCGCCGCATCATAGGACCCCGGGTGGATTGGGAGTCGATTCGGACCTGTTCGGCGCGCCTGGCCTTCGGTACACTCGAAGCGCCCATCCGACGCCTTGACGAGAGGAGGTTCGACGCCGGAATGATCCTCCACCCGCCCTCGCGTCCGCGACGCCTGGCGATCCCTGGGCTGTCGGCCACCGATCGCCTGTCGAGCGCGCTGGCCCGCCACCTCGACGACGACTACCACTGGTTCAGCCATGTCGCCTCCGGCAGCGCGGGGCCGATCGATGCCGTGGTGGTGGGCCCCGGCGGCGTCTGGACGCTGACGCTGGCCGGCGAGCGCGGCCGCTTCACCCGCCGCAACACGGGCCACTGGTACCGGTTCAACCGCTCGACCGAGTCGTGGGTTCCCTGGGATCCGGCGCCGATCACCGCCGCGCGGTTGGCTGCCCGCAGCCTCGCCCTCGTGCTCGAGCGGGCCGGCGTGGATGGCAGCGTCGACGGGGTGCTGGTGGCGCCACCCGACATGTCGGTCGAGATCCCGCGGGGCGACGACATCGGCCTGAGCGTGGAGGCCGACCCCGATCGGCTCGGCGCCCTCGTCAGCCGCGAGGAGCGCCTGACGCTGGCGCAGGTGGATCGGATCGTGGCGCTCCTGGATCCCCGGCAGCCGCTGCCGCGGCTGGCCCAGGCGACTCCGGGCGGGTGAGGGCCGCGTAGACCAGCACGACGACGGCGCCGGCGCTCCAGCCGGCCAGGACGTCGGTCGGATAGTGGACCCCGAGCCAGATGCGCGACAGGCCGATGAGCCCCACCAGCAGGCCGAGCGCGACGACGATGGCGCTCCGCGCCGCACGTGGCAGGGTCGAGCGGCTCACCACCACGGCAAGCACGCCGTACGCGACCATGCCGAGCGCCGAATGGCCGGACGGGAAGCTGAAGCCATGCTCGACGATCACCGGCTCCAGGAGGTCGGGGCGCTCACGCGCGATCCCGATCTTGAACGCGCTGTTGCCGAGCGACGCCAGCGTGATCGCGAGCGCACCGGCGAGCCCGCTGCGCCACGTCCGCAGGAGCAGGCCGATGGCGGCGACGATGATGGCGACGGCGGTCACCGCTGCGGTCGACCCGAGCTCCGTGATCAGGCGCAGTGGCGAGAGCACCGCCGCCAGCTCCGGCGCGCGAACAAGCGCGATGATCGATGCGTCGAACGAGTCGGTGAGGTCCGCGCTGACCAGGACGGCAAGCCCGATGACCAGCAGCACGCCGCTCGCGGCGAGGGCGAGCTCGATGCCCGAGCGACGTCGAAGCGAGGACATGGGCGGCCAGTCTAGGGTTGGCTCGACATGATCCGCAGCCGATGAGAACCGCGGCCAGCCGAGCCATCGTGGCGACCGGGATCGTCGCAGCCGCGCTGCTCGTGGCGTGGCGTGCTCCGCCCACCGCGCCGCTGCTCGTGTGGCCGCTCCTGGTGATCGTGCCGGGCTGGTTCCTCCTCGCCCGTCTCGGCCCGCGCATCGACGCGGCCGGCAGACTGGGCCTCGCCGTCGTCGGCTCGGTGGCGCTGTCGACGCACCTGGTCTACTGGCTCTCCCAGCTGACCGGTGGGTATAGCCGTGGCACGGTCTTCCTGGCCGCGGCGGTCCTCGCGGCGCCGCTGCCGCTGGCCGCGTGGGCGGCCCCTCGCCGGCCGCGGGTCGGTCGCGGCGCCCTTGCGGTCCTGGCGCTCGGCGCACTCGCGGCGCTGGTCGTGGGAGTCACGCTCGGGGTCGGAATCTGGCGCGTGACGCCGGACGGCGTCTCGTCGGGCGGCTCGAACTGGAGCGACCTCGGCGTGCACCTCTCGATTGCCGAGACGCTCAATGCCGGCGCGAACTTTCCGCCGGAGGTCCCGTACTTCGCCGGCGTGCCACTGACCTATCACTGGTTCGCCGACTTCCAGGCCGCCATCCTGGCCTCCGCCGCCGGCATCTTCAGCGTTCCGGCCATGGTCTTCCAGTCTGCGCTGCTTGCCTTCGCGCTGGTCCTCGTGGTCGCATCGCTCGCGCGCCGCCTGGTGCGCGGCCAGGATGCCCGTCGCGTCGCGCTGCTGGCGGCGACGCTGGCCGTGTTCGGCGGCGGCCTCGGATACATCCGCTTCATCGGCGACGTCGGCGCGGGCCAGCTCTCGCCGCTCGAGCTCATCGCGCGCAACAGCTACGACAACCAGTGGCTCACCGGCTGGCCGTACTTCCGTATCCCGTCGGTCATGGGCACCGGTCTGCTTGCGCACCGCGCGACGACGGCCGGGCTGCCGATGCTCATCGGTGCCGTGCTGCTGCTCGTCGCCGGGCTTCCGTCGGCGCGCCAGCGAGCCCGCGGCTGGCGCGATCGGCCCGTCGTCATCGGGGCGGCAGGCGTGCTCGGCGCCCTGCTGGCGCCGTTCCACTTCTTCTTCTTCCCCGTCTTCCCACTGATCGCGGCGGCGTGGGTCGTGGCCGGCCGGCGGCTGCTCGACGCGTCCGCGCCGCGGAACGCGCTCATGCTCCTCGTGCCGTACGTGCTGGCGTTGCCCTTCGTGATCGCTCCGGCGCTCCAGGCGGGCGGTTCGGGCGCGGTCCAGGTGGTGAGCGTGTGGCCGTCGGCTCCTCGCGAAGACGGCCTGGCTGCCGTGCTCTTCTTCTACCTCACCAACCTCGGCGTCCCCTTCGTGCTCGCGCTGGCCGCCATGCTGCTGCCCGGCGTGCCGCACCGCGGGTTCGTCGCCGCCTGGGTCATCGGCCTGTTCCTGGTCCCGAACGTCGTGCAGCTCAGCGTCATCGACTTCGACATGAACAAGTACTTCCAGGCGATGTGGATCGCGGTCGCCGTCCTGGCGGCGTGGCTCATCCGACGCTGGCCGGCGCCCGCGGTGGCGGTGGTCATCGCGCTCAGCGTGCCGTCGCCGCTCCTCGTTGCGGGATGGACCGCGACGAGCAATCTCCAGGTGCTTTCGACCAGTGAGCTGGAGGCGGCCCACTGGGTGGCCGCCCACACGCCACCGAACGCGGTCTTCGTGACCGACGGCTGGGTCAACTCGCTGACCGACGCCGCGGGGCGCAAGCGGCTCACGACGTTCGGGCCGTACGTCGCCAACCTGGGCTACCGCCCCGATGAGCGGATCAGCGACGTGAGCACCATCTACTGCGGCGGCGACACCGCCCTGTCGGCCGAGCTGATGCGGCGCTACGGGGCGAGCTACGTGGTGGACGGAGCCCGGCCGACGCCGTGCGTCGCGGCGGTCGACTTCGGAAGCGATCCGGCCTTCGAGCTCGTCTACGACGCCGGCCCACGCATCTGGCATCTGCGCGACCCATAAGATGGGCCGATGCAGGACGCCGCCGGTGCCGTCGTCGCCTTCGAGCACGTCACCAAGCGATATGGCCGGAGCGGTGGACCGCCGGCGGTCGACGATCTGACCTTCACCGTCGCCGCGGGCGAGATCTGCGTGCTGGTCGGCCCGTCGGGATCGGGGAAGACCACCACCATGAAGATGGTCAACCGGCTGATCGAGCCGACCTCGGGGCGGATCACCATCGACGGGCAGGACGTCATGAGCCTGCCGGCCGTCGAGCTGCGCCGGCGGATCGGCTACGTCATCCAGCAGGTGGGCCTGTTCCCGCACCTCACCGTCGCGGAGAACATCGCCGTCGTCCCGGGCCTTCTGAACTGGGACAGGCCGCGCATCCGGACGCGGGTCGAGGAGCTGCTCGACCTCATCGGCCTCGAGGCCGGTTCCTACGCCAACCGCTATCCGGCCGCGCTGTCCGGTGGCGAGCGTCAGCGGGTCGGCGTCGCGCGCGCGCTCGCGGCCGATCCCCCGGTGATGCTCATGGATGAGCCATTCGGCGCGGTGGATCCGATCCGGCGTGATCGCCTGCAGAACGAGTTCCTACGGCTGCAGGACAAGGTCGGCAAGACGGTCATCTTCGTGACCCACGACGTGGACGAGGCGATCAAGATGGCCGACCGCATCGCGATCCTCCAGCGTGGCGGCACGCTCGCGCAGTACGACGCGCCGGCCGCGATCCTGGCCGAGCCCGCATCGGAGTTCGTCGAGCACTTCGTCGGCGCGGACCGCGGCCTCAAGCGCCTCTCGCTCAATCGCGTGAGCGATCTGGAGCTGATTCACCCGATCATCGTACGAGCGGGCGACGACCGTGCCGCGGCACGTGGCCGGCTGCGCGACGGCGACGGCGCGGGGTACGCATTGCTGGTGGACGCCGAGGGGCGCCCGATCGGCTGGATCGACGATGACGAGCTTGCCGGTGACGGGACCATCACCGCCAACGCAGGACGGGCGGGGGCGGTGACCGTGGAGCCGGAGACGACGTTGCGCGACGCGCTGTCCGCACTGCTCGGCTCGAGCGTCATGCTCGGCGTCGTCGTCGACGAGCGCGAGCGCGTCATCGGCCTCGTCAGCGTCGACAGCATCAGCGATCGGCTCCGCAAGGCCGGGCCGCCCACATGAACGCGGGTGAGCCGTTCATCCGCTTCGACTGGATCATCGACAACCTCGATCAGATCGGCCAGCGCCTCGGCGAGCATGTCCTGATGGTCGTTGCCTCCGTGCTCATCGGCTTCGTGATCAGCTTCGGCCTGGCGCTGCTGGCGCGGAGTTATCGGTGGACGTACGGGCCGATCATCGCCGTCACCGGCACGCTCTACGCGATCCCATCGCTCGCCCTGTTCGTGCTGCTCATCCCGATCACCGGGCTGAGCCTGACGACCGGGATCGTGGCGCTCGTGCTGTACACGCTCCTGATCCTGGTGCGCAACATCGTCGTCGCCCTCGACGGCGTGCCTCCCGAGGTCGTCGAGGCAGCCACCGGCATGGGCTACGGTCCGCTCCAGCGCTTCTGGCGCGTCGAGCTGCCGGTCGCGACTCCGGTCATCGTCGCAGGGCTGCGCATCGCAACCGTCACCACCGTCGGGCTCGTGGCGATCACGACCTTCATCGGCCTCGGCGGGCTCGGCTACCTGATCATCAACAGCGGGACGCGCAGGTTCTTCCCGACCTCCATCTACGTCGGCGTGGCCCTGTGCGTCGTCCTGGCCGTCGTGGCCGACCTGCTCCTGCTGTGGCTCCAGCGTCGCCTGACGCCGTGGGCCTCGGCGCAGGGCCGCTGACCGATGGAGCTGTTCGGCCAGGGCATCGCCTGGCTCGCCGATGCGGCGAACTGGACCGATCCGCGCAACGGCATCTTCCTGCGGCTGTGGGAGCACGTGTCGCTGTCGGCTGCCGCGCTGGCCGCCGCCATCGCCATCGGCCTGCCGATCGGCGTCTGGATCGGCCACACCGGGCGCGGAGCGACCGCGGTCATTGCCATCGCCAACATCGGCCGAGCGGTGCCGTCGATCGGGTGGCTGGGCATCGTCTTCCCGCTGACACTCGTCGCGCTCGGTCGCGGAGGGCTCGGGTTCGTGCCGTCGGTGATCGCTCTCACGGCGCTCGGCATCCCGCCCATCGTGACGAACGCCTACGCCGGCCTGCGCGAGGTCGATGCGGACCTGGTCGAGGCGGGACGGGGCATGGGGATGCGCGAGCTGGACGTGGTTCGCCAGGTCGAGATCCCGGTCGCGCTGCCGGTGATCCTGGCTGGCATTCGCGTCTCCGCGGTGCAGATCGTGGCGACCGCCACCCTGGCCGCCATCGTCGGCGGCGGGACGCTGGGCGACTTCATCATCCAGGGCATCTTCGTGCGCGCGCTCGATCGAGTCGTCGGCGCCGCCATCCTGGTCGCGATCCTGGCCATTCTCACCGAGCTCGCCTTCAGTCTCCTCGAGCGCAACGCGATCTCGCCAGGCATCCGGCGAGGTCGGCAGGGCGCGCCGATCGAGCCCGGCGGAGTGGGCCTCCCGCGGGTCGCCGGCTGATCCAATTCGCCACGCCATGCGTATATGCATGACAGGGTCTGTCCAGAACCCTGCGGTAGACTGCCGCCCACCGGCGCACCGGCTCACGGTTCGCGCCATGTCAACCAACTGGAGGAGATAACCCATGCGGATGCACCGCAAGCTCGCCCTTGGGGCGGCGACGCTCGCGCTGGTTCTCAGCGCGTGCTCGTCGGGTGAGGGTGAGAGCGCTTCGGCTGGCACGAGCCAGCCGGCGGACCTGCCCACCGTCTCGATCGGCTCGGCCGCATTCCCCGAGGCAGCATTGGTGGCCGAGATCTATGCCCAGGCACTCGAGGCCAACGGATTCGAGGTGGATCGCCACCTGGAGCTGGGCGAACGCGACGCCGTCCGGGCTGCGTTCGGCGCCGGCGAGATCAACCTGGCGCCCGACTACCTCGGTGGCCTGGCCAGCCTGCTGGGTGCGGAGGTGTCATCGGACGCCGATGCAACCCACGAAGCCATGACCGCGGCGCTCGGCGAGGAGGACCCGCCGCAGACGGCGCTCGACCATTCGCCCGGCACCGATGCCGACGGATTCGTGGTCCGGCAGGAGACCGCTGACGAGCTCAGCCTGGCCACGATGAGCGATCTCGCCGGCGTCGCCGATCAGCTGGTGTGGGGCCTCGCCTCGGGGTGTCCCGACAACCCGCTGTGCGGACCCGGCCTCAACGACGTGTACGGCATCGACATCAGCACGCTCGACACCGAGTCGCTGACGCCGTGCAGCGCCGAGATCGCCGAGGCCCTGAACAACAGCGCGATCGACGTCGCGCAGGTCTGCACGACCCAGGCGGAGATCGCCGGCTTCAACTTCGTCCTCATGGAGGACGACAAGGGCCTGGCACCGGCGCAGAACCTCGCTCCCGTGCTGACCCAGGAGCTTGCCGATGCCGGCGGTGAAGCCCTGGCCAGCGGGCTCAACGCGGTGACCGCGCTGCTCACCACGGACGAGCTCACCGCGCTGAACCTGCGCATCGCCGACCAGGAGAGCTACGAGGACATCGCCAGCGGCTGGCTGAGCGACAACGGCCTCAACTGACTCTCTCCTCCAAACGCCACGGGGCGGGCCGGTTCGCCGGCTCGCCCCGTCTCATGCATCATCAACCTGCACCAATGACTCCAGCCGACCCCCGTTCCGAGCACCTGGCCCTTGCCGATTGGCGCCGCCGCGTGCACGCCATGTACGCCGCGCTGCGCGCCGATGGGCGCCCCGGACCGATGCGCGCGGTCGCCTTCCGCAGCGCCAAGGACCGCCTGGTGGCGGAGCATCCGTCGTCCCCCATCCCGCCCGCCAGCCGCGGCGATTTTCTCGGCCTCGCCTACTGGCGCCACGCCGATGACCTGGTCCTGCGCGCGGCGCTCGAGCTCGACCCGCAGGCGCCGGCGATCGGCGTTCCGCGCTCGGGCGAGGGCCTCGGCATCCCGTTCCAGCGCATCGGCTGGGTCAGCTTCCGCGTCCGCGACTCGGCCTGCCGGCTCTCGGTCTTCTGGCTGGACGAGTACGCCGGGGGCATCTTCATCCCGTTCCGCGACGGCACCAGCGGATCCACGAGCTACGGCGGCGGGCGCTACCTGTGGGACTCGGCCAAGGGCGCAGACCTCGGAACGACCGATGACGGCGAGCTGGTCCTGGACTTCAACTACGCCTACCACCCGTCCTGCGTGTTCGACCCTCGCTGGAGCTGCCCGCTGGCGCCGCAGGAGAACTGGCTGGACGTCCCGATCGAGGCCGGCGAGCGGCTCGACCGCGCGGCCGGCGAGGAGGCGGCATGAGCGCCGAGACGCGCAACTGCATCAAATGCGGCCGCGAGATCGGCGCCGACGAATCCATCTGCGAGATCTGCAATCGCGCTGGCATGGTGGCGCCGTCGGCGTCCCAGTATCACGGCACCGTCGCCGTGGCCATCGTGCTGGCCGTGGCCGCGCTCGCCATCGCCGCGAGCCTCTCGTTCCGCGGCGTGGGGCCGTACGCGGCACAGGTGAACGAGGTTCAGGCCGCCGATCCAGGCTGGTCGATCACCTTCGCCGTGACGAACGAGGGCACGCGCGCGGGCCGCGCCAAGTGCCAACTGGTCGCGCTGGGCGATGCCGGCGAGCGGCTGCGCACGCGGAGCGCCATCACGCTGCCGATCGAGGGGGGCGCGACGGCCGAGCAGACCGAGACCATCGCCGGGCTCCAGGTCGAGCCGGCGGAGGTGACGGTGAGCTGCTCCTAGTCGCCAGTCGTCGAGCTGGAGGCGAACCTCGATCAGTCCTTCAGCGAGTGGAGCATCGCTGACGAGCTTCCAGGCGGCGTGCGACAGATCGACGATGCGCTCTCGTTGGGTGCGGCGCTGATCGCAAGCAGGGTGCCAGCCGGTATGCTGGCGCCCATGCACCGCTGGGCTCGTGCCCTCTCGAGCGCCCTCGTGCTCCTGGCCCTGCTGGCCGGCGCAGCGCTCGCGGCGGGACCGCCGTTCCCCGATCCGCAGACCGACCGCGCGGTGTACGACGAGGCTGGCGTGCTGCGAGCCGAGGTCGTCGCCGAGGTCGAGTCCCGCATCGACGCCATCGAGGCGGCGGTCGGGGCCGAGATCGTGGTCTACACCCAGGTCGATCCGGGCATCAGCGAGGACGAGAACCTGGCAAAGGCCCGCGCCCTGATGGACCAATGGGGCATCGGGCGGGAGGGATTCGACGACGGGCTGGTGCTGATGGTCGGCCTCAACGAGGACCGCGTGCACGGCAAGGTCAGCCTGTACGGCGGGTCGGGCTTCCTCGCCCAGCACATCGACGAGGATGGCCTCCAGTCGATCGTCGACGACCGCTTCGTGCCTCGGGCGGCCGACGGCGATCTCAACTCCGCGACCCTCGACACGATCGACGCGATCCAGGGGCGCATGGCACCCGACACGGTGCCCCTGACGGTGGCCCGAGTCGTGAACGCCGCGCTCGGCATCATCGTCGCGCCGCTGGCACTCATCGCCATCCTCGGCCTCGCCTGGTGGAAGTGGCGGCGGGAGGGCGACGATCCCGAGCTGATCGACTCGCCGTCCATCCTCATGGCCGGTCCGCCGGCCGAGATGACGCCACCGCTGGCAACCGTTGTCCGCAACGGGACGGCGAACCAGCACAGCATCAACACCGTGCTCGCGGAGCTGGCGAGCACCGGCCGCCTGACGTTCCAGAACCTCGACCGGGTGCGCGAGGTCAAGAGCGACGACGAACCGGATCCCCTGACCGATCCGGCCATCACCGTCAACATGGAGCACGGCGACGACGATGATCTGGCGGCGCCGGAGCGCCAGGCATGGTCGTCCCTGCGCTCGCTGGCCGGAGGCAGCGACACGCTGCGCCGCGAAAGGCTGTGGCGTGTCAATTCGGCGCTCGACGACGTGAAGGAGACACTCGAGTCAGAGGCCGTTCGCCTCGGCTGGCTGGCGCGCATGCCGGGATCCGAGATCACGCGCATGACGGTCATCGGCGTCGCCCTGGCCATCGTGGGCGGGATCGCCATCTTCATCGGTGTCTCGATCCCGATGAGCGGGGCCGTCCTGGTGGGCGCCGCCCTGGTGCTCGGCGGCGCGGGGACGGTCGGCTTCGGCCGGGCGATGAGCCAGCGGACGCCGGCGGGCGCCTACGTCGACGCCATGTTGAGCGCCTATCGCAGGACGCTGCGCAAGACGATGGAGATGGCGCACAGCATGGACGAGGTGGTGAACGAGCCTGACATCGCGCGACTCGCGAACACGCCCGACAAGGCCGTGGTGTGGGGCCTGGCGCTCGGACTGCATGACGAGGTCGCATCGCTCCTTGCTCGCGGCCTCGCCAACCAGCGGGACACGACCGGCTCGCCTGTCGGCGCCTACTACCCGATCTGGCTCGGATCGACCCCCGGATCCGCGTGGAGCGCTTCCGCGGGCGATGCCGCGGGCGGCGTCAGCTATGGCTCGGGGAGCATCTTCTCCGGATCCGCGATGCCCGACATCGGCGGCATGTTCAGCGCGCTCGGCAGCGTCGGCTCGTCGCCACCGTCAAGCTCGTCCGGCGGCGGCGGTGGCTTCGGCGGTGGCGGTGGCGGCGGCGGAGGTGGCGGCTCGGGCTCGTTTTAATCCGACGGTAGCGCCATTTAATCAAACGGCGTATCGTTTCAACCAATGAGCTTCAACCGACGCGGCCCTGATCGCCGCCCCGACCGACCGTCCCGCGACCGATCCGACCGTCCGCCGCGGCGGGGCGGAGACGTTCCGCCGCGCGAGGGCGACCGTTCGTACCCCCCGCGGGACCGCGGTGGCGACCGCCCCTACCAGGGTGGCGGCGGGCGACCGTACAGCCCTCGACCGCGATTCGATCGACCGCCGGATGACGGCGCCATGTCGATCCGGCTCGACCCGCGCCGGGTCGGGACGCTGAAGCAGCTCGCCGCAGACGCCGGCGTCCGGCCGGGCGACCTGGTCCGACAGTGGGTCGAGGAACGCATCGATGCGGCGCGCGGCGGCGGCTCCGGCGAGGCTCCGGCAAACCTGGCGGCGCAGCTCGAGCAGCTGGCGGCGCGCGTCGCCAAGCTCGAGGCAGGAGCCGGCGAGACCGCCCCGAAGGCGCCCGCGCCGGTTGGCGACGAGGCGGTCGACGCCGCGCCCGCGGCGACCAAGCGCGTGCGCCGGAATGCCGTCGCGGCAGCCCCGGCCACCCCACGCGTCGCGCTCCACGACGAGATGATCGAGGTGCTCCGCGAGCGCGGGCCGATGTCCGCCGCCGAGCTCGCCGGCGCGATCGCCGAGCGCGGACGGTATGCGCCGCCGCGCAGCGGCAAGGCGCTCGATGCGGCAATGGTCAGCCAGCGGGTGAGCAACCCGACCTATCGGGCGCGTTTCGTGCGCTCCGACGGACGCATCGGCCTGGCGGAGTAACCACGGCCGGCGCAGTGCGCCGGCCGCATCGGTCTAGTCCTCGAGGACGAACGTGACGAGGATGTTGGCCTGAAACTCGATGCCGCCGTCGCGGCTGACGTTGACGCGCTGCTCCTTGACCCACGCGCTCCGAACCTGGCGCAGCGTCTTGCTGGCGCGATCGATTCCCTGCCGGACGGCATCCTCGAAGCTCTCGTTCGACGTGCAGGACAGCTCGGTGACCTTGGCGACGGACATGTTTCCTCCTCGATTGGTTGGTAGGTGCGCGACAGCGCTTGCACGGCGCGCGCCACGAATCAGCCCGCTTCGTGCGACGCGGTCCAGGCCAGGAGCTCGTCAGCGGACAGCGCATTCACGACGATGTCCGGCGTCACGCCGCACAGGAAGCCTCGCTCACAGCCGACCCTGATCCAGGCCAGCTGGCCGAGGTAGTGCGCGTCGGAGTCGATCGAGACGCGGCAACCCGATTCGACCGCCAGGCGCAGGAGCCGCTTCGGCGGATCCAGGCGGTCGGGAAGGCAGTTGATCTCGATCGCCTTGTCGAACGTTGCCGCGGCGGCGAAGACGATGTCGGCGTCGAACGTCGACTCCGGCCGGTTGCGACGCTTGCGCTTCATGCGGCCGGTGCAGTGGCCCAGCACGTCGAGGTGCGGGTTCGCAAGGGCCGTCACCATTCGCCGGGTCATCGGCTCCGCCGGCATGCGCAGCGCCGAGTGCATGCTGCCAACGACGACGTCCAGGCGGCCGAGCACTTCCGGCGACTGGTCGAGCGAGCCGTCCTCGTTGATGTCGACCTCGATCCCGGTCAGCAGCCGGAATGGCGCGAGCTCACGGTTGAGGCCATCGATCTCGTCAAGCTGGGCCAGCAGTCGCTCGGTGGACAGGCCGTTGGCGATGGTCAGACGCGGTGAATGGTCGGTGATGACGAGGTACTCGTGGCCGAGCTCGATGGCCACCTCGGCCATCTCGCGAATGGTGAAGTGCCCGTCCGAGGCCTCGGTGTGGGCATGCAGGTCGCCCTTCAGCGCGGCCCGCAGCCTCGCGGCGCCCTCGACGAGCGGCGTTCCCTCCGGCAGCGACTCGAGCCGGCGAAGATAGACCGGCTCATCGCCGCGCAGGCTCTCCAGGATGGTCCGCTCGGTGACCTCGCCGACGCCGGTCAGCTCGCGCAGGCTGCCCCCGGCCGCCCGCGCTGCCACCTCGTCCGGGCCGATGCCGGCCAGGGCCGTCGCCGCGCTGCGAAAGGCGCGCACGCGGTAGCCCGGCTCCTGCATCGCCTCCAGCAGGAAGGCGATGCGCCTCAGATCGGCGACGGGGTCGCGCGGCGTCGGCATGGGATCCGCCTGCGACTAGTGCGGTGCCGGGCGTAACGGCCACTGATTGGCCATCGTTCCCATGTGCGGACCACGAACAGCCAACGTGGGACCCCCAGCTTGGCCGTTCTTCTCAAGGGCGAACCAGTTCGGCGAAGAAGTGGCCGATACTCCCAGCGGCGAACCAACCGGACCCGGCGCGCGGCTCACGGGAGCGTCAGAATCCGAGCCGGGTTGTCGATGGTCATCGCCCGGATCTCGCCCTCCCCCACCGCGGCGGTGCGGAGGGTCGGCAGGAAGTGCTGGTGCAGGTACACGTACCCGAAGCCACCGTTGGCCTTGAGCTGGCCGTTGTGGCACACGTCCTGGCTGAGCAGGACCTGGGGCGCGAAGCCGCGCTCCAGCAGCTCGACGATCGTCTCCACCAGCCGCGGCTCCAGCGCCTCCTCGGTCCCGAATCGGTGGCCGAGGAAGTCGAACTGGAGGTTCGCGCCCGCGGCCAGCACGGCGAGGTAGAAGTCGAGGTCGTGAAAGGAATCGGCATGGCCGATGACGACGCGGGCCGGGTCGACGCCCTCCTCGGTGAAGATCTTCAGCTGCGCCAGGCCGACCGCCGACTGCACGCCGTGGGTCGTGATCGCCATGCCAGTGCGCAGCGATGCCCGCGCCGCCGCCCGGTGCACGCGCTCCTCGAGCGCGCTGACCCACGGCTTGTCGGTGCCGATCTCGCCGATGATGCCGGGCCGGATGCCGGTATCGGCGACCCCGTTCTCGAACTCGGCCACGATGGCGTCGGCGAGATCGTCGACCGACCTCCGGTCGATGAGCACCTCGGCGGGATAGTGCGCGCCGCGGTACCAGCCCGTGCCCATCACGATGTTCAGGCCGGTGGCGCCCGCCAGCCGCCGGAGACGATGCGGGTCGCGGCCCACACCGTCCAGCGTCAGGTCGACCAGCGTGCCGCCGCCTCGACGGCGGAAGTCTCGGAGCTCCTCGATCAACGTCTCCTCGTCCGGCGTCAGCTCCCAGTAATCCCAGCGCTTCTCGATGTGCCACAGGTAGATGCCGGTGTGCTCATGAGGGAGGGTGAAGCCGAGACGATCGGGTGGGATCGGTCCGGAGACGGCCATGACGCGTGGCGCCAT
This sequence comes from Candidatus Limnocylindria bacterium, assembly GCA_036380955.1. Classification (GTDB taxonomy): domain Bacteria; phylum Chloroflexota; class Limnocylindria; order QHBO01; family QHBO01; genus JACDBZ01. The sequence goes on along the minus strand of DASVDT010000016.1, from coordinate 9,616 downwards.
CGGGACGGTCCTCCTCGGGCTGTGCGTGAGCGTCGGTCGGGATGCACGTGCCGCCGACGCATCGATCTGGCGTGGACCAGCGCATCTTGCCACTTGACGTCATCGATAGCCTGTACATCGGACTCCGAGGTAGCGTCGGTGCTCCATGCGGTCATCGAGACCGATCGCGATCCGGCGGGCGGGTTCTGGGACCTCGTTCTCACCGGCGTCGGGCGCGGTGGCGACCGCTACGTGCTTGCCGCCGGCAGCGGCGGGAACAGCACGTTCGAGGGAACGGCCTTCGACTGGCTGATCGCGGTCCTTCGCTGACACGCCGGGTTGCCCCGAGCGGTAGCCTTACGGGGATGGCTACCCAACGGCCGCGCGCCACCACGTCCACCGACCTGTGGGCCCACATCCAGGGGGAGCTCGACGCGGCCGCCGAGCGCCTGAGCCTCGACGAGGGCATGCACCGCGTGCTGCGGGTCCCGAAGCGCGAGCTGACGGTGAACTTCCCGGTCACCCACAGTGACGGTCACGTCGAGGTGTATACCGGCTACCGGGTCCACCACAACGTCAACCGGGGACCGACCAGTGGCGGCATCCGCTACACGCCGAACCTGGACCTCGACGAGGTCCGCGCCCTCGCCATGCTGAACACCTGGAAGGCGGCGCTGGTCCAGATCCCGTTCGGTGGCGCGGCCGGCGGCGTGCGGGTGAACCCACGCCGCCTGACCGAGATGGAGCGCCAGGGCCTGACTCGCCGGTATGCGACCGAGATCGGCGTGCTGCTGGGACCCGACAGCGACATCCCCTCGCCGGACGTCAACACCGGCTCACAGACCATGGCCTGGATCATGGACACGCTGTCGATGCACCGTGGCCACACGGTCGCCGCGTCGGTCACCGGCAAGCCGCTGGCGGTCGGGGGGACGCGTGGCCGCCGCAGCGCCACCTCGCGCGGCGCTCTGCGCTGCATTCTCGCCGTGGCCCGTGCTCAGAACGTGGCACTCGACGGCGCCCGGGTGGCGATCCAGGGCTTCGGCCGCGTCGGCATGACGTTGGCCGAAGAGCTGGCCCGCAGCGGGGCGACCATCATCGGTCTCGCTGACGACCGCGACGCCGTGGCCAACGCGGGCGGCATCGGTGTCGATCGGGCCATCGACTGGATGCGGGAGCACGACGCCGTCGCCGGCGTGCCCGACACCGACGCGCTGACCAAGGCCGAGCTCTTCGCACTCGACTGCGACATCCTGGTGCTCGCCGGCCTGCAGGGCGAGGTGACCGATGCCAACGCCGGCGCCATCAAGGCCCGCATCGTGGCCGAGGTCGCCAACGGCGGCACGACGCCGGCCGCCGACCTCGTCCTGGCCGACCGCGGCGTGGCGGTCATCCCGGACATCATCTGCGGCGCGGGCGGCACGGTCCTCGGCTACTTCGAGTGGGTCCAGGACATGCAGGCCTTCTTCTGGAGCGAGGCCGAGATCACCACGCAGTTGGACCGGATCATGGACGAGGCGATGGCCGGCGTGCAGGCCATGGCCAGTGTCGAGAAGGTCGACCTGCGCAGCGCGGCGATGATGGTCGCCGTGTCGCGCGTCGCGGACGCCACCATGCTGCGCGGGCTCTACCCCTAGCCGACCCGCTCCGGCCCGGTTCGTGCAACCATAGGGTTCCCCGCCCGATCTTCAACTGCGCGTCCGTACCCACGGTGCGCCGACTCCACCGGAGCACCGATGACGACACCGACCTTCACCTCGCCCCGCGACCTCCTCACCGAGCTCGAGCCCGCGGCCGAACGCCTGCTCAATCGCCATCTCGGGATGGCGAGGGAATGGTTCCCGCACGACTACATCCCCTACTCCCTCGGGCGCGACTACGACAAGGAGCCGTGGACCCCGGATCAGCCGCGGATCAGCGGGGTCGCGCAGATCGCGTTCGAGGTCAACCTCCTCACCGAGGACAACCTGCCCAGCTATCACCGCGAGATCCACCGCATGTTCGGCCATGGCGACGGGGCCTGGATCAACTGGGTGAACCGGTGGACCGCCGAGGAGGGTCGCCACGCCATCGTCCTGCGCGACTACCTCGTCGTGACCCGCAACATCGACCCGTACGCGCTCGAGCGGTCACGCATGAACCAGCTGCAGATCGCCTACGACCACGACGACGGCGGCAACGTCCTGCGCGGCCTCGCCTACGTCGCCTTCCAGGAGCTCGCGACGCGCATCAGTCACCGCAACACCGGCCGCTACTCCGCGGACCCGGTCGCCGATCGGATCATGGCCCGCATCGCCGCCGACGAGAACCTGCACATGGTCTTCTACCGCGACATGCTGTCCGAGGCGATGAAGATCGATCCGTCCGCCGCCGTCCACGCCATCGTCGACGAGGTCATCGACTTCCAGATGCCCGGTGCCGGCATGGTGAGCTTCACTCGCAAGGCGGCGCAGATGGCGAAGGCCGGCATCTATGACCTGCGCGTCCACCACGACGATGTCGTCTGGCCGCTGCTCACCCACTGGGGCATCTTCGAGCTCACCAATCTCGACGCATCAGCCGAGATCCGTCGCAGCGAGCTGCGCCGCTTCCTCGCGGACCTCGACGCGCAGGCCTCGCGGTTCGAGACAAAGCGGGCCCTCAACCTCGAGCGCGAGGCGGCCCGCGCCGGCTAGTCCGGCTTCATCGTCGTCGACGGTTCCGGTCGTTTCCGGTGAGCCGCCTCACGAGGCGGATGAGAAGCCAGCCGACCACGAAGCGGCGAAGCAGGGCGAACATGGCTCACCCACGTGCACCCGGCGTGCCGTCGATCACAGAAGCGCCGGCCGGCGGAACTCCTCCCCACGAACCGTCTCGTCGAGGAACGCCCACACCGTCTCATACCAGAGCCGGGCGTTCTGCGGCTTGAGGATCCAGTGGTTCTCATCGGGGAAGTAGAGGAACCGCGCCGGGACCCTGTGGCGACGCAGGTCCGTCCAGAGGCGGAGCGCCTCGCTGATCGGCACGCGCAGGTCGCGCTCGCCATGGATGACGAGCATCGGCGTCCTGATGTTCGACAGCAGGCGGGCCGGTGACCATTCCTCGTAACGCGAGGGATCGGCGTACGGGTCGCCGAACTCGCGCTCCCAATCGGGGCCATAGTCCGTCGTCCCGTGGAAGCCGCGAAGCTCCCACAGGCTGGCGTGGGTGACGATGCCCTTGAACCGATCCGTGCTGCCGGCCACCCAGTTGGCCATGTAGCCACCGAAGGAGCCGCCCATCAGCGCCGTTCGCTCGGCGTCGATCTCCGGACGCTCCAGGACGGCGTCGACCGCGGCCATGACGTCGGTGTACGGCTCGGCACCCCATCGGCCCCAGCCGCGCTGCACGAAGGCGTGTCCGTAGCCGGTCGAGATGGCCGGGTCCGGCAGGAGCACCGCGTAGCCCTTCGCGGCCAGCAGCTGCGGATTCCATCGCCAGCTCCACGCGTTCCACGTCCCGACCGGGCCGCCATGGACGAAGACCACCAGCGGTGCGGGCGCATCCGCCGATGCCTCCGGCGGCAGCACCAGCCACGCGCCGATGTCCTGGCCGTCACCCGCGGTGGCGCTCACGCGCTCGACGCGGCCGGGCAATGCCGCGAGGGCATCGGCATCGAGCTCCGGGAACGTGCGCAGGCGCTGCGACGGCGTGCCGGGCGTGGAGGCGAGACGCACCGGCACCGGCGGCTCCGCGTACGAGGAGCGCAGCGCCATCGGCCCGCCTGGCGCCTCCAGCGCAAGATCGCTGAACGTGCCGTCGTCGGCGATCCGGGTCGTCTCACCCGATGCGACGTCGTGACGGTAGATGGCACCGGCGCCCCGATGATCCGCGGTGAAGTACACCGCTGCGCCGTCGGGCGACCAGACCGGATGCTGGGGCCAGGCGTCGAGGTCGGGGGTCGCGTCGCGACCGTCGCCGCTGGCGAGGTCGATGATCCACAGCGTCTCGTCCCCGATCCGCTCGGGAACGTCCTTCTCGTGGCGGACGCAGACCACCGTGCGGCCGTCCGGCGACACGCGGGGATCCCCGTACCAGGCATCGTCCGCGGTCAGGTCGCGTTGCTCACCGGTCGCGCGTTCGATGGCGACGAGCTTGAAATCGGTGAAGCCCAGCTCGTCGGACGTGACCATGCCGGTGATGACGGTCGAGCCGTCGGGGGTGATGTCGAAACCCTGCTCGACCAGCGCGTTGCCGGCGGCCGGCGTCAGGTCGACGGGATCGGCGATCCGATCCTCGCCCTGCGGCAGCGGCGCGGCAAACAGGTGGCGCTCTCGCGGGCCATGGAACGCGTCCCAGTGCCGGATCGGGAACGTCTCGAACAGCAGCGCCTCCACGCCCGCCTTCTTCCGCGCCTTGTGCCGCTCGTGATCGGCCGTCGCATCCGCGGTGCCCGGGAAGACGGACGCGGCATAGACGACCACGTCGGCGTCACGCGCGGCCACCACTGCGTCCACGCCACCGGATGGCGCGACCAGCAGGCGCGCCTCGCCGCCGTTGGCCGGCAGCATCCACAGGCCGCTCACCTCCTCGTCATCGTCGTCGGGGCCGCGGTCGGGATCCGGACGCGTCGAGGTGAAGAGGATCGATCCGTCGCGCGCAAAGGTCGCGGCGCTCTCGCCGGGCGCGGACCGCGTCAGCCGACGCGGCCGCTGATCGCCGGTCGCATCGAGCTCCCAGATGGAGCTGTGCATCTTCTTGCCGTCCGGCGCCGGGCGTCCGACGGTGGCGATGAGCCGGCGGCCATCGGGGGAGGCACGCAGCCCCGAGAGACGCGGCAGGCGCAGATAGGCATCGAAATCGAAGGCATCGGTCATGCGCGCATGCTAGCGCCGCTTGCGGCGGCATCGGTATTGCCCCGATCATGGCCCGCATGAGTGAAGAGCAGCGCTGGCGTGAGCACGAGAACTCCTGGGAGAAGGAGCGCCTCGAGCCGGCGCTCGAGCGATCGCCGGAGCGCAAGGGCCGCTTCATCACGCAATCCGGCGTCGAGATCGATCGGGTCTACACGCCGGCGGACCTGCACGACCCGGCCAACGATCCCGATGCCGGCCGACCTCGGTATCAGTTCAGCCCGTCAGCCGATGAAGCCGATGGCTGGGACGAGATCGCCGACGTCGGCCTGCCCGGTGAGCCGCCCTTCACGCGGGGCATCCATCCGACCGGCCATCGCGGGCGCCTGTGGACGATGCGCATGTTCGCCGGCTTCGGCACGGCCGAGGACACGAACGATCGGTTCAAGAAGCTGATCGCGGCCGGCGGCACCGGGTTGAGCATCGCGTACGACATGCCGACCCTGTACGGCTACGACCACGATGAGCCGATGGCCGCCGGCGAGTTCGGCACCTGCGGCGTGGCGGTCAGCTCGCTGGCCGACATGGAGATCCTGCTCGACGGGCTGCCCGTGGGCGAGATCTCGACGTCGATGACCATCAACTCCCCGGCCGCGATGATCTGGGCGATGTACATCGTGGCCGCCGAGAAGGCCGGCGTGCCGCGCGCTTCACTGGCGGGGACGCTCCAGAACGACATCCTGAAGGAGTTCATCGCGCAGAAGGAGTACATCTTCCCGCCGGCGCCCTCGCTGAAGCTCGTCACCGACACCGTCGAGTGGGGCACGCGTGAGCTGCCACGCTGGAACACGATCTCCATCAGCGGCTACCACATCCGCGAGGCCGGCTCGACGGCCGTCCAGGAGCTCGCCTTCACCATCGCCGACGGCATCGCCTACGTGGAGGACGCCCTGGCCCGTGGGCTGCGCTTCGACGACTTCGCTCCCCGCCTCTCCTTCTTCTTCAACAGCCACAACGACTTCTTCGAGGAGATCGCGAAGTTCCGCGCCGCGCGCCGGATCTGGTACAAGCTCGCCCGCGAGCGATTCGGGGCCGAGAACGAGCGCTCGACCTGGATGCGCTTCCACACCCAGACCGCCGGCGTGTCGCTGACCGCGCAGCAACCGCTGAACAACCTCACCCGCGTGGCCATCCAGGCGCTGGCCGGCGTCCTGGGCGGGACGCAGAGCCTCCATACCGATGCGTACGACGAGGCGTGGGCCGTCCCGTCGGAAGATGCCGCGCTGCTCGCACTGCGACAGCAGCAGGTCATCGCGGAGGAATCCGGTGCGGCGAACACGGTCGACCCGCTGGCCGGCTCCTACTTCGTCGAGACGCTGACGAACCGGACCGAGCAGGCGACCTGGGCCTACATCCGGCGCATCGACGAGATGGGCGGCATGGTTCGCGCGCTGGAGGCCGGCTTCCCGCAGGCCGAGATCGCCGATGCCGCCTACGAGCAGCAGCGCGAGCTCGAGGCGCACGAGCGGGAGATCGTCGGCGTCACGAAGTACGTGGACGCCGACGAGGAGCTCCGCATCCCGCTCCTCGAGATCAGCCGCGAGCAGGAGCGGCGGCACCTCGACCGCCTCGCGCGGGTCCGAGCCGAGCGGGACCCGTCGGCCCATGGCGCCGCGATGCGACGGCTCGAGGACGAGGCTCGGCGCGGCGACGTCAACCTCATGCCGGCGATCGTCGCGGCCGTGGAGGCGTACGCCACGATCGGCGAGATGTGCGGCGTCCTCCGTCGCGTGTACGGCGAGTACCGGGAACCGCTGGCGGTCTGACCCGCGTCGCCCTCCCTCGCGGGCACTCGCTTGCTCGTCAGCCGTCCATCGTGGCGACGCTATCGGTGCGGATGCCCGCGCGGCCCGTCAGCCGTCCATCCTGGCGACGCTATCGGTGCCGTTGCCGGCGCGGCTCGTCAGCCGTGCATCCTAGCGACGCTGGCGTGATTCACGGCGCAGGCCGAACGCGGCCGGAGCGGATCCGCTGACGGGATGTCGTTCTACCGTCGTCAGGATGCTCGGCTGACAAGTCGGTAAAGCAGAGCAGGCCATGTGGCGCCGGTGCCGTCGGCAGCCGCAGCCACGCAGCGGCCACGCGTCCGCGAAGGTCGAGGCGACCGAACAGCGCGTCATGCCGCCCGACCTGACGCCGTGCCGTGGAACCCTCGGCGACGACGAGGGCCGGAATCGCACCGACGAACGGCCAGCCGCGCTCGGCCGCCAGCGCACGACCGATGCGCACCTTGCGATCAAGGCCGGCGTGGAGCTCCTGGAGGTCGACGAGGATCGTCTTCACCTCGAGGACCACGAGATGCCGGGTCGCCGCGTGCCACGCGAGGATGTCGATGCTGCCGCGCTCACCGAAGTGGTTGAACGTGACCTCGGGCTCGACCTGCCACCCCCATGCTCGCAGCCGCCTCAGCCACGCCGTCTGGAGCGCCGCGTGGTCGGCGTCGAGCAGGCGGAATACGTCGGCGCCCGGGATGACGAGGTCGACGCGCACGGACGCGCCGACGGCATGCGCGGTACGAACGAGCGCGGCGAGGGCATGGCGCTCGAGGCGCCCGTGCTCGAGCTCGCTCACGACCGTGCGGCTGACGCCCGCCACTCGCGAGACGTCCTCCTGGCGGAGCCGCTTGCGATGCCGCAGGGCGAGAAGCCCGCGGCCGATGGTGTCGTATCGCATGGACGGCTCGTCGCCTTCGAAGCTACGAAAGGCGGCGTGGGCCGCCGACCCCGGCCGGGAACCATGGGCCGGCGACGCAGGGCACGCTTCTCCACGCCGCGGGAGCCATCATCCACGCGGCCGCTTACCAGCCGCTTACCAGCCGGTTACCGATCCTTTACCGATCGGTCGACGCGCGGCCGCCCCGGCGCGGCGGCCGGGCGCGGACCTCGTCGACGCGTGCGAGGACGAGGCGACGAACGAGGTCGGCGGGGAGCGGACGATCCGGCTGGAACAGCACCGAGCCCCTAGTCAGCGCGAATCCCGCGGCGCGGAGTTCACCGGCAAAGGCGTCGATCACCGCCGGGCTCTGCACGTAGAACGAACAGTGACCGCGGGCTGCGCCGGCGCTGACGAGCGGCCGGCCGTCGAGCAGGAATGCGGGGACGCCATAGTTGAGGCGCTCGGTGGCGTCGGGCACGACGGCGCGGATGACGTCGCGCAGGGCATCCACTGCCTGCCGCTGCTCGGCGGGCAGCGCGCCGAGGAAGTCGTCGATCGTCGCGTCGCTCATCGGTCCGTGCGCATCGTATCCGGCCGCTATCCTCGACCGAGCGATGAAGCTCCACCTCGTCGACGCCACGTTCGAGCTGTTCCGCGCCTACTACTCGCGGCCGCCGCGTCGCGCCCCGGACGGTCGGCCGGTGAACGCCGTCCAGGGGCTCGTCGACTCGATGCTCTCGCTCCTCCGAGAGCCCGACGTCACGCACGTCGCCGCCGCCACCGACTACGTCATCGAGTCGTGGCGCAACGACCTCTACCCCGGCTACAAGTCGAGCGCGGGCATGGATCCGGATCTCCTCGCCCAGTTTCGCGACGCGGAACGGGCGCTCGAGGCGCTCGGGATCGTCGTGTGGCCGATGGTCGACGATGAAGCGGACGACGGCATCGCGACGGGTGTCGCCCGCTTCGGCGACGACCCGCGGCTCGAGCAGATCGTCATCTGCTCGGTCGACAAGGACCTCGGACAGCTCGTCGACGGCGACCGGATCGTCCTCCGCGACCGGATGCGGAAGGTCACGTACGACGAGGACGGGATCGTCGAGAAGTTCGGCGTCCGGCCCGAGTCGATTCCGGACTACCTCGCCCTCGTCGGCGACAGCAGCGACGGGTTTCCCGGCCTCCCGGGATGGGGCGCGAAGAGCGCCGCCGTCGTCCTCGCGCGCTGGAAGCACCTCGAGGACATCCCGGCCTCGGCGCTCGACTGGGCGCTCCCGGTTCGCAACGCGAGCCGCCTCGCGGCGACCCTCGAACAGCACCGGGCCGATGCCGTGCTGTTCCGCCGGCTCGCGACACTCAACCGCGACGCCGCGATCGGGCCGGCCGCCTCCCTCGACGACCTCGAGTGGCACGGCGTCCCGCGCGAGCGCTTCGTCGCCCTCTGCGACGAGCTCGGCTTCGACACCGTGCGCGAGCGCATCCACCGCTGGGCGGACTGAGGCGATTCGGGACCGTCCCGGTACTTTCGGTCGGGTGCTCCGCTCACGGGCGGTCGGTACGGTCGGGGCGACATGCACCGACGAACCGGCGCGGCGAGCCTCCTCGCCGCGGTCCTTCTCGCCGCCCTGCTCCCCGTCGGACGCCCTGCCCCGGCCGGCGCCGCCGGCGACTGCGGGTCGTACCGCTCGGAGACGACGCCGCCGCCGACGATCCGGGTCTATCGGTCGGCGACCGGCGCCGTCGACACCGTCGACTTCCGGGCATACGTGAAGAACGTGCTCTCGCGCGAGTGGATCAGCTCGTGGACGACGGAGTCCCTCCGTGCCGGGGCGCTGGCCGTCAAGCACTACGGGTGGTACCAGGTCGTCCACTGGCGCGGCTACGTGACGCCGGGCGGCGAGTGCTTCGACGTCTTCGACACGACGCGAGATCAGCACTACGACCCGTCGCGCCCGACGTACGCCACGATGGCCGCCGCGGTCGACGCGACGTGGGGAACGCTGGCGCTGAAGAACGGCCGCCTCTTCGCCACGTACTACAACGCCGGCAGCTCCGGCGAGGCCTGCGGGGCGAACGCCAACGGCTGGCAGATGTTCCAGTGGGGCACCCAGGCC
>DASVDT010000015.1:0-20752 GCA_036380955.1 Candidatus Limnocylindria bacterium | reverse complement strand
AATTGAAGATCTATCCCGGTGACGCTAGCGGAGAGGATCCACCCGTTCCCATCCCGAACACGGAAGTTAAGCTCTCCAGCGCCGAAGATACTCGGGGGGCAACTCCCTGGGAAAATAGGTCGTCGCCGGGATATTTCATTTTTGTGCAGCCCCGCCGTCCGTCGACCGCGGGGCTGTTGCTATGCTCGCGCTCGTGGATCGCGTCTGCCCGTTGCTCGCACTCGCGGGCGATCGCCGCTCGGCGGTCGATGGCGTCGACGCCTCGCATCGATGCCACGCCGAGTCTCCACCAACGCCCCTGGACCGCGCCACGCAGGCGCAGCTGTGCCTGACATCGGCCCACGAACGCTGCGAACGCTATCTCGCATTCGCGGCCCGGAACGGTGCGACGCAGCCCGGTCGGTCATCGGCGGGGGCTGGGTTCGTCTCGACCCGCCTGCTCCTCGCACCGCAGCCGGCGTGGCGCGGGATAGCCGGTCGGGCCCGTGGCGCGCGCCCACTGCCGCTGCTGGCCGCGGGTGCCGGCGTCGTGGCGGTCGGCATCGGGGCCGCAGCAGTGGCCGGCGTGCTGAACACGACCGGGCTGACCGCGCTCGATGCAACGCCGTCGCCGGCACCGAGCGCGACCGCCAGCGCACGAACCACCTTCACGCCGCGGCCGACCCCGACAGCGTCGCCAACCCCGACCCCATCGCCGACTGCCACCCCGACGCCCACCGCCGTGCCGCCCACACCGATCCCGACGGTCGCGCCGACGCCCGCCCCGCCGCCACCGCAGCAGACGTACACGGTTCAGCAGGGCGACACCCTGGCGGCGATCGCCCAACGCTTCGGGACGACGACGCAGGCACTCCAGCAGGCGAACGGGATCGAGGATCCGAACCAGATCGTCATCGGCCAGGTCCTGGTCATTCCCTGAGCCGGCGCTCAGAACGGCGGCTGGCAGGTCCGGCAGAAGGTGGTCGCTTCTCGGCCGCCGATCTGGCGCAGCTCGCGACCGCAGCGAGGACACGGCTCGCCGCCGTGCAGGTGGACCTTGAGGAAGCTTCGATCCTGCGTCTCGATATTCGGCGGCACCGATTCGCGGATGCGATCGATCGCATCGCCGAGCACGTGGCGCATGGCGAGGTACAACCGCTCGATGTCGTCGTCGTTGAGGGTGCTGCGCTTGCGGAACGGGGCGAGCCGAGCCTCCCACAGGATCTCGTCGCTGTACGCGTTGCCGATGCCTGACACGAAGCGCGGGTTGCGCAGGAGCGGCTTCAGCTCTCCGGGATGGCGGCGGATACGCTGGCGGAACGCATCAAGCGTCAGGCCCGGGTCGTCGGCATCGGGCCCCATCTCCGACCATCCCGGAATGTCGTCGAGGCCGTCGGGATCGGCGAGGTACAGCTTGCCGAGCATCTCGCGATCGACATAGCGAAGGTCCTCCTCGCCGTCGAGGAGCAGGCGCAGCCCGGTGCGCGCCCTCACGCGCTCGCTACGTCCGGTGATCCAGAAGCGCCCCGCAAGCATCGGATTGGCGGCCAGGACGCGCGCCACGGAGCCGTCGCGCATGAAGGGCAGCAGGAGGAACTTGCCGCGGCGATTGGCTGCGCCCAGCTTCGTGCCGGACAGCGCGGCGACCTCCTCGGGCGTTGCACGCACGAGTATCGGGGTCGGCGCCGATGCCTCGAGCACGGTTCGGCCCGCAACGCGTCGGTTGAGCTCTTCGGCCACGACCGTGAGGTCGGGCAGCTCAGGCACGCGAAGGGGTCCTCATTTGACCGTATGGTATGCTACGTCGGCCGTGTGGCAGACAACCCCATAACGCGCGCGAGCGCGTCGATCCGTCGGTAGGCGCAAAGGAGCAGCGAGTCGTTTCTTACGAGACAGCGGACAGCACCTGAAAGCGGCGATCGGTGATGGACGTCCTCCGCGTGAGGGCGTCATTTGCTGTCACGGACACTTACCGACAGGAGCGTATTGACCACTTGATCGAAGACACGAAGCAGGCGACGCCGAGCGCCACCGACGAGGTCCAGCAGGACGCCGCGGTGACCGTCGCCGACCAGCCGGAGGCCGCTGAGCCCACGAACAGCGCGTCGCCCGGCGATGCCTCGCCCGCCGATGGCGAGGCGACGACCAACTCTGCCGCACCCACCGAGTCGGTCGCGACGGCCGATGAGCCGGCAGCTCCCACGACGGACGAGGTCGCAGCCGATGGCGGCGATGCCGCTGACGAGACTGCCTCCACGTCCGCTGATGCAGACGCGCCCGCAACCGATGACGGTGGCGCGACCGCAGAGGCTGAGGGGTTGGAGCCCGTGGCGGCTGAGGCCGAGGTGGCTGAGCCCGTGACGGCTGAGGTTGAGCCCGTGGCGGCTGAGGCCGAGGCGGCGACCGCCGAGCCGGCACCCGCCGCGGCGGAGGCGCCGCGGAGCGAGCCGATGACGATGGCCGAGCTGCTCGACGACCCCGACAACGAGGTCAAGAGCCTCAAGCATGGGGACGTCGTCGAGGGCACCGTGGTCCGGATCGATCCGGACGAGATCCTCATCGACTTCGGCGGGAAGAGCGAGGGCGTGGTCAGCAACCGCGAGCTCATGAACCGCCGCGGACCGCGCGACAGCGCCGAGGAGACACGTCCCGAGATCCAGGTCGGGAGCGAGGTCCTCGTCTACGTCCTGCAGCCCGAGTCTCCGGAAGGCCACGCGGTCCTGTCGCTGCGTCGGGCGGGGCTCGAGCGCAAGTGGCGCGCGATGCAGGAGCGCTTCGACGCCGGCGAGATCGTCGAGGCGCGCGTCATCGACCACAACAAGGGCGGCCTCATCGTCGATCTCGGCGTGCGCGGCTTCGTGCCGATCAGCCAGATCGTCGACTTCCCGCGCCGGCCGCGCGACGAGCAGCCACGCGACGCCGCGCAGGAGATCGCGGAGAAGCTGCAGCCGTTCGTCGGCCGGACGCTTCGCCTCAAGATCCTGGAGGTCAACCGCAAGGCGAACCGGCTGATCCTCTCGGAGAAGGTCGCGCTCTACGAGGAGCGGCGCGAGAAGCGAGACGAGCTCTTCAGCAGCCTCGAGACCGGCCAGAAGGTGACCGGCGTGGTCCGATCCATCGCCCCGTTTGGCGTCTTCGTCGACCTCGGTGGCATCGACGGCCTAGTCCACAAGAGCGAGCTCTCCTGGAACAAGGTCAACAATCCTGAGACGGCGTACCAGATCGGCGACGAGGTCGAGGCCGAGGTCATCGACATCAACCACGAGCGTGGCCGCATCAGCCTTTCGATCCGCCGCCTCCAGCCCGATCCGTGGCAGGAGTCGGTCGCGAAATACAAGATCGGCGACGTGATCGAGGGAACGGTCACGAAGCTCGTCAACTTCGGCGCCTTCGTTCGCGTGGAGGAGGGCCTCGAGGGCCTCATCCACATCAGCGAGCTGTCGCACCAGCGCGTCGCCCACCCGGGCGACGTCGTCCAGGAAGGCCAGCAGGTCAAGCTCCGCATCATCAGCCTCGACTCGGAGCGGCATCGGTTGGGCCTCAGCCTGAAGCAGGCCGAGGATCGTCCCGCCCCGGCGCCGCGCGAGGAGCGTCCGCGGCGCGATCGCGGGCCGCGTCGCGATCGGTTCGACTATCGGCCCGAGGACGCGACCGCCGAGCCGGAGGGCGGCATCGACAACACGATGGCCGCCGCATTCGCCAGCTCGGGCCTGCTCGACCAGTTCCGGTCGAACGAAGAGGCGGCGATTGCCGAGGCCGAGGAGGCTCCGGCAGCGGCGGAGGCACCCGCCGCTGAGGCCGCGCCCGCCGCTGAGGCGCCCGAGGCCGAGGCGGAGGCCGAGGCCACGGTGGCTGCGGCCCCCGAAGCCGATGCGGAGGCCGCCGAGGAGGCTCCGACCGAGGACGCCGCCACCGAGTCGGACGAAGGGAGCAAGGCCTAGCGCCAGTCCCGGCGGCCAGCCGGCCGCCACCGATGCGTCACAGGGAGCGGGCCATGGGGCCTCGCTCCCTTCGCGTTCTTTTGACAACCGGCACGGAACGTTGAGCGAATTCGTGCCGTCAACCGTATCTACTAACACCACGAGCAGGTGCTCGGTGCAGCAGCATCGGCCCTGAGCGTGCCGTACACTCCCCACGCAAGCACAGCAAGGCCGGGCACCAATGGACCGATTCGACAAGTTCACCGATCGAGCGCGGAAGGTGCTGACCCTCGCCCAGGACGAGGCCCAGCGCTTCAACCACAACTACATCGGTACGGAGCACCTCCTGCTCGGCCTCGTTCGTGAGGGCGAGGGTGTTGCCGCGCGCGTGCTCGAGAACATGAACGTCGAGCTGTCCAAGGTCCGCACGGCGGTCGAGTTCATCATCGGCCGCGGCGACCGACCGGTCGTCGGGGAGGTCGGTCTCACGCCGCGCGCGAAGCGCGTGATCGAGCTGGCCATCGACGAAGCCCGCCGGCTGGGCCACAACTACATCGGCACCGAGCACCTCCTGCTCGGCCTCGTGCGGGAGGGCGAGGGCATCGCCGCCGGCGTGCTCGAGAGCCTGGGCGTGAACCTCGACAAGGTTCGGCACCAGGTCATCCACGTGCTCAGCCAGTCGAGCAGCTCGACCCCGGCACAGGAGACGAAGCGTCCCTCGAAGACGCCGACCCTCGACCAGCTTGGCATCAACCTGACCGAGGCGGCGCGCAGCGGCGACCTCGACCCGGTCATCGGCCGCGAGAAGGAGATCGAGCGCGTCATCCAGATCCTGTCGCGGCGGCGCAAGAACAACCCGGCGCTCATCGGCGAGCCCGGCGTCGGCAAGACGGCCATCGCCGAGGGCCTGGCGCACCGCATCGTCAAGGGCGACGTGCCGGAGACCTTGACGGACAAGCGCGTCCTGACGCTCGACATCGGCTCGCTGGTGGCCGGCACGAAGTACCGCGGCGAGTTCGAGGAGCGGCTCAAGAAGATCATCGAGGAGCTTCGCAGCAGCTCCGACAGCGTGCTGTTCATCGACGAGCTGCACACCCTCGTTGGTGCCGGCGCCGCCGAGGGCGCCATCGATGCGGCCAACATCCTGAAGCCGCCGTTGGCGCGCGGTGAGCTCCAGTGCATCGGCGCGACCACGCTCGACGAGTACCGCAAGTACATCGAGAAGGACTCGGCGCTCGAGCGGCGCTTCCAGCCGGTCATGGTCGACGAGCCGACGGTGGACGAGGCGGTCGAGATCCTGTTCGGCATCCGCGAGCGCTTCGAGGAGCATCACAAGGTCAAGATCAGCGACGAGGCGGTCCACGCCGCGGTCGACCTGAGCGTCCGCTACGTCGCCGACCGTGCCCTGCCCGACAAGGCGATCGACCTGATCGACGAGGCCGGCTCGCGCGTGCGGCTGCGGTCATCGTCGGCGCCGGCCGAGATCAAGGCCGCGCAGCAGGCGCTCGAGGAGGTCACGCGCCAGAAGGATGAGGCCATCGCCGGGCAGGACTACGAGGCTGCCGCTCGGCTGCGCGACGAGGAGGCCCAGGGCAAGGAGCAGATCGAGGCGCTGCGAGCCAAGTGGCACGAGGACCAGGCCAAGGAGGTTCCCGTCGTCACCGACGAGGACATCGCGCAGGTCGTGAGCATGTGGACCGGCATCCCGGTGATCCGCATCAGCGCCGAGGAATCGGAGCGGCTGCTGCACATGGAGGAGGCCCTGCACAACCGGGTCATCGGCCAGCAGGAGGCGATCGAGACCATCAGCAAGGCGGTGCGACGAGCACGTGCCGGGCTGAAGGATCCGAAGCGGCCCATCGGCTCATTCATCTTCATGGGACCCACCGGCACCGGCAAGACGCTGCTGGCCCGGGCGCTGGCCGAGTTCCTGTTCGGCAGCGAGGACGCGCTCATCAAGATCGACATGAGTGAGTTCATGGAGCGCCACAACGTCTCGCGCCTGGTCGGCGCCCCTCCCGGCTACGTCGGCTACGACGAGGGTGGGCAGCTCACCGAGGCGGTCCGGCGCAAGAGCTACTCGGTCGTCGTCCTCGACGAGATCGAGAAGGCGCACCCCGAGGTCTTCAATATCCTCCTTCAGATCCTGGAGGACGGGCACCTGACCGATGCGAAGGGACGGCGCGTCGACTTCCGCAACACGGTCATCATCATGACGAGCAACGTCGGCGCGCAGCAGCTGCAGCGCGACACGTCCATCGGCTTCCGCGCCGGTGGTTCTGAGGTTGCGCAGGCCAACGCGGAATACGACCGCATGAAGGACAAGGTGCTCTCGGAGCTGAAGAACACCTTCCGCCCGGAGTTCCTTAACCGCATCGACGCGACCGTCGTGTTCCGCAGCCTGACTCGCGAGGAGATTCGCGAGATCGTCGACCTGCTGCTGGCGCGCGTGAAGGCGCAGCTCGCGGGCCAGGAGATGGACCTGGTCGTCACCGATGCCGCCAAGGACGCGATCATCGTCAAGGGCTACGACCAGGCGTACGGCGCCCGGCCGTTGCGTCGCGAGATCCAGAACCAGATCGAGGATCCGCTCGCGGAGCGCATGCTCCAGGCGTCGTTCAGCCCGGGCGACACGATCGTCGTCGATGTCGGGCCGGACGATACGTTGGCGATCGAGCGCGCCGCGCCGGCGAAGCGCCAGCCCGCCAAGGCCGCTCGCTGAGCGTCCGCCGTCGTTCGGATCCGGTAAGCCGGCGGTAAGCGCTGCGCCGATACCGGCGTGGCAACATGGCGCCACATCCAGCCCGAGGTGACCGTGCCCGTTCGTACCACCGCCTTCGTCTGCCAGGAGTGCGCGGCATCCTCGCCGAAGTGGGCCGGCCAATGCCCGGGCTGCGGCGCGTGGAACACCTTGGTCGAGACGGCCACCGCGCCGCGTGGCGCGCGTGCTCGCACGCCGTCGGCGGCGATCGCCGTGGCCGGTGCCACGGCCGTGATCCCGATCGGCGCGGTCGAGAGTGCCGAAGCGGCGCGCCTCGTGTCGGGCATCGGCGAGGTCGATCGGGTGCTCGGCGGCGGATTCGTTCCCGGGTCCATCGCCCTGTTCGGCGGCGACCCGGGGATCGGCAAGTCGACGCTGCTGCTCCAGGTGGCCGCGCGGCTGGCGCAGGCCGGCCGCGACGTCCTCTACGTCACCGGTGAAGAGTCCGCGGCCCAGGTGCGCGGTCGCGCCGAGCGGGTCGGCGGCGTGGTCGACGGCCTCCAGCTGGCGGCGACCACCGAGCTCGAGACCGCACTGGCCGCGATCCAGGCTTCGTCGCCGGCCCTCGCCGTCGTGGACAGCGTCCAGACCTTGAGCAGCGCGGAGCTGGGCGGGCCGGCCGGCAGCGTCGGCCAGGTGCGCGAGGTTGCCGCCCGACTGGCCGAGCTCGCCAAGTCGGGCCGGACCTGCGTCGCCCTGGTTGGCCACGTCACCAAGGAGGGGACGGTGGCCGGGCCGCGGACGCTCGAGCACCTCGTCGACGCCGTCATCTATCTCGAGGGCGAGCGCCTCGGCGCGACCCGCCTGCTGCGCGCCGCCAAGAACCGGTTCGGCTCGACGGACGAGGTGGGCGTGCTCGAGATGCGCGGCGATGGCCTGGCCGAGGTCGACGATGCCAGCCGCTTCTTCATCGAGTCCGACGAGGCGGCGACCGCCGGCTCGGCGGTGACCCTCGCCCTGGAGGGGACGCGACCGCTGGCCGTGGAGATCCAGGCCCTGTCGGCGCCGTCGGGCTACGGGTCGCCACGACGCGCGACGACCGGCGTCGACGTCAATCGCGTGCTCATGCTCATCGCGGTGCTCGCGCGTCACGCCGGCCTGAACCTCACCGGGCACGACGTCTACGTCAACGTCGCGGGCGGCCTCCGCATCGACGAGCCGGCCGCCGATCTCGCGGTCGCCATGGCGCTCGCATCGAGCCTGCGCGAGCGTCCAGTGCGCGCGGCAACGGCCCTTGCCGGCGAGGTCGCGCTCTCGGGCCGGCTGCGCGAGGCGACGCGTGCGGAGCGTCGCGCGACCGAGGCCTCCCGGCTCGGCTTCGATCGCCTGGTGACCGGAGCGGCGCGCGGCGGCCGCGGCGATGGCCGTGCCGGTATCGTCGTCGCGCGCGACATCCGCGAGGCGATCGGCCTCGCGCTCGAGGGCTGAGTCGGCCACCCCGGGCGTTGCATGGACGCGCCATCGGCCAGGTGCTAAGGTGGCCGCCGCCGAGACGCCGATCATCTCCTTCATCCCAGGCGGCTCGAGCGGATCATTCCACGCACTCATCGGAACATGACTCGGATCATCCAGCTCACGGGTGCCCTCCTGGGCACCCTGATCGGCTTCGCGCTGGGACTCGCGCTGCTTCAGCGTGCCGGGGACCTGATCCAGCCCGCGAACCGGCCCGCCTTCCTGACGGCCTTCGTCGTCGCTACGCTCCTGTTCGGCTACCTCGCCATCCCGTACATCACCATCTATCCCGTCCGTCGGGCGGTGGAGAAGCTGAGCGAGGCCGGCGCCGGCGAGTTCGCCCTGGGCGTGGCGGCGATCATCGTCGGGCTGCTCATGGGCGTGCTCATCGGCGTGCCGCTGGCGCAGATCGGCGGTGTGGCGGGGTCATGGGGACCGCCCGTGGTGGCGCTGTTCCTGGCGGCCATGATGCTCATCATCACCATGTCGAAGCGCGACGTGCTGCTGCCGGCCTTCGGCGCGATGATCCCCGGCGGCCGCCCACGAGGACCGACGAACCGGGTCGTGATCGACACGAGCGCAGTGATCGACGGTCGCATCGCCGATATCGCTCGCACCGGCTTCATCCTCGGCACGCTCATCGTGCCGCGCTTCGTGCTCGACGAGCTGCAGCGGATCGCCGACTCGCCCGACGCCATGCGCCGCAACCGCGGGCGTCGCGGCCTGGAGATGCTCTCCGCGCTTCAGAAGGACGCCGTCACGCCGGTCGAGGTGAGCGAGGCGACGTACCCCGAGGTGGCCGAAGTCGACGCCAAGCTCATGGCGTACGCGAGGGACAACGCCACCGCGATCCTCACCAACGACTACAACCTCAACCGCGTGGCCGACCTGCAGGGCATCCGGGTCCTGAACGTCAACGAGCTGGCCAACGCCGTGAAATCGGTGGTGCATCCGGGCGAGGAGATGCGTGTGCGCATCATCCAGGAGGGCAAGGAGCCGGGCCAGGGCGTCGGCTATCTCGACGACGGCACCATGATCGTGGTCGAGGGCGGCACGAAGTTCATGGACACCGAAGTCCCGGTCAGCGTGACGCGCGTCCTGCAGACCGTGGCCGGGCGCATGATCTTCGCGCAGCCGCGCACCGAGGCGCAGTGACGAGCGGGGGAGACACATGGCTTCGCCGCTGACCGCGGTCCTGGTCGCCGCCGGTCGCAGCCGGCGAATGGGCAGCGACAAGCTGTGGGAGGACATCTGGGGCCGGCCCGCCTGGCGCTGGAGCCTCGATACGCTGCTGGCCGTCCCGGCCATCGAACGCATTGCCATCGCCGTGGGAGCCGATGCGGTCGAGCACTTCACCGATGCGCTGCCCCGCGACAGCGAGCGCTGCCTCGTGGTGCCCGGTGGCGAGGTCCGCGCCGACTCGGTCATCGCCGGCGTCTGGGCGTTGACCGGTGTGGGCTACGACGACGAGACGCTCGTGCTGGTGCACGATGCGGCCCGCCCGGCAGTGACGAGCGAGCTCGTCGCCGCGGTTGCCGATGCCGTTTCGGGCTTCGACGGCGCGGTGGTGCCGGTGGTCCCGGTGGTGGACTCGTTGAAGCGGGTCCGGAACGGGCGCGTCGTCGCCCCCGTCGAGCGGGAGGAGGTCGCGGCCGCGCAGACGCCGCAGGCCGCTCGGCTCGGCGCGCTGCGCGCCGCCATCGAGGAGGCGCATGCCTGGGGCCGCCCCATCACCGATGACGTCGGTGCCCTCGCCGCGGCCGGCGTGCCCGTGCTCGTCATTCCCGGCGATCCCGAGAACCGCAAGCTGACCGAACCGAGTGACCTCGTCACGATCCGCGCCCTCCTCGCGGCTCGCGCGAGCGCGGGCATCGGCGGCGCCGGGACCGACCTTCCGGCCGGCACGCGCGTCGGCATCGGCTTCGATGCGCACCGGCTGGTCCAGGGACGCACGATGCGCCTGGCCGGGCTGACGTTCGCGGACGAGCCGCGTGGTCCGGAGGGCCACTCCGATGGCGATGCTGCGCTGCATGCGCTGATCGATGCGCTGCTCGGCGCCGCTGCACTCGGCGACGTCGGGTCACTCTTTCCCTCGGGGCAGGCTGCCTGGGAGGGTGCGGACTCGGCCGAGCTCATGCGACGAGCAGTGGGCCGGCTGGCCGATGCGGGATGGCGGGCGGTGAACGTCGATCTGTCCATCGCGATCGATCGCCCGGCCATCGCTCCGCGCCGAGAAGAGATCGCGCAACGCCTCGGCGAGCTGCTCGGCATCGATGCCGGCTCGGTGTCCGTCAAGGGCACGACCAGCGACGGCCTCGGCTTCACGGCCGGCGACGGCGTGGCGGCGTGGGCGGTGGCTGCCATCCAGCGGCGGTGAGCGACTGGATCGGCGGCCGCCGGCCGGTGGTCGAGGCCCTCGCCGCCGGTCGTGAGGCGCATCGGCTGATCGTGTCCGCATCGGCGCGGCCCTCGCCCGAACTGCGCGCCATCATCGACGCCGCGCGTCGGGCGCAGCTGCCTGTCGACCGCGTTCCGGCGGACCGCATGTCGCGGCTGGCCGGGTTCGACGGCCACCAGGGCGTGCTGCTCGAGGTGGGGGAGCGGCGGTGGGCGAGCCTCGACGACATCGGGGCCCGCGCGCGGGAGGCCGGCCACGATCCGTTCGTGCTGGTCCTCGAGCACCTCCAGGACCCGACCAACTTCGGCACGTTGCTGCGCTCTGCCGAGGCCGCCGGCGTCGACGGCGTCGTCTTCCCGGAGCGCGGGGCCGCGCCCCTGAGCGCCGCGGCGGTCAAGGCCAGCGCCGGCGCCAGCGAGCACCTCCTGTTGGCGAGGCTGCCCACCATCGGCGAGGCGATCCATGAGCTGAAGGTTGCCGGGCTGCGGTTGGTGGCAGCGGACCAGGACGCGTCCGCGGCCGCGTGGGACTCGGACCTGGCCGGGCCGCTCGCGGTCGTGGTCGGTAGCGAGGGGAGCGGGCTGTCGGGCGCCACGAAGCGCCGGTGCGACCTGCTCGTCAGCTTCCCGATGGCGGGGCGGGTGGCCAGCCTGAACGCCGCGACCGCCGGCGCGCTGCTCCTGTTCGAGGTCGTCCGCCAGCGTCGCTCGGGCTAGACTTGCCGACGGGCCGGCCGAGGTAGCTCAATGGCAGAGCATCGGTTTTGTAAACCGACGGTTGTGGGTTCGACTCCCACCCTCGGCTCCAATCGCCGCCGCTGACGGCCACTCGTCCGGCGTCCGCTACGTCATCTGCCACTGGTCGGTGGGGCCTGACGTCGGGCATATCTGGACCATGCTCCACTCGCCATCGTCCAGAGCCCCGGTCCTGCTGGGCATCGCCCTCCTGCTCAGCGCGTGCGCGGGTTTCGGACCCGGACGAGACCCGGCCCCGTCGGACGGAACCACACCGAGCCCGGAGCCCGTGACGTTCACCAGCGAGCGCTACGGATACTCCATCAGCCACCCGGCCGGCTGGGAGATGCTCGAGCGGCCCGGCGAGTTCCGCCTGACCGCGGTGCGGCCCCGCCACCCGGGGACCGACACGCTCGGCACGCCGCAGTCACACGAGTTCGACATCCTGGACGGCATCGTCGTCATCGGCGCGCGCGATCTCGGCGCCGGCGAGACGCTGGATGCATTCACGGAGGAAGCCTCCGCTGCGACGCGCTGCGGCCCGCACGGCAGGGACACCGCCATGCTGGCCGGCGAGCCGGCCGAGCTGCGCAAGTTCGAGTGCGGCGGGACGCGGTGGCACCAGCTGACGGCCATCCACAATGGGCGGGGCTACATGGTGTGGGTCACGCGGCCGCTGACGACCGACGTCCTGGAGACGTTCGCCTTCACCGACTGAGGACGGCGGTTGAGGATCCAGCCGCCTATCGGATATACTCGCCGGCGGCCGACGATGCACCACGCGTCGGTCAATTTCGTGGGTAGGTTGAGCAGGTGGTGAGCTCCGCTGACTGTAGATCAGCCGTCTTTCGACTGTGGGGGTTCGATTCCCTCCCTGCCCACCATCCCTTCGGCGAAGGGGCTTCCCATCTGAAGAGCCGGCCGGTCGCCTGATCCTCGCCTCAAGTGCGAGATTTACCAAGGTTGACCGATGGTTGTCGAGAATCGTCCGATCCTGCGACACTGGATCTCTCGTCGAGGACGGGCGGCGCACCGTTGAGCCGGGCCCACGTAGCTCAGTAGGCAGAGCACTTCCTTGGTAAGGAAGAGGTCTCCGGTTCGAGCCCGGACGTGGGCTCCATTCTCATCGGTGCACCGATGGCCATGGCTTTCGGAGGCGTGCTGCACCGGTGGATCTCAACGTCGTTCTCCCGTTCCTGAGCTCTGCGCTGAGCTTCGTCTTCGCGGCCTTCGTCGGCGACCAGTGGCTTCGCCGCCGGCAGCCGTACCAACTGGTCTGGACCATCGGCCTGCTGTGGTACGGGATCAGCGCCGGGACCGAGTTCCTTGGCGGCGCCTTCGGCTGGAACGAGCCGCTGTACCGGACCTGGTACCTCGTCGGCGCCTTCGGCGTGGCTGCCTACCTTGGCCTCGGCACGGTGTACCTGCTGAACCGGACCCGTTTCGGCTATTTCGTGGCGATCTCCTTCGCGCTGGCCGGGCTGTTCAGCTTCCTCACCAGCATCAAGTACGCGCGGGAGGGCACGCCGGCATCCGACACGACCGTGCTGCTCGTCGTCGGCGCCTCGCTCGCCGCCGCCGTCATGGTGGCGCTGGTCACTGGCTTCCGTCGCCGCGCCATCGGCCACGTGACCGCAGCCATCCTGGTCGCGGCGTCGGTCGTCGTGACCTGGGCGGCCCTGACCGCCCCCGTGGCGGCGCCGGGATTCTCTGTCGATGAGATCGGCATCCCGGTCGGGACGGCCATGCCGGCGGATCTGCGCATCCTGACGCCACCGTTCAACATCGTCGGCGCATTCGCGCTCGTGTTCGGCGCGGTCTACTCGGCCTACATCTTCATGCCAAAGGTGCGCGTCATGCGCGTCTCGAGCACGCTGCCGGTGGTCGGCGCGGTCGGTCGGGCGATCGCCGTGGTCGTCAACTTCGTGGCCTCGCTTCCGGCCGCGTGGCGCGCGCTGCGCGAGGGCACCCTCAACTCGCGCGTGCCGGCGACGATCCTCATCGCCATCGGCGGGTTCATCCCCGGCTGGACCAGCGGCCTGAACCGCTTCGGGGTCACCTGGTCGTTCTTCATCGGCGAGCTGCTCGGCGTCCTCTTCATCTTCCTCGGATTCCTGGTCAGCATCGAGGTCTTCAGCGACGTGCGGCTGCCGTTCACGCGGATCGTGCTGCGGCGGCGGGACGGAGAGCAGCCGGCGGGCTAGGCGGGGGGCCGCCGACACATCGGGTCGAGCATCATCGGTGCCGGTTCGAAGCGTGCCACCGTTGACGGTCGGCGCCGTCCTGAAGTAGAATCTGCAGGCTTTCCCCCGGTCACCAGGCCCTAGTTCAGCGTGGCCGTCGCCGGCGGAGAATCAGGGAACGAGAACCACGTGGCAAAGGCCGAGAACCGACCCGTGATCGCACTGGCGTGCACCGTCTGCAAGGAGCGCACGTACAGCACGCGGAAGAACAAGCGAAACGACCCGGGGCGAATGGAGCTCAACAAGTTCTGTCCGCGCTGCCGGCAGCATCGGCTGCACCGGGAGACCAAGTAGGGCGCGTTCGATAGGGGTGTAGCTCAATTTGGTAGAGCACTGGTCTCCAAAACCAGCGGTTGCAGGTTCGAGTCCTGTCGCCCCTGCCACCACTCGAACGACCCGATGACCAACTCATTCGTAGCAGGAAGAACGAATCCACCGTGTTGACCGGCATGCGCCGCTACCTGGTCGAGAGCTGGGCCGAGCTGAAGAAGGTCGCCTGGCCGACTCGCGAGACCGTCATCCGCCTGACCCTGCTGGTCCTGGGCGTGTCGGTCGCGATCGGCATCTACATCTACGCGCTCGACCGCGTCTTCAACACGCTGCTGGACCTGGTGCTGCCATGACCGACGAAACAACGCAGGAAACGATCAACGAGGCGACCGAGGCGGCGCGCCTGTCGCGCGAGGCGCCGCGGCCCGGCGACATGCCGAGCGGCGACACCAAGCAGTGGTACGTGATCCACACGTACTCCGGCTACGAGAACAAGGTCAAGGCGAATCTCGAGCACCGCATCGAGTCGATGGGCGTGGAGGACCAGATCTTCCAGGTGCTCGTCCCGATGGAGGAGGAGATCGAGATCCGCAACGGCCAGCGCCAGACGGTGAACCGCAAGGTCTTCCCCGGCTACGTGCTGGTCGAGATGGCGATGAGCGACGAGAGCTGGTACGTCGTGCGCAACACGCCGGGCGTCACGAGCTTCGTCGGGTCGGGCAATCGGCCGCTGCCCCTCGACGAGAACGAGGTCAAGAAGATCCTCAAGCAGATGGGGGTCGAGACGCCGAAGTTCAAGGTCCAGTACCAGAAGGGCCAGAGCGTGCGCGTCAAGGACGGCCCGTTCGCCGAGTTCATCGGCACCGTCGACGAGGTCAACCCGGAGCGCAACAAGGTCAAGGTGCTCGTCAGCATCTTCGGCCGCGAGACGCCGGTGGAGCTCGACTTCCTCCAGATCGAGAAGCTCTAGACAAGCCGATAGACCGATGGCGGCGCCGGCCGGCGCCGCCGCCAAGCAGAGGGAGGGACCGCATCGGTCCCGATTGAACCTCCGAAGGAGCACAGATGGCGAAGAAGATCAGGGCGATGCTCAAGGTGCAGGCGCCCGCGGGTGCGGCGACTGCCGCGCCGCCCGTCGGCCCGGCGCTGGGCCAGCACGGCATCAACATCATGGAGTTCATCAAGGCCTTCAACGAGCGGACGGCCGACCAGCGCGGCTACACCGTTCCGGCCGAGATCACGGTCTACGAGGACCGATCCTTCACGTTCGTCACCAAGGCACCGCTGGCCGCGGCGCTGCTCAAGCGCGCCGCCGGCATCGAGACGGGCAGCGCCGAGCCGAACCGGACGAAGGTCGGGCGCGTGTCGCGCGCGCAGCTGCGCGAGATCGCCGAGATGAAGATGACCGACCTGAACGCGAACACGGTCGAGCAGGCGATGAAGATCATCGAGGGCACCGCGCGCTCGATGGGCATCGAGGTGGCACAGTCATGACCCAGCACGGACGCAAGTACCTCGAGGCGGCCAAGCTGGTCGAGGCCGATCGCCGCTACGACATCGGGGAGGCCTCCGAGCTGCTGCCGAAGCTGTCGATCAGCAAGTTCGACGGCACCGTCGAGGCGCACCTTCGCCTGGGCGTCGACCCGCGCCACGCCGACCAGCTCGTGCGCGGCACGGTCGTGCTGCCGCACGGCACCGGCAAGACCTCGCGGGTCATCGTCTTCGCGCAGGGCGAGAAGGCGCAGGAGGCGCTCCGCGCCGGCGCCGACGAGGTCGGCGGCGACGACCTGGTCAAGAGGATCGACGACGGCTGGTTCGAGTTCGACGTCGCCATCGCGACGCCCGACATGATGGGCACCGTCGGCCGGCTCGGGAAGAAGCTCGGCCCGCGAGGGCTGATGCCGAACCCGAAGTCGGGCACGGTGACGTTCGACATCGAGCGGGCGGTGAGCGAGATCAAGTCCGGACGGATCGAGTTCAAGGTCGACCGCGCGGGGATCGTGCACGTGCCGGTCGGCCGCGCCAGCTTCACGCCGGAGCAGCTCGCCGCCAACGTGGCGACGCTGGTGGATGCGGTCAACCGCGCCAAGCCGTCGGGCGCAAAGGGAACCTACATGCGCACCCTGACCCTGGCTCCGACCATGGGCCCTGGCGTGCGGATCGACATCCCGTCGGCGCTGGCAGCCGCCAACGCCTAGTCGGGACAACGAGCGGTGCATCGGCTAAGATGCGCGCTCGACAACAGAACACCGCCGAAGACCGCGATGCGTACCGGGTGAGAGCCCCGGACCAATCGTCGGCGCTGACACTTCAGACGCCGCGGCACGCGCAGGCACGAATGACGACTTCGCCTCACGGCGGTCCTCGTGTGTCGCGCGCGCCACGGGACCGCCGTTTTGCATGCCACCGGAGGAGACCACAACAGACCGATGCCCACCGATACCAAGCGCCAGGCCGTCGCCGAGCTCGCGGAGATGCTCCGCTCCAGCTCTGCCATGGCCGTGGCCGACTACCGGGGCCTGAAGGTCTCCGAGATGCAGACGGTCCGACGCACGCTGCGCGACAGCGGCGTGCGGGTCACCGTCGCCAAGAACCGCCTGCTGAAGATCGCCGCCGATGAGGCCGACCGCGCGGAGCTCAAGGAGCTGCTGAGCGGTCCGACCGCGCTGGTGACGATCGACGGCGACGAGGCGGCCATGGCCAAGGCCCTGACCGAGGCACTTCGACCGTACTCGCGCGTCGTCACCGTGCGCGGCGGCATGCTCGGCAACCGCGCCATCGACGCCTCGCAGCTGACCCGGCTGGGCACGCTGCCATCGCGCGAGGTCCTGCTGGCCAAGCTGGCCGGCGGGATGGCCGCGCCGATGACGGGCATGGCTGCCGTGCTCGCCGCAAACCTTCGCAACCTGGTCGGCGTCCTCAGCGCGATCGCCGACAAGAAGCAGCAAACCGAGAACGCGGCCTGACGGTCGCCGAACATCAGACAGGAGAACCGATACCCATGGCGACCAAGACCCTGGACAAGGATCAGATCCTCGAGGCGATCGACACGATGAGCGTCCTCGAGCTGAGCGAGCTGGTGAAGGCCTTCGAGGAGCGCTACGGCGTGACCGCGGCCGCCCCGGTGGCCGTTGCGGCCGCGCCGGCCGCCGGTGGCGATGGCGCCGCGGGCGCCGCCGCCAGCGAGGAGCAGACCGAGTTCGACGCGGTGCTGACCGACGTCGGCGCCAACAAGATCCTCGTCATCAAGGCCGTGCGCGAGCTGACCGGCCTTGGCCTCAAGGAGGCCAAGGACCTCGTCGACGCCGCTCCGAAGCCGGTGAAGGAGGGCGTCACCAAGGAGGAGGCCGAGGCGACCAAGGAGAAGCTGGCCGAGGCCGGCGCCACCGTCGAGGTCAAGTAGGCCTCCCCTGCCCACGACGACGAGCGGGTCGTTCCTTCGGGAGCGGCCCGCTTCTTGGTGTTCTCAGGACGCGGCGTTGGCCGGCAGCCGTACGGTGAAGACGGATCCCACACCGAGGCGGCTCGAGACCTCGATGCTCCCGCCCAACTGCTCGATCACGGCCCGGGACCCGGCCAGGCCGAGACCGGTGCCGCGCAGCTCGCGCGTGTTCGAGCCGCGGTGGTACTTCTCGAAGAGCTGCGGGAGCTCGTCCTCGGGGATGCCGACGCCCTCGTCCTCGACGGCGATCGCCGCCCAGCGTCGACCGGACGCATCGGTCTCCTCGGTCACATCCAGCCGGATATCCCCACCGTGCGGGCTGTACTTCAGGGCGTTGTCGAGCAGGTTGCGCAGCACGCGCTCGACCCGGCTGGCGTCCCACTCGCCGACCAGGGTGTCCGGCGCGCTGACGACGACGCGGTGCTGGTCGCTCATGCGCTGGTAATCCTCCGCGTGCGCGCGGGCGATGGCCGCCAGGTCGGCATGCTCGTGCCGCAGCGGGAGCTGGTGCCCGGCCCGCAGGATCGTCACGTCCATGAGCTCGCCGACCAGGCCGGTCATCTTCTGCGTCGTCCGTTCCGCGGACTCCATGTGGCGGCTGGCGTCGGCGTGCTCGCCCGCGGCGAGCTTGCGTCGGGCAAGCTGGATGTTGGCGAGGATCACCGACAGTGGCGTGCGCATGTCGTGCGACGCCATGGCCAGGAAGTCGTCGCGCAGCCGGACCGCCTCGTTCGCTTCCTCGAGCAGTCGCGCGTTGTCGACCGACAGCGCCGCCCGTCGTGCCAGCTCTTCGAGAAGCGGAAGGTCCGCGTCGGAGTACGGCTCCCGCGTTGGCGCCCGGACCAGCGTCATTGCCCCGAGCACCTGGCCTCGCGCGATGAGCGGAAGGACCACGGCCGATCCGATGCCGGCCTGCTCCAGCAGCCGGAAGTGCTCCTCGTCGGCCGCGGCGGCACGGAGCGTCTCGCGGCTCACCTCCGTCGTGACGATGGCGCGGCCGGTGCGAACCACGGACGCGAGGCTGCTCGCGCGTTCGGCGTCCGGCGGGTAACGGCGCTCGATCTCCTCCGCCAACCTGCGCTTGGCCGGATCGGCGTGCGCCACGGCGAGGCGTCGCGGGCCGCTGCCGTCGAGGACGTCGACCACGCACCAGTCAGCCAGCTCGGTGATCACCAGCTCGGCCAGCCGGCGGAGCGCGTCTCCGGAGCCGTTCGACTGGGCCAGCACCGATCCGACGTCGGCGAGGATGCGGAGCTGCTGCTCGCTGCGCTTCAGCTCCGTGACGTCCTGGAAGGTATTCACCACGAAGCGCGTACCGCTGGCGGCGCTCGTCACGGCGGTTGCCTGGACCAGCGACCAGTGTTCTTCGCCGTTGTCCCGCCGCCGGAAGCGCACGATCCGGGGCGGGCCGCTCTCACCGGCGAGCGCCCGACGGCTCGGCAGATCGCTCCACGGCAGCTCGTTGCCGGACTCGTCCAGGATCGCGAATCGGTCGAGGAGGTCCGAGGCGGGAGTCATCAGCAGCTCCGCGGCGCTCGCGAAGCCCATTGCCTCGGCCGCCGAGTGGTTGGCATAGACCAGCTCGCCATCGGGGCCCTGGACGGTGATCGCATCGGCGGCCCGTTCGAGGACCATCTCCAGCTCGGCCGCGGTGCCGGGCCAGCCGGCGCGGTCGATCACGACGCCGCCTCGCTCGGCGGCTCGCCGAGCTCGCGGCGGACCACGGAGACCAGGTGATCGATGCTGACCGGCTTGTGCAGCCACGCCCGCGCGCCGATCGTGGCCGCCTCCTGGGCGATGGCGTAGTGCGCCGCGACGACGACGAGCGGTACGTGTTGGAGCCGCTCGTCCGAGCGCAGCCGCGCGACCAGGTCCCAGCCGTTGAGGCGCGGCATGCGCAGATCGAGCAGGATGAGCGCCGGCGTGCCCGCCGTTTCGATCGCCTCCAGTGCCTCGATGCCGTCGGCCGCGGCGCGAACATCGAAGCCCTCGGCGCCGAGCACTTCGGTCTCGACGGAGCGCAGGTCCGCGTCGTCCTCCACGATGAGGATGTAGTTGCCGTCGGATCGGTTCGTGGTCATGGGCGGCATCGCGCTGCAGGCACAAGTATCGGGCGCTCGCGTGCGGCGCTTGCTCGCCAGCCGTGCAAGAACCGGGCCGGGACAACGGGCCCGCGACCGCTTCAGTTGACGAAGCGGAAAGGCTTGGTATACTACCCATTCGCGTGTCCGCGTCCCTCCATGCCTTCCTCCAGGAGTTCTGAATGGCCTTGGCCGATTCTGTCGTGCCGTCCGCGCTGACTCCGCAGCGCGAAAACTTCTCTCACATCCCCGAAGTCCTTCCGCTTCCGAACCTCATCCAGACCCAAACCGAATCGTTCGAGTGGTTCGTCACCACCGGCCTGCGTGAGCTGCTCGACGAGATCACGCCGATCACCGACTTCACCGGCAAGAATCTCGAGCTGCACTTCCGAGAGTTCTACTTCGAGGAGCCGAAGTTCAACGAGGAAGAGTGCCGAACCCGTGACCTGACCTTCGCGAAGCCGCTGAAGGTGGAGGTCGACCTCGTCATCAAGGAGACCGACGAGGTCAAGCACCAGACCGTCTTCATGGGTGACTTCCCGTGGATGACGGACCAGGGCACCTTCATCATCAACGGGGCCGAGCGCGTCGTCGTCAGCCAGCTCGTGCGGTCGCCCGGGGTCTACTACACCGCCGCCGAGGATCCCTCGACCGGGCGGATGCTTCACGCTGCCAAGGTCATTCCGAATCGCGGCGCCTGGCTCGAGTTCGAGACCAGCAACAAGGACCTGCTCAGCGTCAAGGTCGACCGCAAGCGCAAGATCCCGGTCACCACGCTGCTGCGCGCCGTCGGGCTCGACACCGCGGAGATCGAGAAGATCTTCACGCCGGTCGACGACAACCCCGAGCACCCCTACGTGCAGCTGACACTCGACAAGGATCCGGCCCAGGATCAGGACCAGGCCCTCATCGAGGTCTACAAGAAGCTGCGCCCCGGCGATCCGCCGACCGTCGAGAACGCGCGCGCCCTGGTCACCAGCCTGTTCTTCAACTTCCGCCGCTACGACCTCGGTCGCGTCGGCCGCTACAAGCTGAACAAGGCGCTGGCCGATGTCGCCCGCAAGCTGAAGATCGAGCTCCCGGCCGAGGAGACGCCGAACCCGCGAGACAGCCGCGTCATCAGCCGCCACGACATCGTGGCGATCATCGGCAAGCTCATCGAGCTGAACAACGGCCGTGGCGAGCCCGACGACATCGACCACCTCGGCAACCGCCGAATCCGCGCCAACGGCGAGCTCATCCAGAATCAGTTCCGCATCGGCCTGCTGCGCATGGAGCGCGTGGTCAAGGAGCGGATGACGATCACCGATTCCGACCAGGCCACGCCGAATACGCTCATCAACATCCGTCCCGTGGTGGCGGCCATGAAGGAGTTCTTCGGCGGCAGCCAGCTGAGCCAGTTCATGGACCAGACCAACCCGCTGGCGGAGATCACCACCAAGCGACGCCTGTCGGCGCTCGGCCCGGGCGGC
>DASVDT010000014.1:0-4922 GCA_036380955.1 Candidatus Limnocylindria bacterium | reverse complement strand
AGGGTCATGGCCGACCCGTCGCGACTCGGGCAGGCGCTCCTGAACCTGGCGCACAACGCCGTGAAGTTCAGCCACCCGGGCGGCGAGGTCCGCATCGGCCGGGAGGACGCCGGCGATCGCGTGCGCTTCACCGTTGCCGATAACGGCATCGGCATCCCGGCCGCACACCAGGCGCGAATCTTCGAGCGTTTCTACAAGGTCGACCGGTCCCGTGTCCGGAGCACGGATGCCGAGCCCATGGCCGGCAGTGCGGGCCTTGGACTATCGATCGTGCGCCACATCGCGGAAGCGCACGGCGGGTCGGTCGGCCTGACCTCGGAGGAGGGCGCGGGATCGACCTTCTGGATCGACGTCCCGCGCGCCCCGTCAGACCTCAGGCGCTGATGGCGTCGGCCTCTCGCTCGGTGAGCTGAGCCTCGGCCTCCGCCTCCTCGCGGCCGGCCTCGACCGACGAGACGACCGCGACGTCGATCTCGATCTTGATGTCCTTGCTGACGAGGACACCGCCCTGCTCGAGGGCCACGTTCCAGGTCAGGCCGAAGTCCTCGCGGTTGATCTTCGCGCTGGCGCTGAAGGCGCCGCGCTGTCCGCCCTGCATGTTCGGCACGATCCCGCCGAAGTCGGCCTTGAGGACGATGGTTCGGGTCACGCCCCGAATGGTCAGCTCACCGTGCAGGTCACCGGTGTCGTCGCCGGTCCGCACGATGCGCGTGCTGACGAAGTCGATGGTCGGGAACTCATCGGCCTTGAGGAAGTCGGCAGAGCGCAGGTGGTCGTCACGCATCTGCTGGCCGGTGTCGATCGAGGCGGCATCCAGGCTGACGCGTACGCTCGATGCCTCGGGGTTGTCCAGGTCGAGGTCGAGGTCGAAGTCGCGGATCTTCATGCTGCCGCGCACGGTCGTCACCATCATGTGCTTCGCACTGAACGTGACGGATGAGTGAGCGGGGTCGAGGGTCCAAGTCATGTCGCCAGGGCTCCGGGAGTGGTGGTGTATGATTGATTCCGCAACTATATCCGACTGTCGTTGCACATGCAAACATCTATGGTGGCAGCAAACATGACCGAGCCGATCACCCACCGCGACCCGCGACTGGACGCATGGAGCACGTTCCTGCGTGCGCACGCCAAGGTGGTGCGCGCGCTCGAGAGCGAGCTCCAGGCCGAGCAGGACCTGGCGTTGACCGATTACGACGTCCTCATCCAGCTGTCCGCCGCCGATGACCGCCGCCTGCGCATGAGCGACCTTGCCGACCGGCTGCTGCTGTCGCGCTCGGGCGCCACCCGCCTGGTCGACCGCCTCGTCGCCGATGGGCTGGTCGAGCGCGTCGTGTGCGACTCCGACCGCCGCGGCCAGTGGGCGTCCCTGACCGATGCCGGCTACCGCCGGCTGCGCAAGGCATCCCCCACGCACCTGCGCGGCATCACGCAACACTTCCTCGACCGCTTCGATGCCGATGAGCTGACCAAGCTCGGCGCCATGCTCGAGAGGGTTGCGTCTCAGTCGTAGCCTCTGGTCATGAACACCCTGTGGAGCTGGGTGAAGCGGATCGCCATCGGCGCTTACGCACTCGTGGCCGGCTTGATCGGCGGGGGCGGCAAGGTCATCGTCGACCGTCGCGAGATGTACGGCGACGATCCCGCGAACGATCCCTACTCGATGGACTTCGATCCCGATCGTCCCCGACGCTGACGCTCAGCGGGCGCCCGCGGCCTCCTCGCGCAGTCCCTCGATCATCCCGGCGCGTGGGTCGTCGGGCGCGAGCTCGAGGAACCGATCGAAGGCCGCTTCGGCACGAGCCGGGTCGTCCTCGCCGCGCAGGGCGATGAGCCCGTCGAAGAAGGCCGCCTCGACTGGATCGGCCGCGTCGAGCTCGAGGTACGAGTCGTAGGCGGCGCGGGCGTTGGCGTAGTCACCGGCGCGCAGGTAGGCGGTCATGATCCGCTCGTAGGCATCGGCGCGATCCGGCTCGAGATCGATGAGCACCTGGAGCGCGACCGCGGCGCGGACGAGATCCTCCTGGCTGGAGCCGGCGAGATAGGCATCGGCCAGGTCCGAGAGCGTGCCCACGTCGCGCGGATCGGCCGCCAGCGCTGCCTGGAGCTCCCCGATGCGCTCCTGGCGCGCCGACTCGGTGGCCTGCGCCGCGGCCAGGCCCTCGTTGACCTCGGTCCGGTTGGCGACGCCGCTGGCCGGGACGACCGCGCCGGCGAGCAATGCCGCCGCAACGACCCCAGCGCTGACGAGCGCCGCGGTCTTCGCCGGGCGCGAGTGGGGCGCGACGGTGGTCACTGGCTGCTGCTCCAGTGCCGCGCGCGTCGCGGCGGCGCGTGCCTCGGCCTCGGACAGCTGCTGTGCGTACGACGCGTCGTCGAGCGAGCCGGCGCGCCGATCGGCCTCGACGTCGCGCAATGCCTCGAGCGCAACGCGGTGACGGAGCACCGCGGCGTCGCGCTCCTCGTCGGAGGCCGATGCGGGCGCAGACCACAGCGGACGCAGGACCCAGGCGCCTGCGGCCACCAGGCCGATCACGATGAGCACGAGCTCAGGCATCCAGCGCCTCCGCCTCTTCACGCAGGCGCTGGCGCTCATCGGCCGAGATGGGCGCGGTCGGCGCCGGCGGCGAGGGCCGGCGCAGCAGCCAGGCGGTCAGCGCACCGACGCCGGCGATCACCACGGCGAACGGGATGAGCCACGCGACCGGCGAGCTGGGGGCCAGGCGGATCCAGTCACCGTAGCGGTCCACGAAGTGCTGTCCCACCTCGGCATCGGAGGCTCCGCCGGCCACGAGCTCGGCGATCTGGCGCCGCATCTCCTGCGCCGAGGTCGTCGGCGAGTCGGCCACCGACAGGCCCGCGCAATCGGGACAGCGCAGCTCATGGGCAAGCGCATCGGCGCGTTGCGCATCCGTCGGCGGGGAGCCGGGCCGCAGCGCGAACAGCGCGACCAGGGCGAGCAGGCAGCCGATGGCGACCGCGGGAAGCGAGCGGCTCATCGGCCGATTCCAATCGAGGCCAGGTGGCGGTCCATGGATTCCGCCGTCAACGGGCCGGTCTGCTTTTCGCGGACGACGCCATCGGCGTCGACGAAGAACGTCTCCGGCGGCCCGACCACGCCGAAGTCGATCGCCAGGGCACCGGAGTCATCGACGACGGTCGGGTAGCCGGCTCGTCCGTATCGGTCCAGGAAGCTCTCGGCGTTGTCGCGGCTGTCGCTGTAGAGCACCCCGATCATGGCGAGGTCGTCCGAGTGCTGGTCCCACGCGGTGGACAGCACCGGGTGCTCGTCGACGCATGGCGCGCACCAGCTCGCCCAGAAGTTCACGACGTACGGACGGCCGGCCAGGTCCGCGCTGCTGAGCTCCTCGCCGTCGAGCGTGGTGTACGTCCACGCCGGCGCGGGCTGGCCGATGAGCGGCGAGGCGACGGCCCGAGGATCGAGGCTGAAGCCGGTGAACAGGAGCCAGCCGAGCGGAAGCACGACGATCGGAACCAGCAGCCAGCGCCAGCGCATCAGGCTCCCTCTGCCGGTGCGGCCGCTGGCGCCGGAGCCCCTTCCCGCGCGACGGAGGGTTGGCGGCGCCGCTCGGGCCAGATGGCGAAGGCGGAGGCCACGCCGATGATCGCGCCGCCGATCCAGATCCAGGCCACCATCGGGTTCACGAACAGGTGCAGGGTGACCGCGCCGGTGTCCGGATCCGAGGCAAGCAGGGTCACGTACAGGTCCTCGCCCAGCGACGTGCGCACCGCCGGGGTGGCGATGGCGGTCGCCGAGCTCGGATAGTCGCGCAGGGCCGTCGCCAGCGTGCCCGACTGCGGGCCGGCGTAGGCGAGCTCGGCCCGGGTCTCGATGACGCGGGCGTCATCCGCCAGCGGCTCGACCACCAGCTGCTGGTGGGTGATCCGGTACGGGCCGATGTTCGCCGTCTCGCCGGGCGCCAGGGTCACGGTCCGGTCGATCGCCAGCCCCGACGAGATCGCCACCGCGACGGCCATGACGAGCACGCCGACATGGACCGCGTAGCCGCCGTACCGACGGCGGTTGCGGCTGGCCAGGCGCCAGGTGGCGGTGGCCGGGTCCTCCCCGCGCCCACGGGCTCGTGCCCGCGCGCCGCGGACGACCTCGTCGGCCATGACCGTGGCGACGAAGGCGGCGAGGCCCAGCGTGCCGAGTGCACCGGTCTGACGCAGCCCAAACACGAGCGCGATGGCGACGGCCGCGACCCCCACGATGACCGGAAGGCTGAACCGCTGACGCAGCGTCGACCACGAGGCCGTACCCCACGGCAGCGCAGGTCCGACGCCCATCAGGAAGAGGAGGGCCACGAAGATCGGCACCGTGACCGAGTTGAACCACGGGGCGCCGACGCTGATCGTGTCGCCGCTGGTGGCCGCCACCATGAGCGGCAGCAGCGTCCCGAACAGGACGGCGAAGGTCAGCCCCAGGAAGAGCACGTTGTTCAGCAGGAAGGCGGACTCACGGCTGACCGTGCCCGACGCTCGGCTGCCACCGATCAGCTCCGGCAGCCGCCACACGAGCAGACCCAGGCCGACCGTCAGCGCGACCAGGATCCCTCCGAGGAACCACGGCCCGATGGCGGACTGCGTGAAGGAGTGCACGCTGGCGACGATCCCGGATCGCGTGAGGAAGGTGCCGACGAGCGTCAGCACGAAGGTCGCCACCACCAGCGCGCCGGTCCAGATGCGGAGGCCGCCGCGACGCTCGGCCACCATCGAGGAGTGCACGAAGGCGGTCGCGGTCAGCCACGGCAGGAGCGCGACATTCTCGACCGGATCCCATGCCCAGTAGCCGCCCCAGCCGAGGACCTCGTAGCTCCACCACGCGCCGGCGGTGATGCCGAGCGTCAGGAAGATCCACGGGATGAGCGTCCAGCGTCGCACGATCCGCAGCCACTCCTCGT
>DASVDT010000013.1:0-38971 GCA_036380955.1 Candidatus Limnocylindria bacterium | reverse complement strand
GCCGAACGCTGCCCGCTCGACGGCATGCCGATCGCCGAGGGCTACGAGCCCATCCAGCCGGCGCTGGCGGTCCAGATCGAGAACCACCCCGACGCGCGCCCGGGGCGCAACCTGAACAACGCCGACATCATCGTCGAGACGACGGTCGAGGGCGACACGACGCGCTTCACGGGCATCTACTACTGCGACGCGACCGATGGCATGACGGGGCCGGTGCGAAGCGCGCGCTACTACAACATCGACCTGTGGCAGGACCTCCACGTCCTCACCGTCGGCTTCGGCGCCAGCCCGGGGGCGGTGCAGCGCTTCATCAACGCGGGGATGCCCTACCCGAACGGAATCGAGGGCGGCTGGCCGTGGTACCAGCGCTATGGGCCGCGTGCCGCACCGCACAACCTGTACATCGATCTCGAGGGCATGCGCGATGCGCTCACCTCAAACGCGAGGCTGAAGGCTCTTGCCGATCGGGTCGACGAGTTGCGACCGCCGTGGCAATTCAACGAGGACGGCGAGCTTCCGGATGGTGGACGCGAGGTGACCCAGGTCGACATCCGCACCAACAGCTTCTGGCGCTTCGGCTTCACGTGGGACGAGGATCTCGGGGCATACCTGCGCAGCGACGCGGGCGTGTACATCGAGGATGAGGCCACCGGTGACCCTCTGGCGCCGGCATCGGTCATCGTGCAGCGCGTGACGCAGGAGGTCGTCTTCGGTGATCCCGATCCCGGCGGCAATGCGCGCAGGCTCCAGCACCTGGTCGGCAGCGGCGAGGGCACCCTGTACACCGGCGGGCGCGCCTACGACATCCGGTGGGAGCGGCCGACCGCCGAGGATGGCACGCGCTGGACACTGGCCGACACCGGCGAGGAGCTCGTCCTGCCGCCGGGCCAGATCTGGTGGGAGATCCTGCCGGTGGAGTCGCGGCTGACGGAGGGCTGACCTCAGCGCAGGGCGCGCTCGAGGAAGGCGGCCATCTGCTCGCGGCTGACGAAGTCGAGCGGGCAGTAGCGGCCGCCACCGCAACCGAGCGTGACGCCCGCGGCCGCCAGCCGGTTGATATCGCCCTCGTGCGGCGACGCCTCGTCGTCGGTGAAGAAGTCGGTGGAGGTCACCTCCAGGCGCAGCGCACGCGCCAGGAAGCTGGCCATCTGCTCGCGCGTGACGAAGTCGAGCGGGCAGTAGTGATCTGGGCCGCAGCCCAGGGTGATGCCTGCGGCCGCCAGCCGGTTGATATCGCCCTCGTGCGGCGACGCCTCGTCGTCGGTGAAGAAGTCGGTCGAGGCTGACGGCAGGCGAAGGGCGCGCGCCAGGAAGCTGGCCATCTGCTCGCGGGTGACGAAGTCGAGCGGGCAGTAGCGGCCACCACCGCAGCCGATGGTGATCCCTTCCGCGTAGATCCACACGATCGACTCGACGAAGGGCGACGCGCCGATGTCGCTGAACGGGTTGGTCACCAGCTGGAAGAGGCGCCCACCGCCGAAGTCCGTCATGTAGAGCTCGCCGGACTCCGACTCGCCGAACGAGGTGACCTGGTACGGCGTGTCTCGCTGCAGCACGAGCGAGGGAGCCGCCGCCGAGGCGTCGAGGGTCCAGAGGCGCCCGGAACAGAAGTCGCCGAGCACATAATTGCCCGAGAGGCCGGGGAACAGGCCGCCGCGGTACACGTGGCCGCCGGTGACGGAGCAATCGCCAGCATCATGCCCGTACTCGGCGATCGGATCGGTGAAGGTCAGGCCCGAGCAGCCCGTCGTCTCGAACGCATGCCTTCCCTCGCGACAATCCCAGCCATAGTTGCGGCCGGCCGCATTGGACGGGTCGCGGTTGATCTCCTCCCACGACCCCTGGCCGACATCGGCGATCCAGAGCGCATCCGTCTGGCGATCGAAGCTGGCGCGCCACGGGTTGCGAAGCCCGATGGCCCAGATCTCGTCGCGACCGTCGACGCCTGCGTACGGGTTGCCGGGCGGGATGCCATAGCCTCCATCGAGGTCAGGGACGAGGCGCAGTGCCTTGCCGAGCAGGCTCTCCGGGTCCTGGGCGTTCTCATCCGGGTCGCCGCCGCCGCCGCCGTCGCCGACGAACGCGTACAGGAAACCATCCGGCCCGAAGGACAGCTGGCCTCCGTTGTGGTTGCTGCGGGCCGAGTGCTCGATGCGCAGCACCGGCTGGAGGCTGGCCGCATCAACGGAGGTGCCGCCTGCATTCGCGGTGAGCTGGCCGATGACGATGTCGCCGCCGCCATCGGTGTAGTACACGAACAGCGTTCGATTCGTCGCGAATGCCGGATCGAAGGCGAGTCCCAGCAGGCCGCGCTCGCCATCCGTCGTCAGGCCGCCGGCCGCACCGCGCAGATCGACGAATGTGCCCGCCTGGAGCGTGCCGTTCGCGAACACACGCACGGTTCCACGCTTTTCGAGGATGAAGAGGCGATCGGTGCCGTCGCCCGCGTTGACGATTCCCAGCGGCGAGCTCAGGCCCGTTGCGACCTCACGCAGGTCGAGCTGGCCGGCCGCGAGGGACGCCGGCGCCGCCGCCGAGACGTGCTCCACCGGCACGGGATCGGCGTTGACGACCGCGGGCCTGGCGGCCCAGAGGAGCAGGGCAAGCGCAGCGACGTGGACGACGGCAATGGCAGGTCGCCGGAGCTTCACCGCCACATCGTGCCTGATGGCGGGTCCCGGATGCATCCATACTTCCGTTCATGGAACAGCCCGCCATGCGTGGACCGATCGAGGTCACCGTCGAGATCCCGTCGGGCAGCCGCAACAAGTACGAGTACGACCACGCCCGCCATCGGTTCGTGCTCGACCGCGTCCTCTATTCCAGCGTGCACTACCCCTGTGACTACGGGTTCATCGAGGGCAGCATGGCCGATGACGGCGACCCGCTCGACGTGCTGGTCGTGATCGCCGAACCGACCTTCCCCGGCTGCGTGGTCCGCGCCCGGCCCATCGGCGTGCTCGACATGTCCGACGAGAAGGGCCACGACTTCAAGATCCTGGCCGTCGCCCACGACGACCCGCGCTGGGAGGCCGCGTCGGCGCTGGAGGACGTCTCACCGCATCGGCTGCGCGAGATCGAGAACTTCTTCGAGACCTACAAGACGCTCGAGAACCGACCGACCGATGTGAACGGCTGGCTCGGCGTCGAGGACGCGTGGCGGATCATCGATGCCGCCATGGCGGCGGGGAGCCAACCGCCGAGCGACGCGCCCGGCACGTGGCGCTGATCAGCTGACCAGCCGGCGGTAGACGTCGAGCAGCGCCCGCGCGGATGTCGCCCAGTTGAATCGCTCCTCGACAGCGCGCCGGCCGCGCTCGCCCATCGCTCGCGCGGATTCGGGATCGGCGAGGAGCTCATTGATGCCGCGCGCGATCTCTGACGGCCGTCGCGTGTCGACCACCACGCCGCATCCGGCACCCTCGACCACCTCCCGCACCTGCGGGAAGTCGCTGGCCACGACCGGAAGCCCGGCCGCCATGTACTGGAACAGCTTGTTCGGCAGCGAGAAGCGGTAGTTCAGGCAGGACGGCACGATCGGGCTGACGCCCACGTCGGCGGAGGCGGCAACGTCGATGACGTCGGCCGACGGCACCGGCGGCAGGACGTGCACGCGCTCGCCGGTCCCGTTGGCGGTTGCCCGCCGGCGCAATGGCTCGGCGAGAACGCCGTCTCCCAGGAACACGAGCTCCGCGCGCTCGACCATGGCGGCGGCGTCGACCAGCTGCTCGAGGCCGCGCCCGGCCATCAGTCCGCCGACGTACAGCACGACTCGGGCATCGGAGTGCAGCCCCTCGGCACCGGCGAGGGCGCGGATGTCGCGCGGGTGGGTGTGCCCGGGCGGCTCGGGATAGTTCGGCACCAGCGCGACCTCCGCCAGTCCGTACCGCCGCGCCAGGTGCTCCGCGATGGGCGGACTCACCGTGAGGGTCGCCGCCGCGCGGCGCACGAGCAGGCGCTCGACCAGCGTGTAGTACAGCTGGTTCAGGGCGAAGTAGAACCGGGATCGCTCTCGCCGCGGCCGCCCGAGCCACAGGTCGTGTGCGTCGTACACGTACGGGATCCCGAGCGCCCGGGCAGCAAGGGCGACGGACACGAGCGCGTTGCTGTCGTGCGCGTGGAGGATGTCCGGTCGCAGGTCGCGCAGGACGCGCGCGAGGCGAGCCTGGTGGCTGACGAACCGGACGCCGGGCAGGGCCATGCGGCCGCGCGGCACGCGGATGACGTCCGCCTCGTCGCGCGCCTCGTGCTCCGCCAGGCCGGCGGAGGCGTCGGCCACGACGGTGACGCGGTAGCCGGCGCCAGCGAGCGTGCGCGCCTCCTTCTCGACCCGCGTGTCGTGCGTGTAGGGGTTGCGCACGAGCATCGCGACGTGGATGCGGCCGGTCGCGTCGCTCATTGCGCGCGGGAGATGGCCGACAGCGCGTCACGCACGCCGGCGTCGGCCTCCGCTCGCATCTCGGCGATGCGGTCGGCCGAGGTGGCCTGGCTCCCCCGGAGCGCATCGGCGACCGCGGAGACGATGCCGGCCGGGTCGATCGGCGACGCCGTCGAGCCGACGACCGGAATGGCCGCGCGTTGGGCGAAGGCGTCGACCTTCGGGTCGTACGAGATGGCGACGGCCGGCACGCCCGCGGCGGCGGCCAGCACGAGGGCATGGAGCCTGACGCCGATGACGACCGACG
Source organism: Candidatus Limnocylindria bacterium (assembly GCA_036380955.1). Taxonomy (GTDB): domain Bacteria; phylum Chloroflexota; class Limnocylindria; order QHBO01; family QHBO01; genus JACDBZ01. The sequence goes on along the minus strand of DASVDT010000013.1, from coordinate 34,286 downwards.
CCGTGGCGATGGCCTCGAGCTTCTCGGCGAGCGACGCATCGGGATCCGCCACCGACGCGCCGGGGAGCCCGGCAACCAGCGCGGTGGAGGCATCCCGGTCGATCGCTCCGTGCATCGGAAGCGCAACGACCCGGCGCTCGCGGGCGAGCGTCGCGACCGCGTGGCGGAGCGGTCCGATCACGGCATCGGCTGGGTAGCCGCCGCGGACGGCGACCAGCACATGCCCGTCTCCACCGCCGACCGGACCGCCGCGCCAGGGAAGCGCCCCCAGCGCGGGGTCCGCGGCGCGCTGAATCGGCCGGCGCACGCCGATCCGGCGGGCAAGGGCGATCGAGCGGTCGTCGCGAAGGGACACGTGGGCCGCGTGCTCCAGCGCGAAGCGCGCCATCCGCCGGTTCGGCTCACGCCGCAGCGGGCCGAGGCCCTGGGCGACCACGGCGTACGGTCGGTCGAGAACGCGTGCGAGCTGCATCACGCCGGCGTAGTAGCTGACCGGACGCGCGCTGGTGACGTCCTGGAGGAGGCTGCCGCCGCCGCTGAAGAGACCATCGGCGCGCCGAAGCGCGCGCGCGACCGCGAGTGGATTCCAGCGCGATACCGCTCGAACGTGATGCGCTCGCCGCGTCTGCGGTGGGTCGGCCGACAGGACGGAGATTCCTGCTCGATCGACACCCGCGCGCCCCAACAGCTCGAGCATCCCGGCCAACACGGCATCGTCGCCCGCGTTCCCGAACCCGTAATAGCCCGAGATGACGAGCCTCAACGACGGCGTCGCCTCGCGCTCCTGCGCACCAGGTGCAGCGCGAGGAGCCAGACGAACCGCAGGCTCATCACCCCGTGGCGGCCCAACAGGCGGCGAGGCTCCTGTGCGAAGCGAAAGAAGCCCTCCAGGCCCATGCGCTGGAGCAGCCGCGGTGCGCGCCGCAGCCGGCCCGAGAGGACGTCGAAGCTGCCGCCCACGCCGATCGAGAAGGGCACGCCGGCCGGACGGGCGTGCTCGATGATGAAGCGTTCCTTCTGCGGGCTGGGCAGCCCGACGAACAGCAGCTGCGCGCCGCTTGCCTTGACGGCCTCGGCGATCGATCGCGACGCATCGGCCGGAAAGTAGCCGTCGCGGTAGCCGGCAACCCGAATGCCCGATCGATCCAGGCGACGCGCGAGGGCGCGCACGACCTCGGCGCGGGCACCCACGAGGTACACGCTCCACTCGCTGCAGCGGGCCCGTGCCAGCAGCTCCTGCATGAGGTCGATGCCGGTGACCCGCTCGACCACGTCGAGCTCCATGAGGCGCGCGCCCCACAGCACCCACTGACCGTCGACCGTGACGACGTCGGCGGCGGAGAGGTCCTCGAGGTAGGCGCGATCGTCGCGCGCGAGGACGAGGTTCGCGGCATTGACGCCGAGATGCGCTCCGGGCCGTCCGTGCTCGACGTGCTCGCGCACGAGCTCGACCGTGCCGGCCATGTCGAGCAGGTCGATCGGCACGTCGAGCAGTCGCACGCGCCTCGATGCTGTCATCGGTCGGTGCTGCCCCTCCTGGCCAGCCTGCGGTCAACGAGAGCGCGCAGATCGCGCAGATCTTCGAGTCCCGGGATGAGGGACGTGAGAATGCCTCCGGTCGCCACGCGATATGCGTACAGCAGCGCCGCAGTCATCAGACTATAGGCGACCAGGCTCGCGATCGCGGCGCCAACGATGCCCATGCCCGGGATGAGGGCGAGGTCGAGGACGACCGTCACAGCGACCGATACGACGGCAGCCAGGCTCACCGTTCCCGGGCGACCGCGGCCCTTGAGGTCCGCCGAGATGAGCCGGCCGATCGAGAGCGGGATCACCGCGACGAGAAGCACGACGAGCGTTGGGGTGCCCGCCGCGTAGGCGCTTCCGAAGGCGACTTCGATCAGCGGCAGCGCGCCCGCGGCGACCGCGATCGCCGCGACGATGGTGACGAGCAGCGTCCCGCGCGTGACGCGCTCCGTCATCTCGGTGTCGCGCTGGGCCGACTGGCCGGCGACGTACGGGAACAGGAAGGATGCCGACGCGGTCGCCGCCTGGCCGACGAGATCCGAGACGCGGACGGCGACGTAGTAGATGCCGGCCTGCTCGAGGTTGAGCAGCGCCGGGACGAGCAGCAGGTCGAGACGCACGCCCAGGAACTGGAGGAGGTTGCCCACCTGGCCTCGAGCGCCGAACGAGAGTGCTCGACGCGCTGTCGGCGGGTCGAACCGCGGTCGGAGCGACGCGCGAGACGCCGCTCGCCGAAGGCCGACCACCGCCGCCGACCCGAAGCCGATAGCCAGGCCGAGCACCAGCCCGATGTCGGCGCCCAGGAGTGCGAGGAGGATCACGGCGCCGACCAGTGAGCCCCATCCTCGCACGACCTCGAGGAGGATGAACCGCCGCGATTGGTCCATCGCCAGCAGGAGCGCGCCGGAGAACTCGTAGGCGATCACGCTGGCGCCGAGAAGGCCGGCACTGGCGACCAGCGGCCAGTTCGTCGAGCCCAGGATCGGGCCGAAGGCAATCGGCGCCGACGCGAGCCCGAGCGCGACGGCGATCGTGCACGACACGATCGCGAGCGCCACGAACGATCCGACCATGCCGGCTGCGTCGTTCGGGCGGCGCCGAAGGAAGTAGATGGTGGAGATGTTCAGTCCGCCGCTGGCGAGCAGCGCGGCGAACGTGCCGATGACCTGCCCGACCGCGGCGGATCCGACCTGACCGCGCGTGAGCAGGCGGGCGGCGACGACGGTCACACCGAACAGGGCCAACCCGCTGGACAGCCGCGCAACCGTCAGGAGCGCCGCGCTGGTCGCGATCGGCCGCCCGTCCGCGTTCATCTCCGCGGGCCCGACAGGACCGACCGCCACACCTCGTCGAGCGCCTGCTGCCAGCGCTCGAGGCTGTATCGCGCGACGGTCGGCGGCAGCGCATCGGGGTCGTAGTCGGGCACCCGGGCGAGCGCGCCGGCGAAGTCCCCATCGGCCACGAGCGTCCCGTTCACCCCGTCGATGACGATGTCGGTCAGGCCGCCGACGGCGCTCGCGACGACCCATCGGCCGCTGGCGATCGACTCCACCGCGACGAGCCCGAATGGCTCCTCCACGGACGGCACGAGGACGACGTCGTGGGCCGAGATCAGGGCCGGCACCTCGTCGGGATCGACGTCGCGAAGCCACGGCCCGACGAGCGTGTCGGCGAGGCGTGCAGCCACCTCGTAGCCCTTGCGCGGGTTGCGCCCGCCGAGATACAGGACCCGTCGCTGCTCCGGGCGCGGCGACGGAACGAAGCGCTGCAGGTCGACGCCCGGTGGTGCAACGACGGGCTCGACACCGAGCTCGCGCACGTACCGGGCGGTGTCCTCCGAGTTGGTGACCAGCCGATTCGCTCCGCGCGCCGCTCGGCGCGCCATCCAGCGCATCGGCGCCGGACGGCGGTGCCAGTCGCGAACGTCGCCGCCATGGACGTAGATGACCAGTGGCACCGACCGCAGCCTCGCGGCGATGAGACCGACGAACCCCGTCGGCACCAGCATGTGCGCTTCGATGCCGCGCGGACGGGGCGCGCGCAACAGGTCGAGTAGGAGCAGCGGGTAGATCAACACCCTCGGCATGCGCGGCCAGCGCGGTCGTACGACGACGACATTGCGTTCTCCCTGGACCCTGGCCTTCACGAAGCTGCCGACGCTCGGCCGGCTCGGCGTCGGCCAGATCCGCGTCAGGACGAGCAGCGGCCGTTCGCTCACGACAAGCCGGCAGCCCCCTCTGCGCCAGTGGAAGTCCAGGCCGGAGCGAGGCACGAGGCCAGCCCGACCATGAGCCAGATGATCACCGACGGCATGTTCCCCTCGAAGATCATCTCCGTCACGCTGTTGAGGCTCGCGACGATCAGCATGGTCGCGGTACCGGCGATGACGACGAAGCGCACGCCGATCGCCGATCGCGCGGCCCGGACGAACCGGACGAGGAGCCCCGCGATGAGCGTCAGGAAGATGGTGATGCCGGCGACGCCGGTCTCACCGGCCAGGTGCAGCCAGAAGTCGTGGACCGTGCGGTAGCCGAAGAGGCCGGTGCCGTACGCCTCGTACACCGGGCTGGGGATGATCGCGGCGACGGCACCTCCATATCGTCCCGGCCCGACGCCGAGCACCGGGTGCTCCTCGACGATGGGCAGCCCGTCCCGAAGGAAGCGCGCGCGCAGGTCGTCGCCACCGGCGAGATGGAGAACGCGGTCGACGGTCGAGCCCACCAGGCCGACGTGTGGCTGGTCGATCGGGGTGTCGGCTCGCGGGAGGACGGCCGCCGTTCCGAGCGCGAGAGCGCTCGACACCACCAGGATCGGAATCGCGCGCCACGCCAGCAGCAGCGCGCCGACGGTCAGGCCGAGCCCGATCGCGAGCCATCCTCCGCGCGAATACGTGAGCAGGAGGGCGAGGACGAGGACGTAGAGGGCACCTCGCGCCGCCCACCTCCATCCGTCGCGCCGGACGCTCGCGAAGAGCGCGAACGGCACCGCAAGGCCGATGACGGAGGCGAGCATGTTCGGATTGCCGAGGAATGAGCCGATGCGGACGCCCTCGCCGAACTGGCCGATGAACGGCGTCAGCCCGAAGATGCGTGGATTGACGGCCGCCTGCGCGATGCCGATCACTGCGGCTACCACCACCACGCCAACGATCGCGCCGATCGCCGCACCGGCGGCGCGCGCGTCGATCCGCGTCATGCGCACCGCGGCGAACGCGGCAATGGCGTCGACCGTCACGGCGATGCCGAGGATGGCGACGCCGAATGGAACGCGGTTGACGACGGCCGAGATCGCGGCCGCGACGACGAAGACCACGGCGAGCAGGAGCACGGGGTCACGAAGCGCGCCACCCACGGCCTGCCGCCGAACCGCCGACACCAGGATGACGCCGCCGGCGGCGAGCAGCATCGGCTCGCTGAGCCCGATCGGCGACGGATCGAAGCCGGGGGGCAGCAGAGCGGGCACGATGACGGGATCGGCCAGCGTGGCGAGCGACGCGATGACCAGGGTCGGCAACGGCCATCGAACCGCCGCGGCGGCCGTGACCGCGGACACCAGGCCGAGGAGCACCAGGAAGGCCGTGACGGACGCGCTGCCGAGCATGACGAGGCCGGCAGCGACCAGCACGGCTGCGCCGATGACGAGGCGGTCCGTCGTCCCGAGCCGCGAGCCGAGGGTGGCGACGTCGGCGGCAGCGCGTGCCGGCGCCGAGGCCAGGTTCACCCCGCGCCGAGTCGCTGAACGATACGCGCGGCGCTGTGCCCGTCGCCGTACAAGCCGGCTCCCGCAGCGGCCATTGCGCGGAGCCCGTCGGGATCGTCGAGCAGCTCGAGAACGGCGTCCCTGACGACGGCCTCATCGGTGCCGATGACGCGCACGGCGCCGGCGTCGACGCCCTCCGAGCGCTCGGTCACCTTGCGGGTCACGAGCACCGGCACGCCGAGCGTGGGCCCCTCCTCCTGGACGCCGCCCGAATCGGAGATGACCAGCCGCGCTCCGCGCAGGAAGTGGAGGAAGTCGGGATACGGGAGCGCGTCCACGATCAAGGCGCGCTCGTGCCCGCCGAGGAAGGTGTCGACCGGTGCGCGTGCCGCCGGATTCGGATGGACCACGAACAGCAGCCGATGGTCTCGCCGCTCCCGCAGCACCTCCCGCAGCGCCGTGGCGATGCGGGCGATGCCGCCGTCCCACGACTCGCGGCGGTGCGCGGTCGCCAGCAGGTACGGGGACTCACCGACGAACGCGAGCGCGGGCGAGTCCGATGGCCGATCGTGGTTCGCGACCCAGTTGACGGCATCCACCACCGTGTTGCCGACGACGTGGATCTCGCCGCGGGCACCCTCGGCCCGGAGGTTCTCGGCGGCGTGCGCGGTCGGGGCGAAGTGCCAGCGCATCATGACGGCCGCGGCGCGCCGGTTCATCTCCTCCGGGAACGGCAGCGACAGGTCATGCGATCGCAGTCCTGCCTCGACGTGGGCGACCGGGATCCGACGGTGAAACGCGGCCAGGGTGGCCCCGAGCATGCTCGTCGTGTCGCCCTGGACGACCACCGCCCGCGGCTTGAACGTGTCGAGTGCCTCGCCGATGCGCTCCAGGGCGTTGCCGAGCAGGTAGTCGAGCGTCTGCCCATCGCGCATCAGGCCCAGGTCGGCGTCAGGAGTGATGCCGAACACGTTGAGCACGTCGGACACCATCTCCCGGTGCTGCCCGGTGGTGACCACGACGTGCGGCAGCGCTGCGGTCCGCATGGCCAGGACGACCGGCGCGAGCTTGATGGCTTCGGGGCGCGTACCGAAAACGACGGCGATCGGTGCGTGGCTGAGGGGCATCGGGACGAAAGTATACGGGTGCCCACGGTGCTCGGCCGCCAGACCGACGCCCGTTCAGCGTCGGAGGGCCGTCAGAAGGGTGCGCCCCTGGGAGATCTTCACGATGCCCAGGCCGAGCAGGATGGGCACGTACGCAAGGACGCAGGCGATGCGCCAGATGGCGTGGTCCGGACCGAGGAGCGCCGCGGCACTGAGCCCGACGGCGATGACGAGGATGCTGATCGCGCGACCGAGCTCCCAGTCGACCGGGTAATACCGCTGGCTGACCACGCCCGCGATGATCGCGAGGAGCAGATAGCCCGCCACGGTGGCGACTGCGGCCCCGTACATCCCCATGATGGGGATCAGGATGAGGTTCAGGATGAGCGTCGCCCCGGCGGCGACGGCCATCGTGCTCGCGACCTTGCCGGAGCGTCCGACGACGCTCAAGCCCGAGGCACCCACCGTGTAGGCGCCATACAGCACGTAGGCGAAGGCGCTGAAGGGGATGATGTAGCGGCTCTCCTCGAACTTCGGCCCAACCAGGATCCGGAGCGCATCGGTTCCCACGGCCGAGAGGAAGAGCGCGGCGCCCGCCGCGATCGCCAGGAACCAGGTCAGCGCGCGCGCAAACGTGCGGGCAGCGTCATCGCGACGTGACACCTCCCAGTACGCGGCACTCCATGCCAGCGTGAACGGCTGAATCGCGAGCGCATTGATGACGAGGCCCGCGGTATATCCCATGGTGTACACGCCCACCAGCCCTTGGTCACCGGTCATGGCCTGGAGCAGCGGGCGATCGGCCAGATTCAGGACCCAGCCAGCCATGGCCGCCGGGACGAGGGGCATCGCGAAGCTCAGCATCGCCCGCGTCAGTGGCCAGTCGAGCGTGACCCTCAGGAGGCCGGCGCGCGCGAGGGCCCAGGCACCGATCACCGCACTGACTCCGGCGGCGATCGCGCCACCGAGCGCGACCCCGACAACGCCCATGCGCGCCGCCACCACGAAGGACAGGATCAGGACCGTCCCCAGCACTGCCCGGCTGATGCTGATCGCGATGTAGTCGCGCGGCTTGCGCTCCGCGCGGAGAAACGAGAGGGGGATGGCGTTGAAGGAGTCGAACAGCACGATCGGCGCGGCCAGTGCAAAGACCAGCAGGTGCGCCCCACCGTAGAGTGCCTGGGTGATCGGAATGCTCGCTGCCAGGATCAGCGCGAAGCCGGCGAGGGAGGCCGCAAGGCGCACCCCGAGCGTCGTGCTCAACACCCACGCTCGGTCGCGGTCGGTCGTCGCCTCGCGCAGGTACCAGCGGAAGAAGGCCTGTGGCAGGGCGAGGCCGACGAACATCAGCGACAGGGAGATCGTCGAGTTGAGCACGCCGGCGATCCCGACCCCGTCGGTCCCGAGCTGGCGGGCATAGATCGGCACCAGCACGATCGCGACGGCCTGGTTCGCCATGCCACCCAGCCCGTACACGACCGAGTCGCTCGCCAGGCGCGCGCCGAAGCCTCGAGTGGCCGGAGGCGCCTGGGTCATGGTCGGGCCACTCGAGGATCGAAGGCCGTGCCGCTCGCCGCGAACGCCACCAGCCGGCGCTCGAGATCCGGCTTGTCGCTCACCCCGAGACCGTCGGCCCCGCTCGTCTCGACCACCGCCCGGATGGAGCCTGCGGCAGCGCGCTCGCTCATCCCCATGCCGCGCGTGTACTCGACTCGTGCCGGGTCGAACCACCAGCTCTCCGGCGCCTCCCCCGCGAAAAGTGCCAGGAAGCGACGAGCGACCGCCGACGGCGCCCACCGCTCTGCGACATAGCGTCGGGACCGTTCGCCCAGCTCTCGTCGATAGACGCGGTCGCCGGCGAGCTGCCGGATGGCATCGGCGAGTTCCTCCGGCCGGCACAGGTGGCTCGGAGGCATGAGCTCTGGTGGCGTGACGCGACGGAGGTCGTCCCAGGCATAGCCGCCGACGATGGCGGGCCGGCCGAGAGCTGCCGCCTCGGCGGCGAACCCAGCCAGCGGCGAGTCCGAGTAGACCTGGTCGATGACGAAGTCGCTGGCGGCAATTGCCGCCAGCACCTCGCGGTTCGGGCGACCGGTGACGACCTCGAGCTCCACGTTCGCGCCGGCGTGGCGAGCTTCCTCGACCGCGGCGCGCACCAGATCGGTCCCCTTGTCGAGCGTCCGCGATGGTGCGTGCAGGACGCGCAGGGGTCCGTCCTCGGTCGGCGTCCGGTCTTCGGGCGCTCCATTCTGCGGCGCGAGCCGCGGGATGCCGAGCTCGAGAAAGGCCACCACCGGTCGCCGATGCAGGTGTGCCGTCATCGTGTGGCACACGATCGCGGTGGCACTGGCTTCGATGCGCGCGATGATCCTCCGCTTCGCCGCCGTTTCGGCCGCCGCCCTGGAACCGGTGATCCCACGTGCGACCTCGGCTCCGTTGAGGTACGACGGCCGCGAGTCGCTGCCGAAGAAGACCACGATGACGCGCTTCCCCAGCCGACGAAGGAGCGGGAGGTCGCGCAAGCCCAGGAACGAGTCGCCCGCTCGAAACACGAAGGCGTCGTAGGTCACCAGCGCGTGTACGAGAAGGAGCGCCATCGCCGCACGGTGCAGAAGGGTCCATGCCGGCCGAGCCCGCGTGCTTCGCCGTCGCCGCTGCTCGAGCCACCGCACGGCGTCGACGTGCGCCGGGCCGCGCCCGGCTCGATATGACAGCGGGTCCGGAGCGAGGTCGAGGTGATCGGCGCGCACGCCGAGCTCACGGAAGCCGGTGACCAGCTGGCCGCAGTAGCCCGCCGTCTCCCCCATTCCGACGAGAATGGCGCGAGGTTGGCGCGGCCGATTCATGCGCCGCGAGGATACCGGCCGCGGAGCTCCTCGCTCGGCTCGCCGTCGATCGGTCCCCACAGCCTGGGTGACGGGGCCAGCAGGGAGCCGATGGCCAGGATCAGCCAGATGAGGATGGCCGGCACATTGCCCTCGAACAGCATCTCGGTCAGGTTGTTGAATCCGACGACGAGCGTCGCCGTTGCCGCTCCAGCGAGGAGGATGAAGGCGAGGCCCTCCGACCGCCAGGCCGCTCGCAGGAAGCGGATGAGCAGCGCGACGACCATCGTCAGGAACACGGCAACGCCGACGACTCCGACTTCGCCGGTCAGGTGCAGCCAGAAGTCGTGCACGGTGCGGAAGCCGAACAGCTCGGTGTCGTACTCGTCGTAGACCGGGCTCCCCAGGATCGTCGCCGCGGCGCCGCCATAACGGCCGGGGCCCACACCCAGCAGCAGGTTGTCGTCGATGATCCGCAGCCCATCGGTCAGGAAGCGGATGCGAAGGTCGCCTCCACCGAGGTCGTCGAAGCGGTCGACCGTGCTGCCGACCCAGTCCGGCACCGCGGGCGGTGGAGCGTCCGGGCCCTGCGTCGCCAGCAGATCGCGCGGCATCACGACCGCGGTCGCCCAGGCGAGTGGCACGAGCACGACCAGGACCAGGAGCGCGCGTCGGTCGAGCAGCAGCGTGCCCAGCACGAGGCCGAGCCCCACGGCGACCCAGGCGCCGCGAGAGAAGGTCAGGACCAGGGCGAGGACGAGGACGAAGGCCACCGCCCCGGCGAGCCATCGGTGGCGGGGACGTTCCAGGCGCACCGCGCCGAACAGCGCGAAGGGCAGGGTGAAGCCGATGAGCGGAGCGAGCATGTTCGGGTTGCCGAGGAACGAGGTGATCCGGGCCCCCTCGCCAAAGCGACCGACGAACGAGTAGAAGCCGAGCAGGTTCGGGTCGAGCAGGACCTGGCCGATGCCGAACAGCGCGGCCGCTGCGCCGGCCGCGACGATCGCGCCGATCGCCCAGGCGGCATCACGAAGGCGCATCGGCAGCATGCGCCAGACGAAGAAGATGGCCATCGCGTCGAGCGTCATGAAGATGCCCAGGAAAGCCACCAGCGGCGGCGTGGCGTTCACCAGCGCGGAGACCGCGGCGACCGCAACGAACAGCAGCGCCAGCGCAAACGTCGGCCCGCGGAAGCCATCGGCGAACGTTCCGCGCCGGATGGCGTCGATGGCGACCACCAGTCCGGCCACCGCCAGCAGCGGCTCGCTGGCGCCGATGGGTCCAAGGTTCAGCTGCTCGGGGAAGAAGCGCGGCGTGACGGACGGGTCAGCAAGCGTCACGAGCGCCGCGCCCACCAGTGTCGCCCGCGGCCAGAAATGGGCTGCATACCCCGTGGCTGCGAGCAGCAGGACTGCGAGGACGAGGAATGCGGGGAGCGACACGTGGCCGAAGACGACCAGCGCGACGACCAGCACCGCGAAGGTGACCGCGACCGCGCGCCCGTCGAGCTTCATGTCGGGACCAGGAGGTCGCGGATCGTCGCGGCGCGCGCGGACCACGACGCCGCCCGGGCGGCGGCGTGCGCGTTCGTCGACCAGGCATCGAGATCGGCGGCTGACGCGCTCGCGAGGCGGGCGATCGCCGCACCGAGCGCTGCGGGAGCGTCGCTCGAGACGATGCCGGCATCGGCTTCGCGGACGACCCTCGCCTGCTCGAGGCAATCGGTCACGAGCAGCGGGCGGCCGAAGCTCAGGTAGTCGAACAGCTTGATCGGCAGCGCGAGATCGTTGTAGGCGCCGCGCGGTCGCGGGATCACGGTCGCGAGCACACCCGGCAGGAGCGCGTGGATCTCGTCGCCCTCGGCATGCCGCACGTGCAACCACTCCGGATGCGGGGCGGGCGGCTCCTGGCCCGGCCGGCTGACGACCTCGAGCTCGACCTTCACACCGTCGTGGCGCGCCCGTGCCACCGCCCCGATGAGCCGGTCGGCGCCCTGGGCCGGCAGGCGCGCGTCACCGACGAACAGGAGCCGGTCGGCGTCGTCGTGGCGCGGCACGTCGACCGGCGCCGGGGCCCCGGGCGGCAGGAGCAGCGCATCCGCGTCGGGACCGACCACGGCGTCGGCAAGGCCGCGCGTCGGGAAGGCGAGCCGGCTCGAGACGGCGCGCAGGGCGCGAACCATCGGTCGAAAGGCGGCGCGGCTCGCTCGCTGGCGGACGGTGGCGGCGCCGCCGTAGTCAGCGAAGAGCTGGTACGCGTCGCGGATGTAGGTCAGCACGCCGATGCGGAGCGCACGCGCCAGGCCAAGGAAGGCGAGGTCGGCCTCGGCGGGCAGGAAGGTGGAGCTCTCGACGTAGATGCCGTCCAGCCCTCGCAGGCGTCCGGAGACGGCGTATCGGGCCAGGGCCACGCGGCGGGCGCCGCGGTAGCCGGCGACGACGTCGAGGTCGACGAGACCTGCGAGCTCGGCGCGGAGGTGGCTGATCCTCACCGTCGGACCCCACATCCCCTGGTCGAGCGGATACATCGACAGCAGGAGCAGCCGAGGGCGCGGATGGGTCAGCGAACGAACCTCCAGAGCCGGGCGGGCGGCCTGATTTTACCGGCTGCACCTCGCATGAGCCGCGCCCCGCGGTGCGCCTCACGCTCACCATGCACCGATAGGTAGGACAGACCGCGCCTGACGGCGGCGCCAGGCTCAGCTAGACCGATATATCGGCTCGGGCCCCGCACGAGCCCCGGTAAGCCTGGGCCGCCCCCGGCTCAGAACGCCTCGAGGTAGCGCTGGACCTCCCAGTCCGAGACCTGGATGCGGTACTCGTCCCACTCCTCGGTCTTGGCCTCGATGAAGCGCTCCAGCACGTGGTCGCCGAGCGCGTCGCGGATGACCTCGTCGCGCGACAGCTCATCCAGCGCTTCCCGGAGCGTCCCTGGCAGCTGGCGAATCTTGCGCGACTCGAGCTTGGCGGCATCGAAGTGGTAGAGGTTCTCCTCGACCGGATCGGGCGGCGTCAGCTTGCGCTCGATGCCATCCAGCCCGGCGGCCAGCATGGCGGCGAAGGCGAGGTACGGGTTCGACGAGGGATCAGGGCAGCGCAGCTCGATTCGCGTCGACGCATCGGACCCCTTGCTGATCTGCGGGATGCGGATGAGCGCCGACCGGTTGATGCGCGCCCAGCCGACGTACACCGGCGCCTCGTAGCCGGGGACCAGCCGCTTGTAGGAGTTCACCAGCGGTGCGAGGACCGAGATCATGCCGCGCGCGTGCTCCAGCGTGCCGGCGATGTACTGCCGCGCGGTCTCGGACAATCCGTACGAGTCCTTCGGATCGCTGAATGCGTTGCGCCCCTTCTTGACGTCCCACAGCGACTGGTGGGTGTGCATGCCCGAGCCGTTAATGCCGAAGAACGGCTTCGGCATGAACGTCGCGTACAGCCCGCGCGCGGCCGCGATGGCCTTGAGCGTGGTCTTGAAGGTGATCGCGTTGTCGGCGGTGCGAAGCGCATCGGCGTACTCGAAGTCGATCTCGTGCTGGCCGGTCGCGACCTCGTGATGCGCCGTCTCGACCTTGATGCCGAACTCCTCGAGCGCGTTCATCATCTCCTTGCGCACCTCGGTGCCGAGGTCCTCGGAAAGGTCGAAGTAGCCGGCCCCGTCGTGGGGAAGGGTCTGCACGCCGCCATCGGAGCGTCGCAGCAGGAAGAACTCGAGCTCGGGACCGGTATTGAGCACGTAGCCCTTGTCGCGCGCTCGCGCCAGCTGGCGCTTCAGGACCCCGCGCGGGTCGCCGGCGAAGGGCTCGCCGTTCGGCATGAACACGTCACAGATGACGCGCGCCGATCCGGTGTGCAGCTTCTCCTTGCCGTCCGGGCCGATCCCCGGCTCCCAGGGGATGGCGGTGAAGGTATCGAGGTCGGGCACCAGGAACATGTCCGACTCGGCGATGCGCGCGAAGCCCTCGATGCTGGAGCCGTCGAACCACTTGCCGCGCTCGACCGCCTCCTCCAGCTGGTGCATCGGCACCTGCACCGATTTGACGGCTCCGACGATATCGGTGAACTGCAGGCTGACGAAGCGCAGGTTGCGTTCGTCGGCGAGCTTCAGGGCAGCGGCAAGCTTCGAATTGGCCACAGGGGGTCCTCCACGATCGAATGTCCGGGTGGATCTCCACGGTAGTCGCCGACGCGCCGTCGGAGTCGCCGATGCACCGGCGGGCCAGGTCCTATCGGTTGTGCAGATTGCACATCAGGGCCTGTCGGCTGCCCCATCCGTCCCGCGCAGCAGGCGCAGCGCATCGTCGGGCCTGCGCGGGTCGATGCCGAGCTCGGCCGATGCCCGCTGCAGGCGGTAGAGGACGGTGTTGCGATGGACGCCGAGGATGCGCGCCGCGGGCGCGATGCGGCCATTCGCCCGAGCCACGGCCAGCAGCGTGTCGCGCAGCGGATCGCCGGTCGATGGTGGCAGCTTCGGCTCACGCCGGCCCCGTGCCGGCTCCGGCGGTCGGCGGCGGAGGAGCGCGCGCAGCGTGACCGACAGCGCGTCGAGCGCGGCCTCGTCGACGCGCGCGAAGGGCAGATCGTCGAACATCCAGGCCGACGCGGATGGACCGATCGTCCGCTCCATGAACCACAGGCCGTCGCGCGTGCGCCTGGCGTCACTGGTCGCCGATGTACGGTTCGCCAGCAGCCGGGCGTGCGCGGCCGCGAACCTGGTGGCGATGGCCCGCCCGGCCGGCCGGGGGTTGATCGACGCCAGCGCGCCGTCGACGCTGACCGCGACACCACGACGCAGGCGGGCGGCGACGACGCCGGCCGGGGCAGATGCCTGTGGATCGGCCAGCGCCGCCTCGGCACCGGCCAGCCGGAGCTCGGTCACCAGGGCCGCCAGGTGCTCCTGCTCGCCCTCGAGATACTCGCTGATGCGCTGAGCCGTCGTCGCCGGCGATCCGGCGCCAGCCAGCACCGGGAGATCGGCTCCGGACGGCTCGAGCGGCGCATCGCCCACCACCCACACCGCCGGAGGCTCGAGCGACGCCTGCTTCAGCGCGTCGACCAGGCCGTCCAGCCGCCCATCGGGCAGGATGGCGGCGTCGACCACGAGGAGCTGGCCGTCGACGGCCGGCGGCAGGTGCGGTGCCGCGGCGCGCGTGCGCACGACGCCGCGCACCGGGCGCGACAGCAGTCCCGGCTCGCCCGAGACGAGCCGCGCCTCCGGATCCACGGCACGCCAGGCGTCGACGATCGCGGTCACGGGGACGCCAGGCGCCCAGCCAGGCGTGCGAGCTCGTCAGCCGGCCTGTCGAAGCGGTCGCCGCGCAGCAGCACCGATAGCTCGCCGCCCGCCGGCCGGATCGTGACGCGGCGCCGTGGCAGCCAGAAGCCGGCCACCAGTGACGCGCACAGCAGGCCGGCGCCCGCGAAGAGGACGGGCAGGCCCGGATCGCGGCGCGACATGAAGGTCACCCAGGCGTCGAACCCGGCAAGCTCGACGCGGACGTCGCCAACGCGGATCGACTCACCCGGCCTGAGCCGCGCCGCGTCGACCGGCCCGCTGCGGCCGACGACACTGACGCCGAGCTCGTTCGACTCCGCATCGGTCAGCGCGAGGCCGACCGTCACGCCCGCCGTGGGGAGCTCGGCCGTGCCCACCGGCTCGCCGTCGCGGACCGCGTCCAGCGGCACGGACGCGTCGAGCAGCGTCGTGCCGGCCAGCGACGTCACACGAATGCGTGCCGTCGGCCCGTACGTCCACGGGTGCACCAGGTATCCATCGAAGTCGCCGGGCTCGTTGACGCGGAGCGTCGTCTCGCGGACGGGCTTCCCGTCGCGCAGGAACGTGACCGCCACGTCGAGCGTCCGAGGACGATCGTCCGGCCCGAACTCCGCATCGAGCGACTCGAGCCGCACGGCCGATGAGAATCCGTCGCGGGGTGCGTCGAGCAGCGCCTGGTCCCCGGGCAACAGCGAGAAGACGGTCTCGGAGCCGAAGGCTGCGCCGACGGCGGCGCCGAGGACGACCACGACGACCGCCAGGTGGCTGCCGAGGCTGCCGAACCGCGACCATCCGCGCCGCACGGCGTGGATCGCCCACGTCCGATGCCCCTCCTCGAATCGAGCGCGGTAGCCGGCCGCCGCAATAGCGGCCAGCAGCTCGGCCGGAGCGCGTTCGGGGACGCACGTCTCGAGTGCTCCCGAGCCCCGATGCACGGCGGTCGGATGCCGCCATTCGCGCCACGCCGCCGGGAGGCGAACGGCAACGGCGGCGACGCCACTCACCGCAAGCGTCCCGAGCAGCGCGCCGTACCAGGCGCCGACAAGCACGGCGGCGCCCCCTGGCACGAGGGCCGCCAGCACGTTGGCCAGCCCGACCGCCGCGAGCAGCAGCGCGCCGGTGCGGCCGTCGCCGAGGACGCGGAGCCAGCGCTCGGCATGGCGCGCCGGGCGATCGGCGGCGGGCGTGGCGCGCGTGGCCGCCCGCGGCGTCGCCATCAGCTCGGGCGGGCGGCGCCCACCAGGTCCTCGACGAGGTCGTCGGCATCCTCGAGGCCGATCGACACGCGCACCATGCCGGGAGACAGCCCGGCTGCCGCGAGCTCCGCGTCGCCCAGCTGCCGGTGGCTGGAGCTGGCTGGATGGCTCACCAGGGTCTCGACGCTGCCGAGGCTCGTGGCGTGCACCGCCACCCGGACGCGCTCCAGGAACCGCTCCCCCGCCGGCCGGCCGCCCTCGAGCTCGATCGCCATCATTCCGCCGGCCATGCCGTTCCGGAGGACGCGCTGGGCGAGCTCGTGCTGTGGGTGGGAGGCGAGCCCCGGATAGCGCACCGCGGCGACGCCCGGCGCTCCCTCGAGCGCGGAGGCGACGGCGAGCGCGTTGGACGAGTGGCGCTCCATGCGAAGCGCCAGGGTCTTCAACCCGCGCAGTGCCAGAAAGGCCTCCCACGGCGAGCCGTTCCCGCCGACGTTGATGAGGACGTGGCGCGCTGCATCGACGCGTTCGGTCGAACCCACGATCGCCCCGCCGATGATGTCCGAGTGGCCGCCGATGTACTTCGTGGTGGAGTGGACGACGAGGTCCGCACCCATCTCCAGCGGATTGGCCAGCGCCGGCGATGCAAAGGTGTTGTCGACCACCACGGTGAGCCCGCGCGCGTGCGCCACCTCGGCGAGCGCCGGGACGTCGGCCATGGCGGTGGTCGGATTGCTGATCGTCTCGAGCCACAGCAGACGCGTCTGGCGGCTGATGGCGTTCACGACGGCGTCGGGATCGGTGGTGTCGACGGTCCGGTGGCCGATACCGGATCGCGCGAGGACCGCCCGCGCGAGACCGATCGTTCCGCCGTAGACCGCGCGCGGGATGAGCATCTCGTCGCCGCTCGCGAGGATCGAGAGCACCGCGGCGTGGATGGCCGCCATGCCCGAGGCGGTGCTGAGCGCGGCATCCGCGCCCTCCAGCTCGGCCAGCGCCGCCTCGAGCGCCTGGTGCGTCGGATTGGAGTAGCGCGAGTAGGAGTGGCCCGGACGCGCGAACTCGAGCAGCTCGGCGAGCTCCGCGGCGTCGGAAACGACGAACGTGCTCGACGCATAGATCGGCACGTTGACCGGCGGCTGCGGCGCGGACGGCACGCGGCTGGCAGCCTGGATGGCCCGCGTGGAGAACCCTGGCATGGCGGCGAGTCTAGCAGCGCGTTGGCGCGTCCCCCCGAGCAGCCGGTAGCATCTGTGGCTCATGCATTCCCTCGGAGAGCGGCGGCTGCGCTTCGCGCTGGCCGCGCTCGTGATCCTCGCCGTGGCCGTCGGGGTCGCACTGATGCTCACCGCCTCGCCGGAGCCGGTGCCAAGCCCACCTCCGACCGCGTCGCCGACGCCTTCACCGACCCCGACGCCGAGTCCAACACCGTCACCGTCACCGACACCGAGCCCCACGCCATCGCCGACGCCTGAGCCGGCCGCCGTGTGCCCGCTGAACGGCACCGAGCTGAGCGATCCGGCCCTGGCCGACAGGGTGCCGATGATCGTCCAGATCGAGAACAACCCGATCGCGCGGCCGCCGTCGGGGCTGAATCTCGCGGACCTCGTCATCGAGGCGCCGGTCGAGGGCGACACCACCCGCTTCATGGCGGTCTTCATGTGCCGCGAGTCGATCGGGGCCGCGGTCGGTCCGGTGCGCTCCGCGCGCTACTTCAACATCGACCTCTACCAGCAGCTGCATGGCGTGACCTTCCACTACGGCGGCGCGGGCAAGGTGCTCGCCCGGCTCGATCGCAACGAGGTGCCGCGGGTCAACGGCCTGACCGACCCATTTGCGTTCTTCTTCCGCGCCGGTCCGTGGGCTGCACCGCACAACGTCTATCTCGACGTCGACGCGGCCCGCGCCGAGCTGGAGGGCGGCGCATTGCACGATCTCGCGGCCGGCATCCGCGATCCGGGGCGCGCGCCGATGAGCTTCGATCCCGCGGCGCAGCTGCCCGACGGCCGCTCCGTGGGGAGCATCGGGCTCCAGACGGCCAGCTTCTGGCGCTTCGGTTGGGATTGGGATGGGAGCTCGGGACAGTGGCTGCGAAGCGACGCGGGCGCCGCCAACAGCGATCGGCTGACGGGCGAGCGCATCGGCGTTCGAACCGTGCTCGTGCAGGTCGTGCGGCAGGACGTGCTGCCCGGCGAGCTCGACCCCGGCGGCTATCCGCGACGCTTCCAGCACCTCGTCGGCGAGGGCGAGGGCCGGTTGTACGTCGACGGCATCGGATACGACGTCCGCTGGTCGCGGTCGCACGCGACCGACGTGACCGAGTGGACGTTTGCCGACAGCGACGAGCCGGTGGTGCTGCCTCCCGGCCGGATGTGGTGGGAGATCGTGCCCGAGGGTAGCGCGATCAGCGAGGGCTGAGGCTAGGCGTCGGGCGTGCGGGTGTCGCGCGCGTCACGCTCGCCGGCCGTCGGCGACAGGAAGGCGTCCATGGCGCGCCGGATCTGGTGATCGGGGTCGAACGACCGGCTGGCCGCCGCTATCTGGCGGCGCACGACCTGGGCGTCCGGCTCGTCGTCACCGGCGCCCGGCTTGGCGAGCCGCTCCTCCGCCACGACGACGGGGCCGAGCTCCACCGCGACTGCCCGCTCCTCGCTCGGGGCGGTGGCGCCGTTGCGGGGCGCGAGCGCCTGGACCGGGGCGGGTTCGGGCGCCGCAACGGCCTCCGCCGCAACGGCCTCCGCGGCGGCGGCCGGCTGGGAACGCTCCTCGATCGTCGAGCGCCGGGCCAGCAACGCCGGTCGCGGCCGCGGGTTGCCGCTGATCTGGTTCTTTCCCAGCTTCTTGGCCTGGTACATGGCCCGGTCGGCCGCCACCATCAGCTCCTCGGCGCCCAGTCCGTCCTCGGGATGCGAGACGAGCCCGATGCTGACGCTCGTCATCGCGTCTGCTTCGGCGGTCGCCATGCCGACGTCCTCCGCGCCGGAGCGGATCTTCTCGGCCACCACGAAGGCGCCAACGATGTCCGTCTCCGGCAGGAGCGCCACGAACTCGTCGCCGCCGTAACGGTAGGCACTGTCCACGGTCCGGATCGAGCCGCGGATGACGGCGCCGAGCGCGCGCAGCACGTCGTCGCCGCGGAGATGCCCGGCGCTGTCGTTGATCGCCTTCAGGCCGTCCACGTCGATCATGAGCACGCAGAAGCCTCGATCACTGCGTCTGGTGCGGCTGACCTCCTGCTCGAGGGTCACGAACAGCTGCGACCGGTTGTAGAGGCCGGTCAACGGGTCGGTGCGGGACAGGGCGAGCGCGTGTGACACCGTGCGGCGCTGGTGGCCGGCGTAGGCGACCGCCACGAAGGCCAGCAGCCACGTCGCCCCCAGGCCGACGGACAGCCTCAGCGCGTCCTCCGGACCATAGGTCTCCAGCCCGGGGTCCGCGAGCAGGACGGCCGCGAAGGCGGCCGTCGCGAGGCCGGCGGTCGCCAGGCCGGCGCGAGGGCCGTACGCCAGCGCCGCAGCGACGGCAACGAGCGCGAAGAGCATCGCGAACGGCGACGAGGCGAAGCCCGTGAACGTCAGCAGCCCGCCGATGAGGGCGATCGCCGCCGCGACCTCGAGCACGCGAACCAGGCGGCCGCGCTGCGCCTGGCCGAGTACCTCGTGGAACAGGACCACGGCGAGCACGGCCGCCCCACCGAGCACGAAGATCGGCGCCTGGTCCGCGGCGAAGGAGCCGCTGATCCCGACACCGAGAAGGACGATGGTCGTCGTCAACCACCACACCACGCGGAGCGTGGCATCGGCGGCGCCGGAGGGTTCAGCCTCGGCCGGCTCGCGCCACGGAGCGACCGATGAGTGCGCAAGCAACTCGTCACCAGCACCCGCGCCGCGCCTGCCGGCAAGCATGATCCCGACGAGGAGGAGCCCTGCCAGGAGCGCGGTGACGGCGATGATGGTCAGCTCTGGTGGCACGGATTCCTCGTCCCCCGCGGATTCGCTGATCGATGGACACGACCGGGGTCATCACCGGCGGATCGCAGTATGCGGGCCAGCCGAGAGATGGCGCAAACGTACTAACCCAACCGTACTCCCCCATTCGTGGACAGGACGCACCACATCGGTTCCGGGACTGCTCGGTGCTACACTCGGCGCCCCCGATGATCGACGCCTCGCCGGCCGGAGCGGCCGACCCTCGACCGCATCGACCATGGCTGGCGGCAGTGCTCTCGTTCGTCTTTCCCGGGCTCGGACAGGCCTATGCCGGCCGTACTCGCGCTGCCATCGTGCTTGCGCTGCCGCCGGTCCTCCTGGGCGCCTTCGCCGCGGCCGCTATCGGCGGTCGATTCACCGGCATCGGCAACGGCCTCTTCTCGAGCGACTTCCTGGTCGCCGTCCTGGCGATCAACGCCGCGCTCCTCGCCTGGCGGGGCATTGCGATCGCGCACGCCGGCCTCACACCGTGGCCGGACATCACCGGCCATGACCGACGGACCGCGCTCATGGTCGTCGGGGGACTGCTGGTGCTCACGCTCGGTATGCATGGCTGGGTCACGGGCGTCGTCGTCCAGCTCAACGACACGCTCGGCCAGGTGTTTGCGCCGCGCGATCCCGGCATCGGTGGTGGGGCAGGCTCGGGCGACGAGGGCGGGCAGGAGCCGGTCAATCAGCCCGAGTTCCGCTGGGACGGCACCGAGCGCATCAACGTGCTCCTGCTTGGAACCGACGCGGCACCCGGCCGCGAGGCGGTGCTGACCGACGTCATCCTGGTGGTGAGCGTCGACCCGGTGGAGCGCACGGCGGTCATGATCTCGGTGCCGCGAGATACCGGCTTCGTACCGCTGCCCGACGCGTCGCTCTACGCCGGCGGCCTCTTCCCCGACAAGGTCAATGCCCTCGCCGCGGTCGCCTCCTCGGATGCCGAGACGTGGTGTCCGGACCTCGTCGAGGATGCCGAGGCGTGCGGCATTCGCACGCTCGAGCGCTCGGTCGGGCTGTATCTCGGCATCGAGATCCACCATTACGCCGAGATCGACATGGCCGGGTTCGCGCAGATGATCGACGCCCTCGGCGGGCTGCGCCTGTGCCTCCCCGGGACGCTGGTCGACCCCGAGTTCGACGGCACGCTCTCGAACAGCCGGCGCCAGGACGAGCCCCTCGTCCTGCCCTCGGGCTGCAACGACTACGACGGCCTCGACGCGCTCGCCTACGCACGCAGCCGCAAGGGCTGGATCGAGATGGCGGACGGCTCGCGGGTGCCGCAGAGCGACTTCGAACGGAACGAGCGCCAGCAACGCGTGCTGCTCGCCATGCGCAACGAGCTTGCGGAGGCTGACACGTTCCTGGAGCTGCCCGACCTGCTGCGTGCCATCGGCCGCACGATCAGCACCGATTTCCCGCGCGACCAGGCCGGCGACCTCGCCAGCCTGCTGCCGCTCATTGCCGGACCCGATATCGAGCGGGTGGTGCTCGACTACCCGCGCTTCGTGGAGCTGCCGTCCCAGCCGGCGGTGAACTACCTCCTCGTTCCGCATCGCGACGCGATCCGCACCGAGATGGCTCGCATCTTCGGCGCCGACGAGCTCACCGGCTGGTACATCGCGACCGATGCCGCGGCGCCCGGAGACGAGCCCGCGGCGGCGGTGCCCGCTCCCTAGCCGACCCGCGCCAGCAGCACGGCGACCACGGCGAGCGCGGCCGAGATCGCGGTCAGGATCAGCATCGCGTCGCGCTGGCTGAGGCCGCGGCGCAGCAGCTGGTGATGAATGTGGCCGCGATCAGCCACGAAGAATGGTTCGCCGCGGGCCGTGCGGCGGATGACGGCCCACAGCGTGTCCGCGATCGGTACGCCGAGCGCCACGATGGGCACCCAGGGTGGCTGGGGAAACACGCCGTCCTGGGTGAGCGAGATGCCGATGGCGGCGACGACGAACCCAAGGAACATCGAGCCGGTGTCGCCCATGATGATCGAGGCAGGGTGGAGGTTGTAGGCCAGGAACCCGACCGCGGCCCCGGCGGTCGCCGCGATGATCGGAAGGGTCGGGTCCACGCCATCGGATGCCGCCAGCAGGCCGAAGGCGCCCAGCACGGTCAGGACGACGGCTGCGGCGAGGCCGTCGAGCCCGTCGATGAGGTTCACCGCGTTCATGACGCCGACGATCCAACCGACCGTCACCGGCAGCGCCAGCGCCCCGAGCTCGACCGTTCCCGATGGCAGCGCCAGGCGGTCCACGCTCAAGCCGAGGCCGAATGCCACCAGGGCCGCGCCGATCTGGAAC
Source organism: Candidatus Limnocylindria bacterium (assembly GCA_036380955.1). Lineage (GTDB taxonomy): Bacteria > Chloroflexota > Limnocylindria > QHBO01 > QHBO01 > JACDBZ01. Next base: position 12,388 of record DASVDT010000013.1, on the reverse strand, counting down.
ACCAGCTTGAGCAGGGCGCGCATGCCGCGCACGTCGTCGACGACCCCGATGACGAGGATGAGGCTCACCCCGGCCAGGATGGCCGGCGCCCGGTTCGGCCTCAGGCCGCCAACCGCGCCGAGATCCGGCCGCGCCAGGGTGGCCAGGCCGATGGCGATCCCGAAGGCCACGATCATGGCGATCCCGCCGAGGCGCGGCACCGGGAACTGGTGGACCTTGCGTCCGCCGGGCTGATCGAGAAGCTCCAGGCGCTCGGCCAGCGCGCGCACGATGGGAGTGACGACCAGCCCCACGACCATGGCGGCAGCGAAGGTGAGGGCGGTCAGCATCTACTGCCCGATGGTAGCGTCTGGATGCGGATGGTCGGGGCGGCCGGATTCGAACCGGCGGCCTCCTGCTCCCAAAGCAGGCGATCTGCCAGACTGATCTACGCCCCGACGCCTCGTACCGAGCCAGATGGCCGCTTCGGCGCCCGAGGCTGCACCTTGACGCGCAGCCTTCGCACGCCGCATCATCCGCTCCTGCCGTCGTCGACCTCGAAATCCTACCGTGTCGCTGACTTCCGCGTGCCCCAGCGCACCACCCTGCCTCGGCTCTCACCGGTGTAGCGCGACCCCCGAGGCGCCGCACACCCGCTTTCCGAGAACGTCGGAACCATCCAGGAGGAGATCAGCCAGCCATGACACACCGAACCCTGCGCGCGTCCGCCGTGATCGCCGGCGCCATGCTCCTGCTCACTGCCTGTGGCAGCGGCTTCGAATCAGACTCCGCAGCACCGAGCGCCTCGGCACCGGCATCCGAGGCCCCTGAGGCCTCGACGGACGCGAGTGCTTCAGCCGAGCCCGGAGCCGACCTGACGATCCTGATCGGCTCGTCGGGCGATGCCGAGACGGACATCGTGAACCAGCTGGTGGCCGACTGGTCGGCCGAGTCCGGCGTGGACGCCGAGGTCGTCGTCGCATCGGACCTGAACCAGCAGCTGTCGCAGGGCTTCAGCTCGAACAACCCGCCCGACCTGTTCTACCTGTCGACCGATCAGATGGCCGCGTACGCGGCGACGGGCTCGCTGGAGCCGTACGCGGAGAACCTGTCGAACGCCGACGACTTCTTCCCGGCGCTGCGTGAGGCCTTCACCTACGACGGCCAGTTCATGTGCGCGCCCAAGGACTTCTCCACGCTGGCGCTGGTCATCAACTCGGACATGTGGGCCGATGCCGGCCTGACCGACGACGACATCCCGACCACCTGGGACGAGCTGAGTGCCGTGGCCGAACAGCTGACCACGGACGAGCACAAGGGCCTCGCCTTCGGGCCGGAGGTCCAGCGCGTTGGCGTCTTCATGGCGCAGGCAGGCGGCGCGTTCGTCGATGACTCCGGAACGACCGCCGTCGTCGACTCACCCGAGAACGCAGAGGCCCTCCAGTACGTGAAGGACCAGATGGCGGCCGGATCGTTCGCGTTCTCGAACGATCCGAGCATCGACGCCGGCTGGGGTGGGGAAGCATTCGGTCTTGGGAAGGCGGCCATGGTGATCGAGGGCAACTGGATCGCCGGCGCCATGACCAACGACTTCCCGGACGTCAACTACACCGTCGCCGAGCTGCCGGAAGGTCCCGCCGGACCCGGCACGATCCAGTACACCAATTGCTGGGGCATGGCTGCGCTGTCGGACAACATCCCCGGGGCGACCTCGTTGGTCGAGCATCTGACCAGCACCGAGTCCCAGCTCGCGGCGGCCGAGGCATTCGGCGTGATGCCCTCGGTCGCATCGGCGGCGGAGGAATGGAAGCAGGCGTACCCGGAGTTCGCGGCCTTCATCGATGGTGCGGACTACGCCATCAACCTCCCGTCGCAGCCCGGCACCAGCGATGTCATCGGTGACTTCAACGCGCAGCTCGCAACGCTGTCGTCGACGGAGCCCGAGGCGATCCTCGCCAGCGTGCAGGCAAGCCTTCAGGACGCCCTGGACAGCCAGTAGGCTCTCCGTTGCGGTCCGGGGCGGCGCGCTCGCGTCGCCTCGGACCAGACCACATGGATCCGAAGGCACCGGGTATGGTGCTGGCTCCTTGCGTGGCGTGAGGGAGTGATGGCTGGAGTGCGGCAGCGCGGCTCGATCCACGGCAATCGCGCACTGGCCGGCTGGCTGTTCGTCAGCCCGGCGGTGGTCATCGTCGGCCTGTTCGTGCTCGTTCCGGTCCTGATGGCCGCGTGGGTGAGCATGTCGGACTGGTCGGGGATCGGTCCGCCGTTCGCCGAGGGGGTGAACTTCGTCGGCGCCAAGAACTATGCGGAGCTGCTCGGCGGGACCGGGCTGGCCACCCGAGATCTCGGCACGGCATTGCGCAACAACCTGTTCTACGTGCTCCTCGTCGTCCCGCTCCAGACCGCCGCCGCGCTCGGTCTGGCGATCCTCGTCAACCGGCGGGTGATGCGCGGCCGCGGCTTCTTCCGTACGGCCTTCTACTTCCCATCAGTGACCTCGTCGGTCGCGATCGTCGTGCTGTGGCTCTTCCTGTTCAGCGCCGCGGGGCCGGTGAACAAGGTCCTCAGCTGGGTCTGGATCGAGGGTCCGAACTGGTTCCAGGACCCACGCGGCCTCATCCACATCCTCCTGGGGGCCTTCGGCGTGACCGCGGCCGACAACCCGCTCACCGGGGCGACGATCCTGGGGATCTCCGGCTGGGATTGGATCTCGGGCCCGTCGGTCGCGATGACCGCCTTCATCATGATGGCTGTCTTCACGACCTCGGGGACCTTCATGCTCCTCTTCATCGCCGGCCTGCAGCAGATCAACACAGAGATCGAGGAGGCGGCCATGACCGACGGTGCGAACGCCTGGCAGCGCTTCCGGTACGTCACGCTGCCGATGCTCAAGCCGGTCCTGTTCACGGTGGTCACCCTCGGACTGATCGGGACCTGGCAGGTCTTCGACCAGATCTACGTTGGCACGCAGGGGGGACCGGCGAAGACGACGCTGACGCCGGCCTACCTGTCGTTCAACTCCGCCTTCACCAACCACGATTGGCCGCGCGGCGCGGCCATCGCCTTCATCCTGTTCGCGATCATCGTGGTCCTCACGGTGCTCCAGCGACTGTGGATCGGGCGGACGGAGGTGGGACGGTGAGGACTCGACGCGAATCCCTCGTGGCGTGGGCGCCGTTCGTCGTGCTCATCCTGCTGGCGATCGTCTACATCGCGCCGTTCATCATCCAGGTCGTCAACTCCTTCCGCCCGGACGCGGACGTGGTGAGCGAGCCTCTGTCGCTGGGGTTGGGGACGTGGACGGCGGCCGCCTACGAGCGGCTGTTCACACGCAGCGACTTCCCGCTGTGGACCATGAACTCGTTCATCGTCACGCTGTCCGTCACGCTGGGGCGGGTCTTCTTCGTGTGCCTGGCCGGCTACGCACTGGCCCGCATCCCGTTCCCCGGACGTGGCGTCGTCTACGCGCTGCTCATCGCGGTGATGGCGGTGCCCGGCGTGGTGCTGCTCATCCCGAAGTTCCTCGTCGTCAACCAGCTCGGCATGTACGACTCGTATTCGGGAATGATCATCCCGCTGCTCGCCGATGCGGCCGGCGTGTTCATCATGAAGAACTTCTTCGAGTCGATCCCGGTCGCCGTCGAAGAGCAGGCGCGGATCGATGGGGCGGGGATCTTCCGCATCTTCTGGTCGATCGTGCTGCCGATGTCGCTGCCGGCGGTGATGACCATCGTCATCCTCTCGTTCCAGGGCTCGTGGAACGAGCTGAACCACTTCATCGTCACGACCCAGAGCACGGAGCTGACGACCCTCACGAAGGGCGTTGCGCAGCTCGCGTCCGGTCAGCTGAGCCAGGGCCAGCAGTTCCCGATCAAGCTCGCCGCCTCGCTGCTCATGACGATCCCGGTGGCGATCGTGTTCTTCATCTTCCAGAAGCGGATCATGAACGCCAGCGCCGGGGCCGTTAAGGAATAGCCGGACCTCGCCGGCCGGCGTCTCGTCCACCGACCAGCCGCTCAACGATCGCCAGGTAGCGCTGCTTCTGCGGCTCCCAGTCATGGGCGGAGGCCTGCCGCTGCGCCTCCAGTCCCATCGCCACCGTGCCGACCGGGTCGTCGGCCATGGCCTCCACGGCACTGGCCAATGCGTCGGGATCGCCGCCGGGGACGAAGCGGAGCGCCGCATCGTCGAAGTAGTGCCGGAACGTCGCCAGGTCGCTGGCGATGGTCGGAACCGCCATGGCCGCATATTCGAGCAGCTTCGTGCTGAGCGAGTACTCGAGATACGGCTCGGGCAATGATGGGACGAGACCGATGTCCGAGCCGGCGAGGATCGCGGGCAGCTCGTCCATCTGCGCTCGCCCGTGGAGGGTCACCCGGTCGGCGGTGCCGGTCCGCTCGATGGCCGCCTCGATGGCCGGCCGCCACGGGCCGTCGCCGTAGACGTCCAGTCGCCACCGGAGGTCGGACCGGACGCGTGACAGCCCCTCGATCGCGACGTCGAGCCCGTAGATGCGCTGGAAGTTCGAGTGATGGACGAGGCGGAGCGTGCCGTCCGCCATGAACGGCCGCCGCGGGTGGCGCGACGGATCGAACAGGCGACCATCGGCGCTGTTCATGACCACGCTGATCCGGTCCGGGTCCACGCCGCGGCCGATCGACAGCAGCCGTAAGGGCTCGTGCACGGTGATCAGCTCGTCGGCGACGGCGGCCGATGCCCGCGTGGCGACGTTCACGACCGGCTGCAACGGCCGCAGAATGCCGCCCGCGAATCGGTCCCGGAAGAATTCGGGCATGTCCTCGTGCAGGTCGAGCAGCAGCGGAACGCCGGCCAGCTTCTCGGGTAGGGCGGCGAAGCTCAGAAAATCAGGGACGGTCGCGACCTGCACGAGATCGTACCGGCGCCGCCGATGCTCGCGCGCCAACCGCCAGCCAGCCGCGACCGTGAACGCGACGTACTCGAGCATGTGACCCGCGAAGCCGATGAAGCTGCGGTTGATCGGCAGGCGCAGGATCCGTATCGGTCCGTCGCGCTCCTCCGCCGGCTCACCGGGCTGGCGGAGGCAGAAGATGTCGACCTCGTACCCCGCGTCGACGAGGGCGTCGCTCTGACGGCGCACGCGCGGGTCGCCCGGAAAGATGGCGTGGACGACGATCGCGACGCGGCGAGGGCGCGCCGCGTCGTCAGCCACCCTTCACCTCGTCCCACAGGACGTCCTTCTCGGCGAGTGACAGCGAGCCGAGCTCGACGCCCCGCTCCGCCGCCAGCACCTCGACCGCCCGATAGCGCGCCACCCAGCGGTGATTTGCGGCCCGAAGGGCCTCCTCGGGATCAAGCTTCATCCAGCGCGCCAGGTTGACGAGGGCGAAGAGGACGTCCCCAAGCTCGTGCAGGCGGCCTTCGTCGTCCTCCGCGTCACGCAGCTCGTCCAGCTCCTCGCCGACCTTCTCCCACACCCCGGCGATGGCATCCCAGTCCCATCCCAGCGCCGACGCTCGCTCCTGGATCTCGCGGCTCGCCGGCAACGCCGGCAGCGCTCGCGCCACGCCGCCGAAGGCTCCTTCGTCGGCCTTGCCGCTCGCCTCGCGCTCGCCCGCCTTGATCGATTCCCACGTCGTCATCAGCTGCTCCACGCTGTCCACCTGGAGCTCGCCGAAGACGTGTGGGTGGCGCCGAACGATCTTCCCCGCGATCGACCGATACACGTCGGTCAGGTCGAATTCGCGCTCCTCTGCGGAGAACTGGGCGTGCAGGATGACCTGCAGCAGGAGGTCGCCCAGCTCCTCCGCCAGCTCCGCCGACGAGCCGTTCTCGATGGCGTCGACCGTCTCGTATGCCTCCTCCAGCAGGTACGGCCGCAGGCTCCGATGCGTCTGCTTGCGGTCCCACGGGCACCCATCGGGGGCTCGAAGCCGCGCGCTGATGGCCGCGATGCCGTGGGGGCTCGCCAGGTTCTCGATCGGGTCGAGCGCCGGCACCAGCCAGTCGTCGGCGGCCAGCGCGGCATCGTCGAGCGCCTCGAGCGCGACCGACGCGTGGTCCGACAGGCGGAGCAGCGTGTGTGCGGCCGGATACAGGGCGCCGAGGACGCCGTGGCCGCCGGTGCGCGCATGGCGACCCGGCAGCGGCGGCGCGGCGCTGGCCGACGAGGCGAGCACGACGAGCGGCAGCGACGGATCGAACGCGACGGACGCAAGCCGGTCTGCGGCGACGATCTGGACACCGGCACGCGCGTCGATGCCCGCCGCCCCGAGCAGGCTGTCGACGCCGCCCACGCCTGCGGCGCTCATCGGTCAGGCAGCTGCGGTGCTGGAGACGTACTGCGGATCCAGCCAGCTGTCGACCGGTGCGCGAACCTCCTCGTCCAGCCAGCGGTCGAAGCCCTGCGAGCGGATGTCGTCGAGACGGTCAGCCTCGATCTCTCGGCTGTCACTCGACTCGAGCAGTTGGTAGATGGTGATCCCGTCGGCGCCCTCGTCGACCGGGTTGCTGATCTCGTCGACCTCCGTGAGCCCGAAGACCGCGTCCTCCTGCGCCTCGTCGAGCTGATACGGCGCCACCCAGCCGAGCTCTCCGCCCTCCTTGGCCGTCTCGTAGTCCTCGCTGACCTGCGTGGCGGTGGCGGCAAAGGTGTCGGGATCGGCACGCAGCTCGTCGAGCAGGTCGGCCGCCTGCTGCTGCGGGCTGTCGCGCTCGCCGGTCTTCTGGATGACGTGATAGCCGAACTCGGTCCGCACCGGATCGCTGACCTCGCCGACCTCGAGGGACGCAAGCGTGGCGGCGAAGGCCGTCACGAACTGTGGATTGGCCGGGTCGTACCACCCCAGGTCGCCGCCTCGCGTCGCGGAACCGGTGTCGTCACTGTGCTCGTCGGCGATGGCGAACCAGTCGGCGTCATCGGCCTTCACCAGGCCCTCGACCGTTCGCGCCTCGTCCAGCGCGGCCTCCCACTGCTCGTCGGTGGCCTGCGACTGGTCGTCGAGCTCCGGGTCCGGCTGGATGAGCACGTGCCGCGCGCGCTCCTGCGGAACGACGGCGCCGGCGACGCCCTTGATGAAGATCTGCGCAACCCGCTGCTGTGCGGCCGGCGACACGACCACCTCGTTCTCGAAGTACTCGCGATACTGGTCGACCAGCAACTGGCCGCGCACGTAGTCGCGATACGTGGCGTCGTCGATCCCCTGCTGCGCCAGCGTGTCGCGCAGCCCGCCCTCGGTCGTGGCCTCGCGCCGGTCGACGAGCTGGAGCACGGCCGAGCCGCGCTCGGTCTGGACCGGGCCGACGATGTCGCCGGGCTCGGCGTCCTTCAGCGCGTCGAAGTACTCGCCGTACGCCGCGTCACCATCCTCGAACCAGCCGAGATCGCCGCCGAGCGATGCGGTGAAGTCGTCGCTGACGTCCGTCGCGACCGTGGCGAAGTCCTCGCCTCCCTCGACCCGATCGCGCGCGTCCTGGGCCGCGGTCTCCGCCTCCGCGCGCTGCTCGTCGGTGGGCTCGTCGGTGGGCTCGGCGTCGTCGGGAAGCGCCTCGACCAGGATCAGGCTGGCGTGCACGCGCTCCGGGAGGGTGACGCGCTCCGCGACGCCGGCATCCAGCTCGTCGTCGCTGACCGAGATGCCGAAGTCCTCGGCGCGCGAGGCGAGGACGGCGCTGTCGACGAGCGAGTCGGCGGCCTCCGAGGCGAGGTTGTTGAAGCGCTGGCTGAGGCTGTCGATCTGCTGCTGCGTGATCTGGTCGCGCGGGCCGCCCAGCGTCGCCTGCAGCTCCGTGATCTGTCCGATCGTCTCGGCAGCCAGGATTCGCTCGCGGACGTCGAGGTCGGCGCGGTCGAAGCTCGTGCCGGCAACCGCGGCGACCGGTCGGAAGTGCGCCTCCCAGTACCCGTTCCAGGCCGATGCGCCGAAGATCCCGACGGCCAGCGCGATCGCGATCGCGAACGCGACGACGGTGAGCTGCTGGGTGCGCAGCTCGTCCTGCCAGCGCGGGCGGTGCTTGCGGTCGAGGACCGGTCGTGATCGAAAGCTCATCGGCTCATCAGGATGCGGAGGCGGTCATGCGGCGGCTCGGGTGGGCCGCTGTGGCGGCTCGGTACGGGCGGCGACATGCTAGCCGATGAGCACCCACGCCGCACACCGACGCTCACGTTCGGCTCGAGGCGAGCTGGAGACGCGGGTTGGTGCGCGCCACGCCGATTCATCGGTCTGATCCAACCTGGAGCCGCGCCAGGCGAGGCCTGTCCGATACATCGGCGTCCGATGAGCATGAGGTGCGCCTGGAGGCGCGGTTCGTGCGCGAGCCACGCCGACCTATCGGTCTCATCCAACCTGGAACCGCCTCAGGCGAGACCTGTCCGATACATCCGTTTCCGATCCTCGCGGTCAGTGACGCGCGCCACGGCGTCATCTGACTCGTGGCCTCATTCGTGATCAATGCCGCGACTCAGCACGCCTGCCACCGCACGCAGCCACCGCTCAGCCACGCAGGGCGTCGCGGATCGCGTTCCAGCGCAGGCGGAGGACGAGGAGCATCGCCTCGCGGACGATGCCGCCGCTCATCTTCGACGTGCCGGCCACGCGCTCACGGAACGTGATCGGCACCTGCACGATGCTCGCGCCACGCCGGTGGGCCCACCAGGTCGTCTCGATCTGAAAGCCGTAGCCCGAGCCGGACGTCTCGCGAAGGCGGATGGCATCGATGAGCTCGCGACGCCAGGCCTTGAAGCCGCCCGTGAGATCGCGATAGGGAAGCATGAGCACGGTGCGCGCAAAGATCGTCCCGCCACGGCTGATGAGCTTCCGATACCACGGCCAGCCGACCGTCGAGCCGCCCGTCATGTAGCGCGTGCCGAGCACCAGGTCGGCGTTCCCCATGAGTGGAGCGAGCATGCGCGGCAGCGTCGCCGGGTCGTGGCTGAAGTCGGCGTCCATCTGCACCACGGCACGCGTCTCGGGGCGCTCGAGCACCCACCGGAAGCCGTCGCGGTACGCGGCGCCGAGGCCCTGCTTCCCCGGCCGGTGCAGGACCGCGACGCGCGCCTCGCGCGCGGCGATCGTGTCGGCCAGCTCACCGGTGCCATCGGGCGAGCCATCGTCGACGACGAGCAGCGACGCTTCGGGCAGCGCAGCCAGGATGGCGGCGGCGATGGGCTCGAGGTTCTCGCGCTCGTTGTACGTCGGCAGGACGACCCAGACGCCGCGGCCGGCCGCGAGCCCGACGGTCGGAGCCGCAGCGGCCTCAGCGACCGATGCCGACATAGGTGACGCCGGCGCGTTCGAATGGCTCCCTGTCCAGCGCGTTGCGGCCGTCCACGAAGAGCTTCAGGCCGGCGATGCTCGACGGATCGAGCGACCGATATGCGTCGTGCGCGGCCTGCAGGACCGCGACGCGCATCGGCTCATCCGAGCCCAGCTCGTACGGCTCGAAGCCGAGCGAGCGGAGGTGGTCGGCATCGAAGTACGGATCATGGCCGTACACCCGCGCGCCCGCGGCGAGCAGCTCGTCGCGGAGGCGGAAGGCCGAGCTGAAGGCGTCCTCCTTGACGTCGCCGCGGTAGGCGACGCCGAGGACGACCACCGGCTGACCGTCGAGCGAGCCGACCCGGTCCTCGATCATGTCGACCGTGTATGCGCCCATCCCCTCGTTGATCTCGCGGGCCAGCGGCGGGATCCGCAGCTCCGGGTCGTCGTTGAACAGGAAATGCGGGTACACCGGGATGCAGTGGCCACCCACGCCCACGCCCGGCTGGTGGATGTGGCTGTACGGCTGCGAATTCGCGGCGCCGATGACCTCGGTCACGTCGATGCCGTTGCGATCCGCGAAGCGGGCCAGCTCGTTGGCGTAGGCGATGTTCACGTCGCGATACGTCGTCTCGGCCAGCTTCACCATCTCCGCCGTCTCGGCGTTCGCGACCCGCATGACCTCGGTGCCCTCGTCGAGCACGGCGCGATAGAACTCGACCGCCCGTCGGGTGCTCTCGTCGCTCGTGCCGCCCACGATCTTCGGGTAGCGCTGCAGGTCCAGGAAGACGCGGCCGACCAGCACGCGCTCCGGACTGAAGGCGAGGTAGAAGTCACGGTCGAGCTGCTTGCCGCTGCCCGCGGCGAGCATGGGCCCGAAGCGATCCCGCGTCGTGCCGACGGGGAGCGTCGTCTCGTAGACCACCAGCGCGCCGTCGCCCAGGTTGGCCGCGATGTCGCGCGTCGCCGCGTCGATCGGCTTGAAGTCGATCTGGCGCTCGGCATCCACCACCACCGGCACGATCACGACGACGACCTCGGCCCCGCGCACGCCCTCCGGCTCGCGCCAGGTCGTGGCCCTCAGGCGACCCTCGGCGACCAGCTTCGGCACGCGGTCGATCAGCGCCTGCTCGTCCCGATGCGGCGACTCGCCGCGGTTGATGGCGTCGACGATCCAATCGGCGACGTCGACGCCGATCACGTCGTGGCCGCGCGATGCGTACTGGACTGCCAGGGGCAGGCCGATGTGGCCCAGCCCGACCACCGCAATCCTCATCTGACGACCTCCTCGAGCGCCTCACCGGCGATCACCTGGCCGCTCTCTGCCGACTCGACCATCTTGCGAGCCAGCAGCAGCGCGACCATGGCGTCGTGCGGGTCGACCGGCGGCTCGCCGCCGGTGCGGACGGCCGCCGCGAACTCGGTGAGCTCCACGGTGAGCGGCTCCTGGCGATCGATTCGCCTGCGCGTCATCTCACCCTCGGCGACCGACGTCACACCGTCGTTGACCCATGTGCCGTTGGCGTCCGGATTGGCGTAGAAGACGAGGTCCTGGGCGATGTAGTCCGCGACGTACATGCCGCGCTCGCCGGTCACGCTCAGGGTTCGCTTCTTCGTCGGCGTCAGCCAGTTGATGTCGAGGACGCCGATGACGCCGTTGGCGAACTTCAGCATCCCGTTGAAGAGGTCCTCGTGCTCGGTGTGGATGCGGCGCTCGGTCTCGGCGAAGATGCGGATCGGCTCGGAGCCGATGAGGTACCGCATGATGTCGAGGTCGTGTGGCGCGAGGTCCACGACCACGCCGACGTCCCGGATGCGAGCCGGGAACGGCCCCAGGCGGGTCGCGTGCACCTGGAAGACGCGTCCCAGCTCACCATCGGCCAGACGCCTGCGCAGCTCGCGGATTGCGGGGTTGAACCGCTCGATGTGCCCAACGGTGAGCATCCGGCCGGCATCGCGAGCCGCCTCGATCATGCGCGTCGCCTCTTCCCGGGTGGCGGCAATGGGCTTCTCGACGAGCACGTTCACACCCGCGGCGAGTGCGGCGAGCGTCACCGGGAGGTGCAGGCTGGTGGGGGCGACGATGCTGACGAGGTCGAGCTCCTCCTCGGCGAACATCCGCGCCGGGTCGTCGAAGCCGCGCGCGCGACGGCCCTGCGTCGCCCGTTCGACCGCATCGGCGTCGGGATCGGCGACGGCAACCAGCTGCACGCCGGGGACGGCCTCGTCCCAGACGCGCACGTGATTGCGCCCCATCATGCCGAGGCCGATGACCCCGGCGCGCAGGGTGCGGCCCTCAGGCGACGTCATCCCGCGGCGGCCCCCACCTCGAGTGGCCCGAGCTCGGCGGCGGTCTCGTTGACGGCACCGATGACCGTGCTCACCTCGTCGTCGGAGAGTGACGGGTGCACCGGGATGCTGACCACCTGATCGGTCAGCCGATCGGTCACCGGGAAGGACTGACCGCCGTAGCCCATCGCCACGAACGGCTTCTGCCGATGGACGGGGATCGGATAGTAGATCGCGCTGCCGACGCCACGCTCCTTCAGCTTCTCGACGAACGCGTCGCGCTCGTGCACCCGGACCGTGTACTGGTGGTAGACGTGGGTCACGCCGGGACGCACGTACGGCGTGATCACGCCGCGCAATTCCGCGTCATAGCGGGCGGCGATGGCCCGCCGGCGGTCGTTGTAGCCTGGCAGCTTCGGCAGCTGCGCCAGGCCGATGGCGGCGGCGATATCGGTCATGCGGAAGTTGTAGCCCACGATGTCGTGGTGGTAGCGCACCTTCATGCCGTGCTCGCGCAGCAGCCGCACGCGCTCGGCGTAGTCGCCGTCTCGCGTCGTGATCATGCCGCCCTCGCCGGTGGTCATGTTCTTCGTCGGGTAGAAGCTGAACGCGCCGGCCCCCCACGTGCCGCTCTTGCGATCGCCGACCGCCGCGCCGTGCGCCTGCGCCGCGTCCTCGATCACCGCCAGGCCGTGGCGCCCGGCGATCTCGTCGATGGCCGGCATGTCCGCGGGTTGCCCGTACAGGCTGACCGGCATGATCGCCTTCGTTCGAGGGGTGATGGCCGCCTCGACCTGCGAGACGTCCATGGTGAAGTCGCGCTCGTCGATGTCCACGAAGACCGGGCGTGCGCCGGTGTAGACGATGCTGTTGGCGCTGGC
>DASVDT010000012.1:0-5328 GCA_036380955.1 Candidatus Limnocylindria bacterium | reverse complement strand
GGCTCCTCGTCGACGACCGGGTTCTCGATGGCGCCGATGCCCTCGATCTCGCACCGCATCACGTCGCCGCCCCTCAGGTACCGCGGCGGCGAATGGTAATGGCCGACGCCGGCCGGCGTCCCGGTCGCGATGACGTCGCCGGGCTCCAGCGTGATCGTTCTCGACGCGAACGCCACGATGCTCGCCACGTCGAAGACCATCTCCGCGCTGGTCGAGTCCTGCCAGGTCTCGCCGTTGACCGCCGAACGCATGCGCAGCGCCTGTGGGTCACCGATCTCGTCGGCGGTCACGACCACCGGTCCCATCGGCGCGAAGCGGTCGGAGCCCTTGGCGCGCAGCCACTGGCGATCCTCCTTCTGGAGGTCGCGCATGGTGACGTCGTTGAGGACGGTGTAGCCGAAGATGGCGGATGTCGCCTCGGCGCGAGTGATCCGCGCCGCGCGGCGTCCGATGACCACCGCGAGCTCGCACTCGAGATCGAGCTTCTCCGTCGCGCGGGGCCTGGTCACGCTCGCACCGGGATCGGCGACCGCGTTGGCGAACTTGCTGAACAGCATCGGATAGCGCGGCGGCTCGACGTTCTGCTCGCGGCAGTGATCGTGATAGTTGAGCCCGACGCAGATGATCTTGCCCGGTCGCGAGATCGGTGCCCGGGTCGTCACCGACGCTGGATCGATGACCTCGCGCCCGCTCGTGCGCAGCTCATCGACCCTGATCCCACGCGACAGGAGCTCGCCGACATCGGCGACGCCAAGCCGTTCGGTCAGATCACGGATGCCGGCATCGGTCCTGATGCCAAGGCGGGTCCCGGCTCGGTCGGCACCGCCGCGCGAGAAGGCAAGCAGCTGCACGCCGCGAGTATAGGTTCGGCGTCCGATCAGGGCTCGCTGAAGTACTGGCGGCTGCCTTCGCGCAGCAGGCCGGCGATCAGGACGGCGCTGATGACGAGGCCGATGGGGACCATGAGCAGGTACCAGCCGTTCGCCGCGTCGACCGGCATGTCCAGCAGGACGGGCGGGAGGCCCGCCAGGATCGGCACCGGCAGAAGGGCGATGCCGATCGCGAACCGATAGGCGATCCGCTTGCGCTGCAACGCCACGGTGATGCCGAACAGGACCGCGGCGAGCTCGATCATCATGAAGATGCCGAGCAGGCTGAACGGGGCGCGCTCGCTGAAGTCGATGAACTCGACGATGCGCCCCATGAGCAGCCCCGTCACGGCGAGCAGCAGGAAGGCCCAGCCGAACCAGAGGCGCACGGCGAGGGGCGCGGGAGGACTGGGCTCGTCGGACGATCGGACCACGACGACGATCGTACCAATGCGGCCGCCTACCATGACCGGCATGGGCTGGTTGGCGGAGCTGTTCGAGACGAACCGCATCATCGTGCTCTCGGTCTACGGGCAGGTCTTCTTCGTGATGGGCCTCGCCATTGCGCTCCAGAGCCGGCGTCGCTCGCAGCTGCCGCTCGCGCGAGCGCTCCCCTGGCTGGCCGGATTCGGGCTCGTCCACGGCCTGATGGAATGGGGCTACCTGTTCGTGCCGATCCAGGCCGGCTTCCTGCCACAGACGGTGATCGAGCTGCTGCTCCTGCTCCAGCTGGCCATGAAGCCGATCAGCTTCGCCCTGCTCTTCCAGTTCGGGGTGGAGCTCGTGCTCAACACGCGCGAAGCTGGATCCGACCCTCCCCGCATCGGCGGTCAGCCCTGGCTGCGCCTGGTCCCCACGGTCGCCCTCGCGCTGTGGGCGGTGGCCACGGTCGCGCTCTCCGCCACCACCGGTCCGACCTTCACCGCCTCGCCCGGGCCATGGCTCCGCTCCGCCGACATCGATCCGGCGCTCGCGCACATCGGGGCACCGCTGGCCGTCGGCGACGTCGTCGCGCGGGGCATGCTCGGGCTGCCCGCCTCGCTCATCGCCGCCATCGGGCTGCGCCGGACGACGCACCTGCTCGGCCCCATGGCCGGTCGCGGCGTGTCGACGGCGCTCGGTGCGGCGTCCGTCACGTTCGTCGTGTACGCCGTGCTGGCCGGTCTCGTGCCATTGCCGGCACCGTTTCCGCCGGCGTCGATCATCAACGGCCGAACCGTCTTCGAGACGCTGGGCGTGCCGATCGAGGTCTTCCGGTCCGTCACCGGCCTGGCCATGGCCGTCGCCGTCATCCGCAGCCTCGAGCTCTTCGACCAGGAAACCGATCGTGCCCTGGCCGAGGCGCGACGTCGCGAGCTGCTGCTGCGCGAGCGCGAGCGCATCGGTCGCGACCTGCACGACGGGATCATTCAATCGATCTATGCCGCGGGTCTGCACCTCGAGCGCGCATCGGCCGACCTGGATGCCGATGGACAGCCCGCCCGCGAGCGCATCTCGACCGTCATGGCCGAGCTGAACCGCATCACCAACGACATTCGCAGCACCATCTTCGACCTGCGCTCGGGCGAGGTCGAGAGCCGGGACGCCGAGGCGATCGTCCTTGCCGTCGCCGACGAGCTTCAGGCGCACACCCTGGTCGAGCTCGACGTCAGCGGGGATGGGCTGTATCGGCCCCGCCTGCGCCACGACCAGGCGGAGCACCTGCGGCACATCGTCACCGAGGCGTTCAGCAATGTCCTGCGGCACGCGCACGCGCATCGCGTCACGGTTCGCATGGCCTGCACCCAGCGGCGCTTCACGCTCGAGCTTCGCGACGATGGCAGGGGGTTCGATCCTGACGCGGTGATCGAGCGCGGCCGCCGCGGCCGCCGCGGCCGCGCGCAGGGCCTGGCCAACGTTCGTCGCCGCGCCGAGCTGCTGGATGCGACGCTCCGGATCGAGAGCGCGCCCGGACGGGGCGCGAGCGTGTCCCTTACGATGCCGGTGGCCACCACGCGCCGACCAACATGACCAACGCATCCGAGACCGCCGCACCGGCGGACACCATCCGCATCCTCATCGCCGACGACCACGAGGTAGTCCGCATCGGCCTTGCCGCGCTGCTCGACGCCGAGGAGGGCTTCTCGGTCGTGGCCCAGGCGCCGTCGGGCGAGGAGGCCGTCCGACTGGCGCGGGTGCATCGGCCAGACGTTGCCGTGGTCGACATCCGGATGCCGAACGGCTCCGGCGTCGAAGCCTGCCGGGCCATCACGTCCGAGCTGGAGGGCACGCCGGTGGTCATGCTGACCAGCTTCGCCGACTCCGATGCCCTCTTCGACGCGATCGATGCGGGCGCCTCCGGCTACGTGCTGAAGCGCGTCGGCTCCTCGGAGCTCGTGCGCGCCGTGCGCACCGTGGCGGAGGGCGGCTCGCTCCTCGACCCGGCCGTCACCCGCAGCGTGCTGGACCGCATTCGAAGCGCGGGGCGGCTGGAGGAGCCCGGTGCGTTCGCCGAGCTGACCGACCAGGAACGGCGCGTCCTCGCGCATATCGCCGACGGCGCATCCAACCGCCAGATCGCCGAGCGCATGGGTCTCGCGGAGAAGACGGTCCGCAACTATGTCTCGAGCATCCTCGCGAAGCTCGAGCTCGAAAGCCGCGCCCAGGCGGCCGGATATGCGATCCGCAACCGGCTGCCCGAGCTCGGCGTGAGCCAGGGATGACCGATGTCCGCCGAGCCTCCGTTGCGGCGATGGTTGTCGTCCTGAGTGCCTGCGTCGCGCAGCCGAGCCCGAGCGCCAGCCCGACGGCACTGCCATCGGCCGCCTCGCCAGCCGCGAGCCCGACCCCGACCGCGCAGGTGAGCTCGAGCGCGTCCTCCTCGGCCAGCGCCACGCCGGAGCCCGCGCTCTCGCTCGACCCACCTGCCGGGAGCGACCCGCGTGTCGTCGTCGTGACCGCCGAGCCGGACATCGACGCCGATGGCGGCGTGCTCATGGTGACGGTGACGAGTGCCGCAGACGAGCGCATCGACGAGCTGGTCCTGCGATGGCCGACCGAGCTCGACCAGACGCTCTTCCTGGCGCCGTTCACACCATCGGACGATCGCATCCGCGACGGAGGACCACCGCTGGTCCAGCAGTGGACGAAGTGGGTCGTCGGGCCCGGAGAGCAGGGTGAGCCGGCCGGCACGACGTCGCTCGGCTACGGCCCGCTCCTCGCGGGCGCGACGCTGGAGATGCCGCTGGTCGTGACCCTGCGCGCACCGGGACCGGTCGCCTTCGATCTCCAGGTGCTTGCAGGCAACGACCTGCTCACCCTCGCCGATGGATCGCCAGCCGAGCTGCGGGTCGAGGTTCCCTGATGCCGTCCATCTTCCCGCCATGGACGGATGCCGATCCGGTGCTGCACGCTCGCCTGGGCGACGCCATCGATCCCGATCGGAAGGTGCTCGAGGGCCTCGAGCGAATCGTTCCGCTGAGCGGGAAGCGCATCGCGGATATCGGGACGGGCATCGGCCACTACCCGATGATCCTGGCGCGCCGCACCGGGCGCACGTACGGCATCGAGGCCAACCCCGAACTCCTGGCCGAGGCCCGGCGCCGCGCCGCCGGCAGCCATCAGCCGAACATCCGGATCGTCGAGGGCGAGCCCACCAAGCTGCCCCTCCGCAATGGCGCCGTCGACATCGTCCTGACCAGCAACATCCTGCCCGAGGACGGGTCGCTGCCGGCCATCGCGGAGGCGCAGCGCGTCCTGCGCCCGGGCGGGCGGCTGATCGTCGTCGGCTACTACGGTCGCGACGACGTGGCCGCCCTCCTCGAGCCCGAGGTCGTCGCCCAGGCGATCGATGCAACCCAGCGGCGCACGGGATGGTGGCTGCGCAACGGCTTCAAGATCAAGGTCGTCCACGCCCGCGTCGACCTGGCCGAGCCTGAGCTCGCGCACGCCTTGCTGCCGCGCCTGTTCGGCGATCGTGGGAGGGCGTACCTCATGGGTCCGCATCGGCCGTTCCTGCGGCTCAACCTGGGGTTGTACCACCGAGCGGTCTGATCGCCCGCGATCCTGGAATGCCGCGGCGAACGCCGCGGTATCGGTACGCAGAATTCTCTTGCCGCCGTGAATCGCCGCCGATATGATCCTGTTCGTCCGAAGGCCAGGCTCTTCTCCCCCCGGAGCCTGGCCTTCGGCGTGTCCTCTGAATACAGCGTCAACGATCGGCGAGATCGGCGTTCATGCCGGCCGGTGCCATAATGAGACGTCCTCGAGAGCCGAACTGCAGGCCTGCAGGGGCCAGCGCATCCCTTCCTCAGCGCAGGAGGCACCGTTTCGTACCGATGGCCACCACGCCACGCATGAAGATCACCTACGCCACCCTCTCCGCCGACAACGAGGAGCTCCAGTCCGCCTTCGACGCGGCCCTCGAGCGCGCTCGTGCGGAGCTCGGCAAGACCTATCCCATGATCATCGGCAGCGAGGA
>DASVDT010000011.1:0-69390 GCA_036380955.1 Candidatus Limnocylindria bacterium | reverse complement strand
CTCGCGTGAGGACCACCTGTCGCCGCTGACGACCGTCGGCGCGTCAAGGCCCGTGGCGACGGTCTGACGGAGCGTGGAACCTCTCGCCGCTCGAGCGTTGGCGCACCTACGGTCCGCGGTGACGATATCCGGCAACGTGCGGTGGATGGCATTCGTCACTCGAGCGGTTGACCGGACCGAGACCCGATCCGCATACTGCCCTCCAGTATGAGCACGGACCCGCAGGACCCGCACACGGCACATTTCCGCCATTCGTACACGCAGGACAGGCGCGAGCTCGTGACGCGCCTGCGCCGGATCGAGGGTCAGGCGCGCGGAATCCAGCGGCTGGTGGACGAGGAGGCGTACTGCCTCGACGTGCTGCAGCAGGTCGAGGCACTCACGGCGGCCGCCGATCAGGTCGCGCTGCTCCTGCTGGAGGACCACATCTCCGGCTGCCTGGCGCACGCCATCGAGTCAGGCCAGGGCGAACCGTACGTCGACGAGGTGATGACGGTGGTGCGACGCGCGCTCGGCCGCAAGGGTTCGAAGCGACCCGGCTAGACGGCGCTCCAGGAGGCCGGGCGCACGAAAACGGGAGTGCCGCAGGGGGGAACCACGGCACTCCCGAGCGGGAGTCTAGTCGTCGCCCGGATACCGAGCAAGCGAAGATTCCTTCATTCGCCGAACATCGTCAGCTGCTCCCCGCCACGCTCGATGAGCGGGTCGAGGCCGAGAACCGGCTCGAGCCATTCCATCCGCGCGCCGCTCCGCGCGGCGAGGGTATCGAGGTGCTCCCACTTCAGCACGTGCCAGTTCTGGCGCTCCATCTCGTCGCGCAGCCACGGTGAGCGCTGGAGCTTCAGGCGGAGGAGCTCGGCACGCGCCGATGGAATGACCAGGAATCGCGCCTGCTGCTCGCCGACCGGGATCTCGCGACCCCGCTGCAGGACGGCCTCCCCCACCATCGCCGTCCATTCGACCTCGAACAGGAAGGCCAGCTTGCCGCGGACGTACCAGATCGCGTCGACCGCGCCGAGAACCTCGGCCGGCGCCCGCATGACGAGCGGCAGGTAGACGCGGCGCTCGTCCTCGCTGAGCCGATCCCCGAGGCGCCGATTGCCGACCGGACGGTCATGCTCGCGCGCGGCGATCCAGACGCGCAGCCCGAGGCGATGACCGTAGTCCGTTACGGTCGCGAGGACGGCGGCGTGATCGGCGGCGCGGCGCGCGTGGTCGTCCTCCGTGGCGAGTGATCCCATCTCGCCGGGTGCCACGTACGCCGCCAGGCAGGCTCGCACGAGCTCCTCGTCGGGAGCCTGGAGGCCCGGAAAGAGGCGGTAGACGCGGTCGAAGAAGCCGGCCTCGTCGATTCGTCCCGCCGTCGACAGGATCGACCAGGTCGCCCACTCGACCCGATCGGCCAGCGGACGCTCGGCAAGCTCGGGCGACCGCAGCCACCACTGCGGTGCGGCCTCGTCGCCGATGCGAATGAGCGACGGGTGATCGTCACGCCACAGCTCCTCGTGAACGAGGCTGGCGAGCAGCTGCGGGCTGCCGCCCTCGATCCGCTCACCCTGATCATCGGCCTCATCGGCGGCGCGCGTCACGGCGAGCCGTCGCAGCAGGCCGCTGCGACCCAGGTCGGCGACCACCGCGGCCACGACGCGCAGCAGCCCCGCCGGCTCGCCGCGGTCGCGCAACAGCTCGGTCGCGGCTCGATCGATGCTCGCCGCCAGCTCCGGGTACGTCAGGTGGCCACGCTCGACGCCGAGCCGCAGTGGGCTCGGCTGGACCGCGCGTCGCAGGCGATCCTCTGCCGAGGGCTTGCGCAGGTGAAGCACGACCCCGTCGCCGGCCCGCGCCGACTCGCGATGGATGACGTCGACCAGCTGGAGGCCGACGGCCGCGGCGGAGACGGCCACGATCACCAGCCGATCTGGATCGCTGCCCTCGATGAGCAGTGAGCACCATCCTCCCGGCTTCAGCGCCGCCACGGCCGACGCCAGCCCATGCCGCAGCGCGGTGCCCTCGGCGCCGGCCGCGGATGCGCCGCCGAAGATCGGCTCCAGCCGCAGCGTCTCGGCCGCCTCGCGTCCGAGGATCCACGACGTGGCGAGGTATTCGTACGACAGCTCGTCGATGCTCGGCGGCGCCGGCGGGGCTGAGATCAGCAGATCCACACCCTCGGCCGGCAGGTACTGTGCAACGACCGAGGCTCGAGCGCGCAGCCAGAGCACGTTCGCCGCGCCCATGCCGCCCAGCTCGCCGTAGTCGGCGGCGAAGCGCGCCTCGTGCCGGTCGGCGGCGGCCGCGGCGATCGCGGTCCGCACGTCGCCGAACGCCTCCTCGAAGGCGCGCCACACGTTCACCTCGCGCTGGTGGCGGCTGGCGGGCTGGCGCACGTGACCGGCCGCGATGCGCAGTGACGCAACGCGGCCCGGGTAGCCGTTGAGCCGGCTCGCCGGCAGCAGGCACGCCGCCAGCGCCAGGCGCATGGCGGCCGCAACACCGGCGTCGTGCATCTCGCCGTCGATCTTGGCGCCGATGGCATGCAGTGCATACAGGTTGCGCGGCGTGAACAGCGCGAGCAGCTCGTCGACCAGGTCGTCTCGGCCGTCGAGGATCGGGAAGCGCGCGCTCAGCTCGAGGTATTGCGGGCTGTGCCGGATGCCACCGCCGGCCGCCACCGGGACTGGATCGGGGCGAACCGTGGAGGCGAACCGTGGCCGCTCGCCGCCGCCGCTGGGCGGGTCGATGGCGGGCGCCGGCGGCGCAGGCGGTCCACCCGCCTCCCCCAGCGGCGCGTCGGCATCAGGTTCGGTGAGGCCGACGGGCGCCGGCGGCAGGTCGTCGGCGACGTCCGGCATCGGGGCCGCGTCGCCCGATCCACGCTCGATGCCGAGCTTGGCGAGATCGACCTCATCGACCGGCCCGACGCGCTCCTCCGGCCCGCCGACCGATGCGTCGCAGCTCGGACAGCGGTAGATCTTGCGTCCGGGAGCATCGCCGTCACGCGGCCAGATGAACTGGTCCACCACCACCGGTCGGCGGCAGGCGGCGCAGCGCGAGGCATAGAGCTCCTCGATGTGCTGCCGCAGCGGCACGTCCACGCGGCGAGACCCGGCCAACTGCGTGAACGCAGCGTCGAGGACCGCGGGATCCGGGGCGGACAGAAAGGCGATCGCGGCGAGCTGCGCGAAGGGACTGGGATCGGCGGCCACGGCGCGCATACCGTGGACGATCGAGCGCCGAGCCGTCCAGCCCGTACCCGCCCACGGGTCGAGGACGGTGTCGCCCGGCGAGGCGAAGGCTGCCAGCTCGGCGTCGAGCTGGTTATCGGCGGGAGGGGGCCGGTAGCGTTCGAGGAGGGCGAGGCCGGGGCGGCGTCTGGGAAGGACGACGTGGTCGAGACCTGTCCGCTCCGCCTCGCTCATCACACGCTATGGCTCTTCTACCAGCTCCTCTTCGATGTCGGGCTCACCGGAGTACTCGGGGAGCGTCGTGTCGAGCTCTTCGACCTCCTCGGAGTCCTCATCGGCCTCCTCCACCTCTTCCTCGTCATCGTAGCGAAGCGCGCTGCCCTTCATGTACGGTCTGACGCCACCGCTGCTGCCGCCGAGCGTCGGGAACGAGACCTTCCCGAAGTTCACCGGGTGCGTGAACACCTCGCGGATGATGATGGTGAGATCGGAGCCGGCCTCGTGGATGGTGGTGATCGCCGCCTCGTAGCGGTTGCCGTCGCCGATGAGCTTGAGAAGGCGGGTCGCGATCCGCGGCTCGACGCTGCCGATGACGGCATCGCCGACTCGGGCGGTCAGATGGTCACCCTCGACCGCGAGGTCGACCGCGTCGCCCGGCGAGAGCGGCGCGAGCACGCGCGGAGCGGCGAGGTTGACGAGCCGGGCGCGGCCGGTCTTGCCCATCTCCTCGATGAACACGGTGGCCGGTGCCTTGCCCGTTCGGCTCTTGCCGTTCTTCGCTGGCTTCTCCGCCGCGAGCAGCACGCGCAGCCGCTCCACGTTGCGCTGTGCGATGCGGTTGGTCGCGTCACGCTCGAGCGCCTGCTCGTAGGCCTCAAGCGCTTCGGCGTGGCGGCCGAGCTCTGCCAGCGCCTTGCCCAGCCGGTTGCTGGCATCGATGTCGGGGCCGAGCTCGAGGAGCTCGCGGTTGGCGTCGACGGCGGCCTCCCACTCACCGCGCGTGGCATGCGCGATGGCGGAATCGGCCAGCTGCCGACGCTGTCGGGTGGTGGTATCGGCTTCTCCAAGCGCCATGAGCGTTGTGAGCGCCTCCGAATGCAGTGGGGGGATCGGCCGAACCCGGCCGAAAGCGCCCTCTTGTACCACCGGCCATGAGGGGTGTCAACGCGAGTCCTCGCGAGCCGGAATCAGCCCTGGTGCAACAGCAATCCGACGACCAACCCGAGCAGGAGCAGCGGCCCGTATTCGACGGCGACGCCGCGTCCCGAGTCGCCTGCCTCCAGCGAATCGACGGCACCGCCCCACGCGTAGAAGGCGAGTGCCATGAGCGCCGCCATGACCTGGAGCGGGATGCTCATGAGCACCGCCGCGGCGCCGACCTGGAGGACGACGAGCACCTGGAGCAGCCCCTGGCCGACCGCCTCGACGCCCAGCTTGCCGCGGGCCTCCGCGCTGCGCAGCGCGACCGGCAGCGCCAGCGCGCCGATCACGACGAGCGGCGTCGGCCACGCCTGCGCCCCGAACAGGGCAAGGAGGCCGGCCGCCGCCGAGAAGACGATGAAGGTCTGGAGCAGCGACCCGATGGTCGTTCCGCCGCTCCCGCGCTCCATCCGCAGCTCGAGGTACGTCACCGACCACAGCACGACCGCGACGATCGGCACGAGCAGCAGGCTCAGACCACCAGGGATGAGCCGGCCCGATACCGTCGCGGCGATGCCGGCGACCGGCGGCATGGCGTAGCGGGCGAAGCCGAGGTCCGAGCGCGCGGGACCCAGCACGTAGATCGCGACGAGCCCACCGACCGCCAGCTGTCCGGCGATCGCGACCGCCAGCCACAGCGGATCGGCAAACCAGCCGGCCGCGGCGATGATCGCCTGCACCACCGCCAGCAGCAGCGCGGCCGGCTTGTCGATGCGACGGAGCAGCGCGAGGCGGCGGCGATCCCCGAAGAGGCGGTTGATCAATGCACGAGCTCCAGGAGCGCGTCCGCCGTGCGCGTGACGAGCACCTGGTCGGCGGTCAGCCAGGCGCGGCGCGCCAGGTCGACGGCGTGGCTCTGCTGCGCGAGCTCCTCGGTGCGGTGGGCATCCGAGGCGAGTGTCAGCCGCGCGCCGGCACGGCCCGCGGCGCGCGCCAGGGAATCATCAAGGTCGAGGCGCGGGCTGCCGTTGATCTCGAGTGCGGTGCCGTGCGCCGCGGCGGCATCGAACAGGCGCGGCCAATCGAGCGGCAGGGGGTCGCGACGGTTGACGATCCGGCCGGACGGATGGGCCAGGACGTCGACGTGCGGGTTCTCGATGGCCGCCAGCGCGCGACGCATCAGCTGCTCGGCCGACTGGCCACGCCCCGTGTGGATGCTGGCGATGACGAGGTCGAACCGAGCGAGCAGCTCGTCCGGATAGTCCAGGGCTGCATCGGCGCGGATCTCGAGCTCGGTGCCGTGCAGGATGCGGAACGGCGCAAGCTCGCCGTTCAGGCGAGCGATCTCGGCGCGCTGCTGCTCGACCTGCTCGGGAACGAGCCCGCGCGCGATGCCGAGTGACGGCGAGTGATCGGTCAGGACGATGTACTCGTGCCCGAGGCCTCGGGCCGCGCGCGCCATGACCTCGATGCTGTCGACGCCATCGGTCCAGTTCGAGTGGGTGTGCGTGTCGCCGCGGACGTCGGCGGCGGCGACCAGGTTCGGCAGCGTCCCGGACAGCGCGGCCTCGATCTCGCCGTCGCCCTCCCGAATCTCCGGCGGGATCCAGGGAAGGCCGAGCCGCTCGTACACATCGGCCTCCTCCGCATCGAGCAGCAGCTCGCCGGTCTCGATGACCTTGAAGCCCTTCTCCGACAGCGACCAGCCGCGGTCCAGGGCCATGCCGCGCAGCGCGATGTTGTGCTCCTTGCTGCCGGTGAAGTGGACGAGGTGCGTGCCCCACGCCTCCGGCGGGCAAACCATCAGGTCGACGCGCGGGCCGTCGGCCATCAGGATGCTCGTCTTGTCGGTGCCGGCCGCGACGACCTTGTCGACCTCGCGCAGCTGGTCGAGCGCGGCGATCACCGCCGGTGGGTCGTCGACCGCGGCGAGCAGGTCGAGGTCGCCGATCGTCGGCCGCCGTCGGCGGAGCGAGCCGGCCACCTCGATGCGCCGGACGCCGCGTGCCTCGCGGAGGCGCTCGATCAACCCGGACACAAGCGAGTCGGCGTCATGAATCAGCATCCGGTCGTAGACGCGAGCCATCCGCGCGATGCCGTCGAGGATGTTCGCCTCGGTCCGCTCCGACAACCCCTTGACCTGCCGCAGGCGTCCTTCCTCCGCCGCCGCGCGCAGCGCCTCCACGGAATCGATGCCCAGCTCCATCTGGAGCAGGCGGACGGTCTTCGGACCGACGCCGGGGATTCGGAGGATCTCCAGCAGGCCGTCGGGGACCTGCGCGCGCAGCCGCTCGTGGTACTCGAGCCGGCCGGTCTCGGCCAGCTCGGCGAGCTTGGCCGTCAGTGCGGCGCCCGCGCCGGGGATCTTCGGCGGCTCGCCGCGTCGATAGAGCGCTGCCACGTCGTCCGGATAGCGCTCGATGACATCGGCGACCCGACGGTAGGCAACCGCCTTGTAGACCACCTCGCCCAGGATCTCGAGCATGTCGCCGATCTCGTTGAAGATCCGCGCGAGCTCGGCGTTGCTGATGACCGCGTCGTCAGTGCGCGACACGCTCCGTGGTCGAGGCATTGCCGGCCATTCTACGGCCGATCGGCGGCCGGGCCGGTCAGGGCAGGCTGATCCGCCCCAGGAGCCGCAGGGCGAACGGGAGCGCCCGGCGTCGCTGCCTCAGCTCCATCGGGCGCGTGGCCCGCGAGTCGCGGAGCAGCTCCTGCTGGTGCAGCTCCGCCTGGATGTCGACCAGGCTGGTGGATCGATAGTGAAGGCGCTCCATGCCTCTGTTCCTCTCGTCCTTCCGTTCAGATCGAGCGTCGCGGCTCGTCGCCGATGCGCGGGCGCGTGTCGACGCCGTAACGCTGCGCAGCGAGACCGATGACGCCCACCAGGCCGATGACCAGTAGCGCGACTTCCATGTCAGGACCTCCGGGGTAACTGTTGCTTCGCCTGTTAGCGGTTACATCTGATGGTAGGCCAGCGCATGTAACTTGTCAATGCCTGTGATATGGTTACAGGGACATGAGCGAGCTGCACGACGTGGCCGCCGAGCCCGAGGGCGATGCGGAGCTGTTCGTCGACTTCATCAACACGCGGGAGCTGACCGATGGCCAGCCGGAGGAGCACCTGCCCGACGCGGACGCATTGCGGTCATGGCTGTACGAGCGGAACCTGTGTGGCGCGCGCCAGCCACTCGCGACCATCGACGCAAGCCTTCCGGCCTTCCGTGACCTCCGCGCGGTCCTCTACGACGTGACCGGTCGCATCGCCGATGGCAAGCAACCCACCGCGGGACAGCTGAAGCGCCTCAACGCGGCGATGCGCGACGGCCTCCACTACCACCAGATCAAGCCGACGGAGCACGGAAGCCGGTTCACCGTCGCGCAGGTTGGCGACGAGCTCGCCCAGGCGCGCGCCGCGATCGCCGGCTCGCTGGCCCACTATCTCGCGGAGCACGACCTCGGCCGAGTGCGCGTGTGCGCCAACGACGGGTGCCGCTGGCGCTTCATCGACCGCTCCCCCGCCGGGCGGCGCCGCTGGTGCGACATGCGAACGTGCGGCAACCGGGCGAAGGTCGCCCGACATCGTGCGCGTGCGCGAGAGGTCCGGTCACAGTCCTGACGGGCAGGGGCCCGCGGGGTTGGCAAATTCACATGGCATGGGCACGCGGCAATCGGCAGGACTGGCGATCCCCGAAACGCGCCGCCCGGTGTGAATGACGGGACTAACGGCGCGCCAAATCGATCCGAATCGGCCAAGCGGCTTCCCGTCCGTCGCCACGGTGTGAATCTGGTGACGGCAGGATCCGCCACAGCCCGCGCCGCGTCGCGCCTCGCTGGCCGGAAGGCGCAGGTGTCTAGAATGTGCGCCGATCCGCAGCACATCGAGCCAGCCGATGAAGGCCTTCCCGCGCCTCCGCCGTCCTCGCGATCCCGGCTCGCCGATCATCAGTGACGAGCCGCGCGGTGAGCCGCGCCCGGAGATCATCGAGACGCGGGCCCTGCGCTGGATCAACATCGATGAGCCGCGCCTTGCCGACAGGCTCTGGCTGGCCGAGAACTTCCCGTTCCACGAGCTCGACCTCGAGGACGTCGCCAGCCACAACCAACGGCCGAAGGTCGACGAGTACGACGAGTACCTGTTCCTCGTCATGCAGTTCCCGCGCTTCGACAAGGAGACCGGGCGGCTGCACGCCGCCGAGCTCGACATCTTCGTCGGCCCTGATTACGTCATCACCCTCCCGAACGACGAGATCGTCCCGCTGCCCTCCCTCTTCGAGCGCGTCGCGACGCGCGAGGACGTGCGCGAGCAGCTCATGAGCAAGGGTTTGGGCTACCTGCTGTACGAGATCCTCGACCGATGCGTGGACGCCAGCTTCCCCATGCTCGGCCAGCTCGGCCGCAAGCTCCGTCGCCTCGAGGACGACATCTTCGAGGGCGGGCGCAGCTCGGAGAGCGTCCGGGAGATCAGCAATGCGAAGCAGGAGATCATCAACTTCCGCGCCGTCATCCGGCCGCAGCGCGCCGTCTTCCGCTCGCTCGAGCGCGCGAAGCAGCGCTACCTGACCGAGGATCTCGACATCTACTTCGACGACCTGACCGATGCGTCGGAGCGCATCTGGGACGTGCTCGAGAACTTCAAGGAGATCGTCGAAGGGCTGGAGGGAACGAACGAGTCGGTGCTGTCGCATCGGCTCAACGACGGCCTGCGCGTCCTCACCGCGGTGAGCGTCATCCTCCTGCCGCTGACGCTCCTGGCGTCCATCTTCGGCATGAACGTCCACTTTCCCGGGGAGAGCAGCCCGGAGGCGTTCTGGGCGATCCTGGTCGCCATGCTCATCATCCTGTTCGGGATGATCGCCTTCTTCCGGCAGCGCGGCTGGCTGTAACGCTGGTCGCACCGCGCGACGCTCACGTATCGGGCAATGAGGCACGCAGCGCCGGGCTCACGTGCGCCGGAGCGTCACATATCGCGCAGTTCCAGACAGGAAGCCTGCTCCGCGCGCACGGTTGCTCGATATATGAGCGACCGGGTACTGGGTCAGCTGCCTATCGGGTGCCAGACGGTCTTGATCTCGACGAACTCGCCGATCAGATAGGGCGACTGCGCCGACTCCGCGGCCCAGTCGTATCGGTCCAGCCCGCCGCGCGGCGGTCGCACGAAACGCTTCACGTTCTCCACCGCGATCACCTCGAGCTTCGCGGCCTCGTCGCGAGAGGTTCCGAACGCGTCGAGCGCGTTGACGTCCATGTGGCCCGCGAGGTGCCCGATGAGCTCGCTCCGCAGCCCGGTGATGAGGTTGACGACGCCGCCCGGGACGTCGGACGTGGCGAGGACCTCGGTCAAGGTCACGGCCGGCAGCGGCCGCGACTCCGAGGCGATCACGACGGCCGCGTTGCCGGACACGATCACCGGTGCCAGCCGGCTCACGAGGCCGAGCAGGGACGATTCCTCGGGGGCGATGACGCCGACCACGCCGGTCGGCTCCGGCACGGAGAAGTTGAAGTACGAGCCGGCCACCGGATTGACGGTACCGATGACCTGCGGAAACTTGTCCGCCCAGCCGGCGTACCAGACCCAGCGGTCGATCGACGCGTCGACCAGCCGCGAGGCGCGAGCTCGCCCGAGGCCCTCGGCGCTCATGACCTCGGCGACGAACTGGTCGCGCCGGCCCTCCATCAGCTCGGCGATGCGATAGAGGATCTGCGATCGGTTGTAGGCGGTCTTCGACCACCATCCCGGCTGCGCCTTGCGCGCCGCGCGCACCGCCTCGCGGATGTCCTTGCGCGTGCCGCGACTCGCGTTGGCCAGCAGCTCGCCCCTGGCACCGAAGACCTCGTACGCGCGCCCCGACTCGGTGCGCGGGAAGGCACCGCCGATGTAGAGCTTGTACGTCTTGCGTACGCCGATGCGATCGGCGCGCCCGTCACCGCCGGACCCCGTGCGGGCGAGTGGCTGTGCGCGGCGCTGGTCCAGGACGGAGGCGTGCTTGGGCCGGGTCGCCGTCTTCGTGCGCGCCATCAGCCCGCCACCGCGAGACTCATCGGCCGTTCGCGCTCGAGCCATTCGAGCCGGACATGTCGAGGTAGGCACCGAGCCCGTGGATGCCGCCCTCGCGCCCGTAGCCAGACTCCTTGTAGCCGCCGAACGGCGACGTCGGATCGAAGCGGTTGAAGGTGTTGGCCCACACGACGCCGGCCCGCATGGCGGCCACCATCTTGAAGATGCGGCTGCCCTTCTCGGTCCACACCCCGGCGGACAGGCCGTATGGCGTGTTGTTGGCCTTCTCGATGGCCTCCTCCGGCGTGCGGAAGGTGAGCACGGACAGCACCGGGCCGAAGATCTCCTCCTGCGCGATCCGATGCGACTGGCTGACCCCGGTGAACAGCGTCGGCCGGAAGAAGAAGCCTCGATCCGGCAGCTCGCAGTCGGGCTGGAAGATCTCGGCGCCCTCCTCGATGCCCGACTCGACCAGCTCCTGGACCTTGGCCAGCTGACCGGCCGAGTTGATGGCGCCGACATCGGTGTTCTTGTCGAGCGGGTCACCCACGCGCAGCGTCGAGAGGCGAGCCTTGAGCTTGGCGATCAGCGGCTCGTAGACCGACTCCTGCACGAACAGGCGTGAGCCGGCGCAGCAGACCTCGCCCTGGTTGAAGTAGATGCCGTTGATGATCCCCTCGATCGCCTGGTCCAGTGGAGCGTCGTCGAAGACGATGTTGGCCGCCTTCCCGCCCAGCTCGAGGGTCACCTTCTTGTCGGTGCCGGCCACCGCACGGGCAATCATCTTGCCGACCGCGGTCGAGCCGGTGAACGCGACCTTGTCGACGTCGGGATGGGTGACGAGCTCCATGCCGATCTCGCCGGGTCCGGTGATGATGTTGACGACGCCGGGCGGCAGGTCCGCCTGGCGCACGACATCGGCGAACAGGTAGGCGGTCAGGGGCGTGGTGCTGGCCGGCTTGAGGACGACCGTGTTCCCGGCCGCGAGGGCCGGTGCGATCTTCCAGGCCAGCATCAGCAGCGGGAAGTTCCAGGGGATCACCTGCGCGGCGACGCCGAGCGATCGAGGCGTTCGATGCGGGAAGGCGTAGTCGAGCTTGTCGGCCCAGCCGGCGTAGTAGAAGAAGTGCGCCGCCGCCAGCGGCACGTCGACGTCGCGCGACTCCTTGATCGGCTTGCCGGAGTTCATGCTCTCGACGACCGCGAACTCTCGCGAACGCTCCTGGAGGATGCGTGCGATGCGGTAGAGGTACTTCGCGCGCTCGCTGCCGGGCAGCTTCGACCAGCTGGACCGATGCGCCTCGCGCGCCGTGCTCACCGCGCGGCCGACGTCCGCCTTCGAGGCGTGGGCGACCTTCGCGAGCGGCTCCTCGGTGGCCGGGTTGATGACGGTGAACGTCTTGCGCGGCTTCGACGGCCCGAACTCGTTGCCGATGAACAGCCCGTACTCGGGCTCGATGTGGACGTGGTCGGTCGCCTCGGGCGCGGGGGCGTACTCCCACGGCACGTCGCCGGCGCCGAAGCCCCACGAGGCGGGCGCCGGGCGGCTCTCGCCCTTCTTGGTGAGCGTCATGTTGACCTGATTATCGCTCCGCGAGGTCTCAAGCGCTCGCGTCTCGGTGGCGGTCCAGCACGACGAGGACTTCCTCGCCGAGCATGTCGGTGATCAGGTCGGCGACGGCGACGCCGAAAGACCTCACCGTCGTACGCGGTGTCGATCATCACGCTGTCCCCTCGATGAGGTCGAACAGCTCGTCGGCGGCATACTGGCGGTCGTACCCGCCCTCGGTGATCCGGCGCACGACGCCGGCGCCCGCCAGCACCTTGAGTCCGTCCAGCGCCCGCTGATGGCTCGATTGCTGCGCGGCCCCGATGGCCTCTGCCGTCGCGAAGCTGACCTCGGGGTCCGCTACGGTAGCAGCGGCCGGCAGCCCTACTCGACGGAGCCCAGCAAGGTCACCGACTCGGCCCAGCGGACGCCGTTCGCCGATTCGAGCGCCACCGTGGCGAGATCAAGGCCCTCGACCGCGATCCTCGCGCCTCCGCACTGGGGCGGGAACGACTCGGCGATGAGGTCGCACAGCAGGACCGACCCGTCCGCCGCCACGAACAGCGCGCCGGTCACCGCGACGATGTCGTCGGTCGGCTGGTGCCGGATCGCCTCTTCGACGCTGATGCCCGCGTTCCCGGTCTCGCCCTCGACGATGACGAGGACCGGGTCACCGGTCCCGCGGTCCGCGCTCGAGGGTGGGGACGCGCCGGCATCGGCGGCGCAGGCTGCGAGCGCAAGCAGGAGCACGAACGTCAGGGGACGCATCGGGGGAACCTCGGGCGGGGCGTGTCGCCGTCAGGACGCCGGAACGGGCCGACGCGTTCCCTCGTCGTCGAGCACGCCCTCGAGGCGCAGCAGGAAGCGCTTGCGGTCGAGGCCGCCGGTGTAGCCGCCCAGCCCGCCACCGGCGTGCAGCACGCGATGGCAGGGCACGACGATGGGGACCGGGTTCGAGCCCAGCGCATTGCCCGCGGCCCGGTACGCGTTGGGCGATCCCGCCTCGGTCGCGATCTGCCGATAGGTCGAGACGTGCCCGAACGGGATGCGCGCCGTGGCGCGCAGCACCTCGCCGGCGAACCCGCGCACCAGGCGCCAGTCGATCGGCAGGTCGAACGTGGTGCGTCGACCGGCGAAATAGGCGTCGAGCTCTCGGCGAACCTCGTCGGTTCGCTCGGGCGCCTCCAGCACGCGGGGCGAGATGCGCTCGGCGATCTCGGCCAGCTCGGCCTCGGTCGGCTCGTCCGGGTACGACAGGCGCACGAGACCGCGTGCCGTGACCACGACGGTCAGCGGACCGAGTGGCGAATCGTAGGTCGCGTAGGCCACGTCCAGCAGGCCTTCGTCGCCGGCGCGGCGAGCCAGCCGCCGCCGCAGGTCGTCGAGGTCCAGCGGGGGGACCTTGGCGCCGGCCAGACGCCGCTCGAGCTCATCGGTCATGGCGTCACCTCCCGGCGCAGCCTGCGCAGCCCGGCGCTCACGTTCTGCCTGGCGGCCTCCTCGCTGATGCCCATCCGTGCGCCGATCTCCGCGTAGGCCAGGTCGAGGACGAACCGGTGGACGATCGCCGCACGCTGCTTTGCCGGCAGGGCACGGACGCTGAACCACAGCCCGTCATCGGCTGATTCCGGCCCCGATGGCGCCACCGGCTCGACGCCATCCAGGTCGCGCGCCGGCCGCCGCGACGAGCGACGGACCGCATCGGTCGCCTTGCGCTGGGCGATGGTGTACAGCCAGGCACGCAGATTGTCGCCGTGGCGAAGTCGCGGATAGGCACGCAACGCGGACATGAAGGTCTCCTGCAGGCAATCCTCCGCCTCGGTCGGACCGACGAGGCCGGTCAGAAACCGATGCAGCTCCGCCGCGTGAGCGTCGACGAGCCGTTCGAATGGCGGCAGATGCACGCTGGATCTAACGCTGCGAGCGTCCAGGGCGTGAGATCACGCGGCGGCGCGACGGACGAAGTCCTCGATGGCCGATGGATCGTCCTTCTCGATGACGGCGGCGCCCCCGCCGGACCCGTCGTCGCCGATCCAGCCGACCGCGATGCCCGGATTCTGCCCGTTCGTGCCGTCCGGCGCGAAGAGGTGCGCCGCCCCACGGACCTCGTCGCCCTGGGCCACTGCCCAGTCGTCCATCAGCGCGCGCCGCGCGCGGCCATCGTCGAGGGCTGCGGCGAGTGCGGCGACGTCGAGCCCATCCGTCTCGTTGGCCACCTCGAGGATGACGTGGCGCAGGCTGATGCATCGGCTCTCCGCCCAGAACGCGCGACGCAGTCCCCGATCCAGCGCCTCGGAGGCTTCCAGCGACTGGAGCTTGGCCGCCTGGACGGCCTCCATCGGCGGGAGCGTTGTGACCGGATAGGCCGAATCCGGGGCCGACCATGCCCGCCAGCCCGCCCGGGGCGCCAACGACGCGGCCACCGGCCACTCGGACTCCCGTTCCCGGCGCGGCGTCGGCTCGTTGTTGAACAGCTCGAGCGGGAAGGCGTGGTGATCGAAGGTCACACGGCCCTCGAGGCCGAGACGTCGTCGGGCGTCCCACAGGCGCCACACGACGGCGTGCGACCACGGACAGGAGAGGTCCGACCAGACCTGGATCGTGTTCGGGGCGACGTCCATGGGTTCGACTCTAGCCGTTCCGCGGCTGAACGGTCGTCTGGGCATTGGACTTGTCAGGTACCAACCACAGCCGGCTCAGGCGGGCCAGGGAACCTTCGTGGCCTTCGGTGACCGTGACCTGCCAACCGAGGTCTGCGAGTGACGCGAATCCGGGTCGAGACATCGCCGAAGTCGATCCTTGCTGGCAGGTGCCGAATTGCGCCGTCCAACGCGGCGACAGCCGGCGTACCTGTGCGCCGGCGCGGGGTCAGTCGAGGGTGAAGTAATCGCCGCCGGAGTAGCGGCCCGTGCGCTCCTTGCGAATCTGCATGAGCACGTCGTTCAGCAGGCTGGAGGCGCCGAAGCGGTATCGGTCAGGCGTCATCCAGTCGGGGCCGAGGGTCTCGTACAGCACCACCAGGTAGCTGATCGCCTCCTTCGCCGTCCGGATGCCGCCCGCGGACTTCATGCCCACCGCCCGTCCGGTCTGCCCGTAGAAGTCGCGGATGGCCTCCATCATGACGAGCGAGCTCGGCAGCGTCGACGCGGGCGTCACCTTGCCCGTGGATGTCTTGATGAAATCCGCGCCGGCCGCCATGGCGAGGACCGATGCCCGCCGGATGTTGTCGTACGTCTCCAGCTCGCCGGTCTCCAGGATGACCTTGAGGTGGGCGTCGGCGCAGGCGTCCTTGACCGCGACGATCTCGTCGTAGACCGCTGCGTACTCACCGGCCAGGAACGCGCCGCGGTCGATCACCATGTCGATCTCGTCGGCCCCCATCTCGACGGCGCTGCGGACGTCGGCGAGCTTGACCTCGAGCGGCGCCTGGCCGGATGGGAAGTAGGTCGCCACCGATGCGACCTTCACGCCCGAGCCCTTCAGCGCCTCGACGGCGGTGGGGATCATGTTCGGGTAGACGCACAGCGCCGCGACCGATGGGATCGAGGGATCGGTCGGGTCGGGACGGCGGGCCTTGCCGGCCAGCGCGCGCACCTTCCCGGGGGTGTCCTTCCCCTCGAGCGTGGTCAGGTCCATCATCCGGATGGCCATGTCGAGCGCCCACAGCTTGGCGTCCTTCTTGATCGAGCGCTTGGCGAGCGATGCGGCGCGCTCCTCGACACCGACGGCGTCGACCGGCCAGACACGGCCGAGGAGGCTGCCGAGGTGCTGGTGGCGCCCCGTCGTCAGGTCGCCGCGCCGATCGGCGCGAGCCGGGGTGGTGGTGGTCATACGACCTCGATTGTAGCGCTGGAAGCCCCTGCTACCCTTCGAGGCCGATGGCCGCCGAACCGATCGTCTACTGCCTGACCCGCGATCACGACCTGGCCGCGGCGATCGACGAGCGGCTGCACGGGGCCATCGCCTTCTTCTTCAACGACGCGGGCCGGCTCGAGCAGGCGGTCGTGCTTCGCGCCCCGAACGTCGTGCTGGTGGATACGGGCGCCGTGCGCGCGGAGTACGGCGACGCCGGATTGGGTCCCATCTTCGAGGAGATCCGCCGTCGGGCGTCGAGCGCTCGGCTCGCGGTCAAGCCCACGCGCGGCGTCGAGCACCTCGTCGCGGCCGAGGCCGGGCCCGATGTGGAGATCACCTCGTCCGAGCTCCATGCCTGCGCGAAGGCCATCGCCGAGGCGTGTCAGGCGCTCACTCACCCGCGATGAGCGCCTGGGGAAAGGCGCAGGCGTCCTCGCCACCCTCGTCGACCACGGGCGGCGCCGGTGGCACGACACCGGCTCGATCGAGCGGCCAGTAGCGCAGCAGGACGCGCCACCGAACGCGGTCCACGGGGATGGCGCCGAAGGTCCGCGCATCGGTGCTCGCGACGGGGTTGTCGCCTCGTACGGTCACGCCGAAGCCATCGATGCTCACGACGCGCTTGACGAGCTCGCGGCCTGCGTCCCGCGGATCCGTGGCGAGGACGACGTCGCCGACCCGCGGGGCGAGCCGGGCGACCAGGAGCCGGTCGCCGGAGAGCAGCGTCGGCGCCATCGAGCGACCGCGGACCTCGACGGCGTCCAGCCAACGACGCGCGGCGATCAGCCCGCCGAGCAACAGGAGGGGCCCGATCAGGCCCCTCGGTCGCATCGGTCGCTCAGCTCGGGCGGCCGTTGACGCGCGTCTTCTCGAGGCCGCCGGTCGACTTCCACATCTCGTCGATGGTGTCGATCATGCCCAACAGCTCCTTCGCCGCGCCGGCGTCCAGCGACTGCTTGACCTTCGAGGCCTGCTTGGTGGCCTTCCAGAAGGTCTCGTGCAGGTTCGGGTACTTCTCGAGGTGCTCCGGCTTGAAGTAGTCGTGCCACAGGACGTCGAGGTGGTGCTTCACGAGCTCGGCGCGCTCCTCCTTGACGTGGATGCATCGGGCGCGGAAGAGCTTGTCGTCGCTGGCGTCGTGCTTCTCGATGATGCGAAGGCAGGACTCGGCCTCGATCCGTGCCTGCTCGGGGTCGTAGATGCCGCATGGGATGTCGCAGTGCGCATCCACGATGCGGGTGGGGTGGACGATTGAGCGCAGGGTGAGCATCGGTCTCCTCTCGGTGACGAATCGCTTGCGTGGCTCGGGCCTTCATCTTAGGCCGGTTGCAAGCGATGGGCCGATCGGGCGCCTAGGACCCCATGACGATGCCGCCGTCGACGCCCAGCACCTGGCCGGTGACGTAGCGCGCCTCGTCGGACGCGAAGTAGACCGCGGCCGCGGCGACGTCCTCGACGCTGCCGACGTAGCCGAGCGGCGTCAGCGCCTTGAGCGCCTCGGTGGCGGCCTCCGGCAGGTCGGCGGTGAGATCGGTCTCGATCAGGCCCGGCGCGATGGCGTTGCAGGTGATCCCGCGCGACGCGAGCTCGCGCGCCGTCGTCTTGGTGAGCCCGATGAGGCCGGCCTTGGCGGCGGCGTAGTTCGCCTGGCCGGCGTTGCCCATGCGGCCGGCCGCGCTCGACATGTTGATGATCCGCCCCGAGCGCGCCTTGAGCATCGGCCGCGCGATCGCGCGCGTCATCCAGAACGGTCCGGACAGGTTCGTGCTGATGACCGCGTCCCACTCCTCGCCATCCATGCGCATGAGCAGGTTGTCGCGCGTGATCCCGGCGTTGTTGACGAGGATGTCGACCGAACCGAGCGCGTCGAGGGCCTCCTTGACGATCGCCTCGCACGCCTCGCGGCCGGCGCTCGTATCGCCCTGGATCGTCACGGCCCGCCGCCCGCCGCTGGTGATCCGCTGCGCCACCTCGTCGGCCGCCTCCGCGTTGCCGCGGTAGTTGACCGCGACATCGGCGCCCTGCCCCGCGAGCGCCAGGGCGATCGCGCGGCCGAGCCCACGGCTGCCGCCGGTGACGAGCGCGGTCTTGCCGGTCAGGTCGAACATCAGACGGCCGCGTCCGCCAGCGTGCGCTGCGGCTGGCCGAGGCGCGTCTGCGATCCGGGAGCCAGCAGCGCCCGGGACGGGTCGGCGGTCCACTCGATGACCGCGCTGCCGGCGGTGTAGCCCGCGCCGAACGCGACCATCAGGATCCGGTCACCCGGCTTCACGCGATCGCTGGCGATGGCTTCCACCAGCGCCATCGGCACCGATGCGGCCGACGTGTTGCCGTACTTCTCGATGTTGACGAAGGTCTTCTCGTCCGGGATGCGGAATTGCTTCTGCACCGAGTGAATGATCCGCAGGTTCGCCTGGTGGAAGACGAACTGGTCCACGTCATCGACCGTCATGCCGGCACTGCGCAGCGCCGCGAGGGCCGACTCACCCATCTGCCGAGTCGCGTACTTGTAGACCTCGCTGCCGAGCATCTTGATGGTGTGCTGGCGCGCATCGACGGTCGCGTGCGAGGCCGGGTTGATCGAGCCGCCGGCCGGGACGATGATCGCCTCGCAGCCGCCGCCATCGCTGAACAGGTCGAAGCCAAGCATGCCGCCGGGTTGGTCGGAGGCCTGCAGCAGGACGGCTCCCGCGCCATCGCCGAAGAGCACGCACGTGCTCCGGTCACTCCAGTCGAGGAACCGGCTCAGGATCTCGACGCCGATCACGAGGACGTTGCGGTACATCCCGCTCCGCACGAAGCTCGTGCCGGAAGCGAGCCCGTACAGGAAGCCCGAGCACGCCGCCTGCAGGTCGAAGCCCGCGGCGCGCGTGGCGCCGAGCTCGCTCGCGACGAGCACGCTGGTCGCCGGGAGCGGGTAGTCGGGTGTGCAGGTCGCGACGATGACCAGGTCGAGCTCCGCCGGATCGAGGCCGGCGACGGCCAGGGCGTCTCGCGCGGCGTTGACACTGAGCATGGTGGTCGTCTCGCCGTCGGCCGCGATGCGCCGCTCCCGGATGCCCGTCCGCGTGACGATCCACTCGTCGTTGGTGTCGACCAGCTTGGCGAGGTCGTCATTGGTCATGACGCGCGACGGTGCGTACATCCCCCAACCGGTGATCAGTGCATTCGTGGTCATCGTGGTGCTCCTTCGGTTCCGGTCATCGGGGATCGATCTCCAGCAGCGGCTGCTTGCGCTTGACCAGCGTTCCGTTCTCGACGAGCACGCGGCTGATCCGGCCGGAGGTATCGGACTTGATCTCGTTGAACAGCTTCATTGCCTCGATGAGGCCGATGACCTGGCCCGCAGTGACTTCGTCGCCCTCGCTGACGTACGGCCGCGCGCCGGGCGACGGCGACGGGTACCAGACGCCGGTCAGCGGGGCGCTGACGAAGCGCATTCCGGGCGCCGGTGCGCCATAGGGGGTCAGCGGCTCGGCGGGAAGCGGAGCCGGCGCTGGCGCGGCGGGCGCCGGCGCCGGTCCCGCGACGGGCTGGCGTGGCCTGGCCAGGCGAACGTGCAGGTCGCCGACCGCCAGCTCGAGCTCGTCCAGCCCGGCGCCCTCGAACGCCGGCGCCAGGAGGTCGACCGCGGCCAGGATCGGGTCCTGCGGATCGGTCATGCGCCGTCGTACCGGCGGAACACGAGCGTGGCGTTGTGGCCACCGAAGCCGAAGCTGTTGCTCATCCCCACCCCGACCTCGAGCCGGCGCGCCTCGTTCGGCACGTAATCGAGGTCGCAATCGGGGTCCGGGTGCTCCTGGTTGATGGTGGGCGGCACGATCCCCGTCTTGATGGCCTGGATGGTGGCGATCGCCTCGACCCCGCCACCGGCGCCCATGAGGTGCCCGGTCATCGACTTCGTGCTGCTGATCGGGACGCGGTATGCCTGCTCTCCGAACAGCGTCTTGATGGCGGCCGTCTCGGACCGATCGTTCGGCGGCGTCGACGTGCCATGCGCGTTGATGTAGTCGATGTCGTCCGTGGTCAGCCCTGCATCGGCGATGGCGACCCGCATGCTCTCGACCGCGCCGCGGCCGCCCGGTGCGGGCAGCGTGATGTGCGACGCGTCATCGGTGGCGCCATAGCCGATGACCTCCGCGTGGATCGTCGCGCCGCGGGCCAGGGCGTGGTCCAGCGACTCCAGCACGAGAATCCCGGCGCCGTCGCCCATCACGAACCCGTCACGCTCCGCGTCGAAGGGCCGGGAGGCCTTCTGCGGGTCCTCGTTGCACTTCGTCGACAGCGCGCGCATGGCGCTGAACGCGGCGACCGGGATCTCGCCGATGCCCGCCTCCGCGCCGCCGGCGATCATGACGTCCGCCTCGCCGCGGCGGATGATGTTGAGCGAGTCGCCGATGGCGTGGTTGCTGCTGGAGCAGGCGCTGACGGTCGCGTAGTTGGGGCCGCGCGCGTTGGCGTAGATGGCCACGTAGCCAGCCGCCATGTCCGGGATCATGGCGGTGACCAGGAACGGGCCGATGCGCTCGATGCCGTACTCGACCGCCTCGGTCACGTCGCGGATCATGGTGTTGATGCCGCCGATGCCGGAGCCGATGATGCAGCCGGTTCGCCAGGCGAGCGCGTCGTCCTCGATCGGGTTCGGCAGACCGGCGTCGCGCATCGCCTCGGCCACGGCCGCCCAGGCGTAGTGCACGTAGCGGTCGTTGCGGCGGACCTCCTTCTTCGGCATGAGCGTATCGGCGTCGAAGCCCTTGACCTCGCCGGCCACCTTGGCCGCGGTCTTGACCGGGTCGAACAGCGAGATGCGGTCGATGCCGCTGCGCCCGTTGATGAGCGAGTCCCACAATGCCGCGACGTCGTTGCCGACCGGGGTGATGGCGCCCATGCCGGTCACGACCACGCGGTGTTCGCCGTCACGCATCGGCGCTGCCTCCTCCCATCTCCTGGTCGCGCGGGATGATGATGCTCAGGGTCGCCTCGACGGCAACCTCCCCGTCGACGCTGGCGACGGCCCTGACCCGGCCGAACATGCCGCGCAGCTTCTCGACCGTCACCTCGAGCCGCAGCGTGTCGCCGGGCTGCACCAGCCGCCGGAAGCGGCAGTCGTCGATGCCGGCGAAGAGCCCCAGCTTGCCGCGGTACTCGTCCAGGGTCATGACGCCAACCCCGGCCGTCTGGGCCAGCGCCTCGACCATCAGCACGCCGGGCATGATCGGCCGATCCGGGAAGTGGCCGGTGAACTGCGGCTCGTTGGCGGTCACCTGCTTGATGCCGACCACGCGCTTGCCCGGCTCGAGCTCGATGATCCGGTCGACCAGCAGGAAGGGATACCGATGCGGAAGGATCCGCATGATGTCGGACGCCTCGAGCGGCAGTGTCGGGGTGGTGCTGGTGTCGGTGGTCATCTCTTCCATTGGTCCGTCAGCTGGCGACGAAGGCGGCCGGCCCGACCCGATCCAGCAGGTTCGTGCTGACGCGGGCCTCCAGGAACGCGGCCTTGTCGATGATGCCTCGATGGAACGGAACGTTCGTCTTGACGCCGACGATCTCCAGCTCACCGAGCGCGCGGCGGGAGCGCGCGAGCGCCATCTCACGGTCCTCGCCCCACACGATGAGCTTGCCGAGCAGGCTGTCGTAGAACGGCGGCACCTCGTACCCGGCGTAGAGGTGACTGTCGATGCGGACTCCGGGCCCGCCGGGGAGCTGGAGCGACTCGATCTCACCGGTCTGCGGTGAGAAGTTGTCGCCCGGATCCTCGGCGTTGATGCGGAACTCGATGGCGTGCCCGCGGAATCGGATCGCCTCCTGGCGGAAGCTGAGCGGCTCGCCCGCGGCGATCCGGATCTGCTCGGCGATGAGGTCCAGGCCGGTGATCATCTCGGTCACCGGGTGCTCCACCTGGATGCGACAGTTGATCTCGATGAAGTAGAAGTTGCCGTCGGGGTCGAGCAGGAACTCGAGCGTGCCGGCGCTCTCGTACCCGGCGGCCACGACGCTGCGAACGGCCAGGTCGCGCAGCCGCTCGCGCGCTCCGTCGTCCATGGCGGGCGAAGGCCCTTCCTCGATGATCTTCTGGTGCCGGCGCTGCACGCTGCAGTCACGCTCGCCGAGATGCACCCCGGTCCCGTGCTGATCGACCATGACCTGCACCTCGACGTGCCGCGACTCCTCGATCCACTTCTCGAAGTAGATGCTGTCGTCGCCGAAGGCGGCCTGAGCCTCGGAGCGCGCCAGGGGCAGTGAGGTCTCCATCTCGCGCGGGGAGCGCACCAGGCGCATCCCGCGGCCGCCACCACCGGCGGATGGCTTGAGGAGGACGGGATAGCCGGCCTGGGCCGCCTGGTCCAGCGCATCACGCAGGTCGCTGACGATCCCGGTGCTGCCCGGCACCGTGGGCAGGCCGTTGGCGGCGAGCATGCGGCGGACGGCGTACTTGCTGCCGAAGCGCTCGAGGACCTCCGGTCGCGGCCCGATGAAGGTGAGATCGTGCGCGGCGCACGCCTCGGCGAACGTCGCGTCCTCGCTGAGGAACCCGTAGCCGGGATGGACCGCGTCGCACCCGGTGATCATCGCGGCGCTGATGAGCGCTGGCTGGTTGAGATAGCTGCGTCGCGCCTCGGCCGGCCCGATGCAGATCGCCTCGTCGGCGAGCTTCACCGCCAGCGAGTCGCGATCGGCCTCGCTGTAGGCGACCACGGCCGGGATGCCGAGGTCGCGGCAGGCGCGGAGGATGCGCACGGCGATCTCGCCACGGTTGGCGATGAGAACCTTGCTGACCGGCATCTCAGCTCCGGGAGCCCGTGAGCGAGAAGAGCGCGATGGCGCCCTCGAGCGTGGCGGCGTCGCTCACCGTCGCCGTACGCACCGCGGGCGCGATGCGGCGAACCATGCCCACCAGGGCCGAGCCCGCCCCGCACTCGATCATCGTGTCGACTCCGTCAGCCGCCATGCGCTCGACGCAGCGCACCCACTCCACCGGCGAGCGAACCTGCTCCGCCAGCAGGGCGCGGATGCGAGCCGGATCGGACTCCGGCTCGCCGGTGACGTTGCTCATGACCGCGACGCGCGCCTCGTTCCAGGTCTCTGCACCGAATGCCTCGGCCAGCTCATCGGCGACGCCCGCCATCAGCGGCGAGTGGAAGGCGCCCGAGACCGGCAGGCGGACGATGCGCTTCGCACCGGCGGCGCGCATCGGCTCCTCCACCGCCATCAACGCCTCGCTGGTGCCGGAGATGACGACCTGTCCGGGCGCGTTGTCGTTCGCGACGACCAGCTCGGTCGGACGGGCGACGCTGCCAACGACCTCGTCGACCGTCTCGCGATCGAGGCCGAGGACGGCCGACATGCCGCCCTCGCGGTCGGCTTCGGCCATGAGCTCGGCGCGACGAGAGACGAGCCGGAGTGCGGCAGGGAGGTCGAGGACGCCCGCGGCCACCAGCGCGGCATACTCGCCGACCGAGTGGCCCGCGACGACCGCGGGCTGCGCCACGCCGGCCGCCTCGAAGGCGCGGAGCGCCGCGACCGACGTCGTGAGCAGGCATGGCTGGGTCTGGCGCGTATCGGCCAGGCGCTCCGCGGGTCCGGACCAGCACGTCGCCGACACCGACCAGCCAAGCGTCGCATCGGCCTCCTCGAAGACGGCGCGCGCGGCCCGATGGCGCTCCGCCAGCTCGCGGCCCATGCCGACGACCTGCGAGCCCTGTGGACTGAACAGGAGGGCGAGGGTCAACGCGACGCCTCCGGGGCTTCGAGCTCGAGCACGACCTGGCCGTACTCGACTGCCTCGCCGCTCTCCGCGACCAGGTGGCGCACCGTTCCGCCGCGCGGGGCACGAACGTCGTGCCTCACGCCGAGCATCTCGACGTGGCCCAGCGCATCGCCCTTGACGACGTCGAGCCCGGGGCCAAGGCCGTCGGCGTACACGAAGAAGCCGACGGCCGGCGAGGCAACCCCGATCGGGGTCGAACCGTCCGGCGCGGCCGGGTCTTCAGCGGCGGCCGCCGTGACGGCCTCCGCGGCGAAGGGCCTGGAGGGTGGCGAGGACGGAGCGCTGGGCGGGGCTGCCGCGACGCGCAGTCGCAGCTCGCCGCGAGCCACCTCGATCTCGCCCAGTCCATGGCGCCGGAGCCGCTCGGTCAGCGCCGGCACGAGCTCCGCGGCAGCGTGCGAGATGGCTTCGAGGGCGGCGTCGTCGGAATCGGTCATGCGCCCCTCTCGGTGTCGGCGTCGTCGTCAGCGCTCGGCCAGATCTCGCTCCAGCGCGGACGCCGTGGGACGCCGGGCAGGTGAAGGATCCGTCCGATCCGGCGGCGCAAGGATGGCGCCTCCGGCGGCCTGCGGGAGCCGGTCCCCGTCTCCAGGTAGGCGCCCATGCCGCGCGCCCGAGCATAGCGGGTCTCGAGGAGCTCGGCCGTGCCATACGCGGCCAGCTCGCGCAGCGCCGCCAGGATCGCCGCGCGCACCGCTCGGGCGGTGGCGGCGTGGTCGCTGTGCGCACCCTCGCCCGGCTCGGGAACGATCGCGTCGACCACCCCGAGCTCCAGCTGATCCGTCGCCGTCATGCGCATGGCCGCGGCCGCCGTCCTCGCCTCGTCGCGCGAGCGCCACAGGATCGACGAGGCACCTTCGGGGCTGATGACCGAGTACACCGAGTTCTCGAGCGCCAGGACGCGGTCCCCGACGCCGATGGCGAGCGCGCCGCCCGACCCGCCCTCGCCCAGGACCACGACCACGATCGGCACCTGGAGGCCGGTCATGAGCTTGATGCTGGCGGCGATCGCCTCCGCCTGCCCGCGCTCCTCCGCCGCCGGTCCCGGGAATGCGCCCGCGGTGTCGAGGAAGGTGACCACCGGAATCCCGATCTTGTCGGCCAGCCGCATCAGGCGCTGAGCCTTGCGGAAGCCCTCGGGGTGCGGCGAGCCGAAGTTCCGCGAGATGTTCGACTCGGTGTCGGTGCCCTTCTGGTGGCCGATGATCATGACCGGCCGGCCCTCCAGCAGGGCCGGGCCGCCGACGATGGCGGGGTCGTCCCCGAAGGTTCGATCGCCATGCAGCTCGGTGAACCCCTCGAACATCAACGGCACGAGGTCGAGGGTGCGCGGCCGTTGCGGGTGGCGCGCCAGCTGCACGCGGCGCCAGGCCGACTCGACCGCTTCGGCGCTCGACCCTTCCCCGGTGCGCGCGGCCACGGAGTCCGTCATGTCCGCTCCTCCGGGCCGCTCCCGTTCGCCGATGGTGCCTCGACGTCGATGCCGATCGTCTCGCTCACCGCGCCACCGAGCTTCTCGGCGAAGCCGGACAGCGCGCCGATCGGCCCCCAGCCGCGATCGCCATCGTCTTCCGCCCCGTCATCGACGGCCGGCACCGGCAGCAGGCGAAGCAGGCGGGCCAGGGTGGCGCGCAGCTCGGGGCGCGGCACGACGGCGTCGACGAAGCCGTGCGCCAGCAGGAACTCGGCGCTCTGGAACCCCTCCGGAATCTCCTCGCCGACCGTCCCGGACGCGACGCGCGCGCCGGCGAAGCCGATGAGCGCCTTCGGCTCGGCCAGGACGACGTCGCCGAGGCTGGCAAAGCTTGCCAGCACGCCGCCGGTCGTCGGGTCGGTCAGAACCGAGATGAACGGCACGCCGGCCTCGTCGAGGCGCACCAGCGGTGCCGTCGTCTTCGCGAGCTGCATGAGCGACAGCGTTCCTTCCTGCATCCTCGCCCCGCCCGACGCGCTCACCACGACGGCCGGGATCCGCTCCACCAGCGCCGTCTCGAAGCATCGCGCGAGCTTCTCGCCGACGACGGATCCCATGCTGCCGCCCATGAATCGGAAGTCGAAGATGCCGATCGCGACGCGCCGGCCCTCGATGTCGCCCACCCCCCAGACGACCGCATCGCGGAGGCCGGTCTTGAGCTGCGACGCCTCCAGCCGATCGGCGTAGGGACGGTCGTCGTGGAAGCCGAGGCGATCCACGGACTCGAGGCCGGCGTCGCGCTCCTCGAACGTGCCGGGGTCGATGAGCAGGTCGATCCGCTCACCGATCGACATGCGGAAGTGATGCCCGCACGACGGGCACAGCCGCTGGCTCCGCTCGAGCTGCTTGTTGAAGACCTGGGCGTCGCAGCTCGGGCACTTGGTCCAGGCATCGCTCGGGGCCGCGCGGCGGCTGAACGGAAACTTGATCGGCAATGGACGGCTCCCTTCGCGCTACCGATGCAGGAGCCGATGCGCCGCGCCGGCGCGACGGGTGGTGCGCCACACCGCATAGGCGGTGACGCCGACGCCGACGGCCGAGC
The DNA here is from genome assembly GCA_036380955.1 of Candidatus Limnocylindria bacterium. Taxonomy (GTDB): domain Bacteria; phylum Chloroflexota; class Limnocylindria; order QHBO01; family QHBO01; genus JACDBZ01. The sequence goes on along the minus strand of DASVDT010000011.1, from coordinate 43,379 downwards.
CGACCGCGCCACCCACGATCAGCCGACCGGGATGGCGCAGGATCCACGGAGAGGTGGCGGCGCCAGACAGGCGCGCGCCGAGCCGCGCCTCGAAGCGCGGCGCCACGACCGATGCGGCGAGCGCCGAGCGCAGCGAGGCGGCAGCCTCGACCAGCGCACGCTGTGATGCCGGGAGGCCGGCAGTCGCGGCCGCAACGGCCGGCGGCGTGCCGGTCAGCAAATGGTCGATGGCACGGTCGAGGCGTTCGGCCGTGCTCGGACGGAGGCTCATGACATTCGTGCTAACACCGCGGGAGGCGAAACGTTACTCCGTTGGCGGCTGTCACGAGCCGAGGGCCTGGGCCAGCTGCCGCAGCGCCCTGTGCTGGAGCACGCGCACCGCGCCCTCGCTGCGCCCGAGGACGGCGCCGATCTCGCGCGCCGACAGGCCGTCGACGAAGCGCAGCACGACGACCTGGCGGCGGTCCTCGGGAAGCGCCTCGAGCGCCCGGCGCAGGCGTCGCGACTCCTCGGCCATGCCAACGAAGCCGGCCGGATCGGCATCGGCCGCAGGCTCGACGACCTCGTCGAGCGAGCTGGCGCGGCGCCGGCGGCGGCTGCGGAGCGCATTCACGAGCTGGTTGTGGGCGATGCGGAACAGCCACGAGCGGAAGCTGGCGCCCTCGTCTCGGTAGCGGTCGATCGCCGCGAGCGCCGCCACGAACGTTCGCTCGGTCACATCCTCCGCATCGTGGTGGTCGCCCAGCAGGTAGTAGCAGTACCCGTACACGCGGTCGAGGTAGCGGCGATACAGCGCGCCGAAGGCCGCACGGTCGACCTGCGCGGCGAGCACATCGGCAAGATCCGGGTCCACCGGTCCGGACTGGCTGAGCGGCTCGTGCGTCACGCGGGTACCGCCCGGGCCACGCGCGTGACCTCGCCCGTGCTGAGGGTGTGCAGGCCATCGGCGGCGTCGACCACCAGCGACCCGGTCGCGTCGAGGTCCACGGCGCGGCCGTGAACGACGCCGGTCGGCGTCGCGACGCTGACCGCCGCCCCGAGGGTCGTGCACGCCGCGCGATACCGGTCGATCGGCGATTCGCCGGCTTCGATCCGGGACAGCTCGTCCTCGAACGCCTCGAGCAGGCCGGCAAGGAGACGGACACGGTCGATCGGCTCCCCGGCGAGCTCGGCCAGGGACGTCGCCCCGTCGGCGATCTCCTCCGGCATGGCGGCCCGCGTCCAGTTCACGTTGATCCCGATCCCGACGATCGCACCGGTCAGGCGATCGCCGTCGGCCATGGTCTCGACCAGGAGGCCGGCGATCTTGCGGCCGTCATCGGCGACGACGTCATTCGGCCATTTCAGCCAGACGGGCGCGTGCGTGCGCGCGGCGGCCATCACCGCAAGTGCAGAGGCGAGGCCCAGCTGCCAGGCGTCGCTCGCGGCGAGGCGCGGCTGAACGCAGATGCTCAGCATCAGGTTCACCCCGGGCGGCGACAGCCACGTGCGGCCGCGCCGTCCCCGGCCGGCCGTCTGCTGCTCGGCCACGACCACCACTCCGTCGGCCGCGGCCCCGTCGAGCAGCGCGCGCGCCCGGTCGTTGGTCGAGCCGATGCTCTGGTGCGCCTCGATCAGGCGTCCGATCCGGCGCATCGGTCTGAGCGCGTCCTGCCACGGGTCAAACATCGCGCGCAACGATAGCCCGTCGAGCACGGAATGCCCACCGGCGTGCGCTACACTCGGTCCTCCCATGAGCCAGACTCTCGACGCCACGACCGAGGCGGCAAAGGGTGTCCGCGAGCGCGTCTTCAGCGGGATCCAGCCGTCGGGCGCCTCGCACCTGGGCAACTACCTCGGCGCGCAGCAGAACTACGTCGCGCTCCAGGACCGGTACGAGACGATCTACGCCATCGTCGACCTCCACGCGCTGACCACGGTCCACGACGGCGCCGAGATGCGGCGACTGACCCACGACATGGTGCTCGACCTGCTCGCGGTCGGCCTCGACCCGCAGCGGTGTGCCCTCATCCGCCAGTCCGACTTCCCCGAGCACGCCGAGCTGGCCTGGATCTTCAACACGGTCACGCCGGTCAGCTGGGCCGAGCGCACGCCGACCTACAAGGAGAAGCGCGAGCAGGGCATCGACAACAGCATGGGGCTGCTCGACTACCCCATCCTCCAGGCGGCCGACATCGTCATCTACAAGGCCAGTCGCGTGCCGGTCGGCAAGGACCAGGCGGCGCACCTGGAGCTGAGCCGCGAGATCGTGCGCGCCTTCAACCGCCGATACGGGACGATCTTCCCCGAGCCGGAGCCGGTCTTCACCGATGCGCCCGTGGTCCTCGGCATCGACGGCCAGTCGAAGATGAGCAAGAGCGCCGGCAACTCCATCCCGATCTTCGCCGAGCCCGACGAGATTCGCCGGCTGGTGATGAGCATGGTCACCGATCCGCTGCGCATCAAGCGCACCGACCCGGGCCGCCCGGAGGTGTGCAACGTGTGCGGCAACCTCCATCGGTTCTTCGGCGGCGACTACCTCCAGATCCAGGACGGCGAGCGCACCGCCCGCACAGGCTGCGTCGAGACGAAGCAGCTGCTGGCCGAGCGGATCATCGAGTTCTTCCGGCCGATGCGCGAGAAGCGGATGCAGCTCGCGGCCGATCCGGCCGTCGTCGAGGAGACGCTGGCGGCGGGCGCGGCCAAGGTCCGTCCGATCGTCGAGGCGACCATGGCCGAGGTGCGCGCCGCGATCGGAGTCGGACCGGGATGACCGGGCCGCAGCCGGGCGTGCCGAGCGGCATCGGCCCGCGCGAGCGGCGATGGCTGGTGATCTTCCTCGTCCTGGGCAGCGGCTACTTCGGGCTGCTGCTGCTCGAGCGCGCGCTCGCCGTCGTCGGTGGCTTCGGGTCGATCGTGATCGTCGTGTTCCTGGCCTGGCTGCTGGCGTTCGTCATGTCGCCGTTGGTCGCCTGGCTGGAGCAGCGCTTCGACGCGCCACGAGGACCGATCGTGGTGGCCACCTACCTGCTCGTCCTCATCGTGCTCGGCTTCGCCCTCTTCTACACCGGCTCGGCCATGACGCAGCAGGTCGCCGAGCTGGCCGACAGCTACCCCGAGACGGAGCGCAACATCCTCGCCACGCTTGGCGACTGGGAGCGCTCGCTCCAGTTCGGCCGGCTCTCGATCGACCTGACCGACCTCTACGCCGGCGCCGTGACCCAGGTCGAGCAGATCGGCCGTGACATCGTCGAGCAGGCGGAGGGCATCGCGGGCGTCACGATCGCCGCGCTCGGCTCGCTGCTGCTGATCATCGTCCTGTCGCTGTACATGCTCATGGACTCGCATCGCATCCTCACCCGGCTGCGTGCCGCCGTCCCGCGCCGCTACCGCGACGAGAGCGCGCTCTTCGAGCGCAGCATCGTCCGCGCCTTCGGCGGCTTCCTGCGCGCTCAGCTCATCCTGGCCGCCATGCAGGCGGTGCTGGTCGTCGTCCTGGGCACCGCGTTCGGCATCCCGTACCTGTTCCTGTGGGGAACCATGAGCGCGCTTGCCATGCTCATCCCGTTCTTCGGGCCGCCCCTGGCGCTCATCCCACCGGTCGTCGGCGCGGTGCTGTTCGGCGGTGGCGCCGCGATCCCCATGACGGTCATCCTGGTCGTGGTCCAGACGGTGCTCGTGAACTGGCTTCAGCCACGGCTCATGCGCGGCGCGCTCGGGCTGCACCCGATCCTCGTGCTCGTCGGCCTGCTCCTCGGCGCCCAGGTCGCCGGCGTGTGGGGCGCGCTGTTCGGCATCCCGGTCATCGCCGTGATCTGGGTCTTCGTGAGCTACCTGGCCTTTGGCACCGTCCCCAACGCGGCGCTGCCCGAGCAGGAGCGGCTCAGCGACGTCGACGAGCACGTCATGGTGAGCGTCGCCAAGGAGCAGGTCGGCGACGAGACGCACCCGCATATCCACGTCACCCGCACGCGCCGTCCCGACGGCAGCGAGCAGGTCGAGATTCGGACCGATCCGCCGCCTCCGGCGCCGGACCCCGGCGACGCGCGAGCCTAGGAAGCGCGGCGCTCCTTGAGCGGGGTGACGTCCTCGGCGAAGTGACACGCGCTGAGGTGCCCGCCGCCGATGTCGCGCAGCGGCGGCTCCTCCACCTTGCAGATCTCCTGCGCCATCGGGCAGCGCGTGTGGAACCGGCAACCCGAGGGCGGATTCGCCGGCGAGGGCAGGTCGCCCTTGAGGACGATTCGCTCGCGCCGCACGGTGGGATCCGGGATCGGGATGGCGGAGAGCAGGGCCTTCGTGTACGGGTGCCGCGGGTTCTCGTACAGGTCGTCGGCCTCGGCCAGCTCGGCCAGCTTGCCCAGGTACATCACGCCGACGCGGCTGGACAGGTGCCGCACCACCGCCAGGTTGTGGGCGATGAACAGGTAGGTCAGCTGGAACTCGTCCTGGAGGTCGCTGAGCAGGTTGAGCACCTGCGACTGGACCGACACGTCGAGCGCCGAGACCGGCTCGTCGCAGACGATGAACTTCGGGCGCAGGGCAAGGGCTCGCGCGATGCCGATGCGCTGGCGCTGACCACCGGAGAACTCGTGCGGATAGCGGTGGATGTGCTGCTGGTTCAGTCCGACCCGCTTGAGCAGGTCGCGCACCGCGGCCTCGCGCTCGCGCTTGTTGGTCATGCCGTGCACATACAGGCCCTCGCCCACGATCTCGCCCACGCTCATGCGTGGGTTCAGCGACGCGTACGGGTCCTGGAACACCACCTGGATGTCGCGGCGCGCGGCCTTGAGCTCCCGGCTGTTGAGCTCGAAGAGCGGCTTGCCCTCGAACGTGACGCTTCCCGACGTCGGCGGCAGCAGGCGCAGGATGACCTTGCCCAGCGTCGTCTTGCCGCAGCCCGACTCTCCCACCAGGCCGAGCGTCTCGCCCTCGGTCACCGTGAAGCTCACGCCGTCGACGGCGCGCACCGCCCCGAGCTTGCTGATGCCCATGAGGCCACCGCGGATCTCGAAGTGCTTCACGAGGTCGTCCACCGCGAGCAGGGGCGCCGCGGCAACCCCGCCGCGCGCCACCGTGCGCTCGGCGCTCGTCTGGCCGGAGCTTGTCTCGCTGCCCGTCATGTCGGTGGCCGTCGGCTGGGTCGTCATCTCGGTTCCACGGTGAGCTGCTCGCCGGCCGCCTCCGCCTCCTCCGGTGTGGGATCGGCCCCGACCTCGGGCGCCTCGCCCGCCGGCGTCAGCCAGCAGCGGCTGGTGTGCTCCTCGCCGATCTGACGCATCGGCGGTGCGACGTCACAGATCGGCATCCGGAAGGGGCATCGGCGCTTGAAGAGGCAGCCGGTGGGCAGATTGTAGGGCGACGGGACGGTGCCCTTGATGACCTCGAGCCGATCGACGCGCTCATCGAGGCGCGGGATCGAATGCAGCAGGCCCTGGGTGTAGGGATGATGCGGGTTGCCGAAGATGGTGCGCACGTCGCCGCGCTCGACCACCTTGCCGGCGTACATGACCACCACCTCGTCGACCATCTCGGCCACGACGCCAAGGTCGTGCGTGATGAGCATGATGGCCATGCGGTTCTTCTCGCGCAGGTCTCGCATCAGCTCCAGGATCTGGGCCTGGATCGTGACGTCCAGCGCGGTGGTCGGCTCATCGGCAATGAGCAGGTCGGGATCCGTCGAGAGCGCCATGGCGATCATCACGCGCTGGCGCATGCCGCCAGACAGCTGGTGCGGGTACTCGCGTGCCCGGCGCTTGGCGTCCGGGATGCCGACCAGGCTGAGCATCTCGACCGCTCGGTCCATCCCCTCGCGACGGGAGGCGGCGGTGTGCTGCTGGACCGCCTCGCTGATCTGCTCGCCGCAGGTGAAGACGGGGTTCAGGCTGGTCATCGGCTCCTGGAAGATCATGCTGACCTGGTCGCCGCGGATGTCGCGCATCTCCTCGTCCGACTTGTCCAGCAGATCCTCGCCGTTGAGCTTGATGCTGCCCTCGACGATCTTGCCCGGCCGCTCGATGAGGCGCATGACCGAGAGGCTGGTGATGCTCTTGCCGCAGCCGGACTCGCCGACGACGCCAAGCGTCTTGGCGTGGCCGATCTGAAAGCTGACCCCGTCAACCGCGCGGACGGTCCCGTCCTGCGTGAAGAAGTGAGTCTTGAGGCCCTGGATCTCGAGGAGGGGGCCGACGCTGCGCGAGACCGTCGTCATTGCTGCTCGACGCGCTGCCGAGGATCGAGCGCGTCGCGCATGCCGTCGCCCAGGAAGTTGGCGGCCAGGACGATCAGGATGAGCACGATGCTCGGGAAGAGGACCAGGTACGGCTCGCGGTTGAGGTACTCGAAGGCCACGTTCAGCAGCGTGCCCAGGCTGGCCTGCTCGGCACCGATGCCGAAGCCGAGGAAGCTCAAGGCGGCCTCGAGCACGACCGAGTCGGCGACGCCGAGGCTGGCGGCCACGATGATGGGTGCCAGGGCCGGCGGCAGCATGTGGCGCAGGATGATGCGGCGCGGGCTGGCGCCAAGCGCGCGCGCGGCCTGGACGTAGTCCGCCTCGCGCAGGGACAGGAACTCGGCGCGGACAAGCCGCGCGGCGGTCGTCCAGCCGGTGATGCCGATGGCCAGGATGATGGTCCAGATGCTGGCGCCCCAGAAGGCGACGAAGGCAATGATGATGAACAGGCCCGGCATCGACAGCGCGATGTCGACCACGCGCATCAGCAGGTTGTCGACCCAGCCGCCCGCATAGCCGGCTATCGCACCGATCACCACGCCGATGAACACGATGATCAGGACCGCCGCGAAGCCGATCATCAGCGACGTCGCGGTGGCCGCCATCAGCTGCGTGAACATGTTGATCCCGGTCCGGCTGTAGCCGAGCAAGGCGAGGACCAGGTTGCCCTCCTCGTCGACGATCTCTGCCGCGGCGAAGCTCTTGTTGATGTCGACGCCCGTCGCGTTCTCGACCACCAGGGGCACGACGGCAGCAGCGACGATCAGGACGGCGAGGGTGATCGCACCGATCACGGCCAGCCGGTGGCGGACGAAGCGTCGGCGCGCCAGCTGCCAGTAGCTGCGCACCTCGGTCCTGTCGATGTCCTCGGTATCGTCGACCGGGAGCTGCGTGACGTCGTCGTACGTCCTGTCGGCCACCGCTGCGCTCCCCTAGTACTTGATGCGGGGATCGACGACCCCGTACAGGATGTCGGCCACCAGGTTGCCGATCACCACGGCGATGCCGCCCAGCAGGACGAAGGCCATGATCACCGGGTAGTCGCGCTGGCCGATCGCAGTCACCCCGAACGATCCAAGGCCAGGCCAGGAGAAGATCGTCTCGGTGATGACGGCCCCGGCGATCAATGCCGGCAGCGACAGGCCGAACAGCGTCACGACGGGTATCAGGGCGTTGCGCAGCGCATGCCGGAAGTTCACGCGGTTGGCGCTGAGGCCCTTTGCCTTGGCCGTGCGGATGTAGTCCTGGTGCAGCACCTCGAGCATGCTGGCTCGGATGTAGCGCGACCAACCGGCGATGCTCTGGATGGCAAGGCTCGCGACGGGCAACGCCAGGTGCCAGGCGATGTCGAGCGGGTTGCTCTCGACGCGCAGGCTGCTCGTCATGCCGCCGAACGGGAAGACTCGGAACCAGATCGCGCCGATGTAAAGCAGGAACGTGCCGAGCACGAAGGACGGCATCGCGTAGCCGATAGTGGCGAAGGTCGTCACGATCTTGTCGGCCCAGCTGTACTGCTTGACCGCGGCCAGCATGCCGAGTGGTACGGCGATGACGACGGTCAGCGCCAGCGATGTGCCCATCAGCAGCAGCGTGGCCGGCGTGCGCTCGGCGATGAGCTCGAGCACCGGACGCCGATAGGTGATGCTCAGGCCCCAGGCGTCAGGGTTCCAGACCTGGACGTAATTGGTGATCCAGCCGATGAACTGCTCCGGCAGCGGCTTGTTGAAGCCGTAGATCTCGGCCAGTCGATCCAGCACCTCCGGCCGCACGTTCGGCACGCGGAACTGGGCCAGCGGATCACCGGGGGCGAGGTAGACGAGCAGGAATGAGATGATCGCGACGCCAAGCAGAATCGGGATGGCGAGGATGATCCGGCGAATGATGTAGGTGAGCATGTCGCGTTGATCTCGCTGCTGCCCGTCTCCGGGGATGAAGGACGTTCAGTCTAGTCCGAGCCGGCGAAGATTGGTGAGTGGGGTGGATGACGGTCGTTTGCGGTCGTCACCCACCCCTGGTTCGAACGATCGATGTGGGGCGGCCGTGGCCGCCCCACATCGGTGTGGAACTACTCCGAGACGGACTTGGCGAGATGCTCTCGCCTCCAACCCCAGAGCGGCGAATCGAGCTCGAGCGGCCCGTCGTCGTACGTCATGCCGGCGGAGAGACCGTCCGCGTTCACGTTTGACCACGCGAACAGGTACGGCTGCAGCTCCTGCATGCGCGCCTGGTAGTCGAAGTAGATCTGGGTGCGCTCGGCCTGATCGGAGGTGGCAAGGCCCTCCTCGATCAGTCGATCGATCTCGTCATCCTGCAGGCACACGTAGTTGTACGTGTCCGGCTGCTCCTCGTTGGAGCACTGCGAGCTGTGGAACAGCGCGTAGGGATCCGGATCCACACCGACACCCCAGCCACCGAAGTAGGCGCTCCAGGGCTCGTCCTGCCCCGGCGGGATGTGCGGGTAGGTCAGCGACGGGATCAGGACGGTCTGGAAGTCAGCCGCCTCGACCTGGATGTCGATGCCGCACTCTGCAACCTGCTCGCTGAGCAGGTTCATGAAGTCGACACGGTCCTGCTGGCCCGCGCGGACGAGCACGAGCGCCGACAGCGGCTCCCCATCCTCGTTCACGTAGATGCCATCGTCGCCCATCGTCCAGGTGTGGACGGTGGCCGTCTCGATGAACTCCTTGGCAGCGTCGACGTCACGCTCCACGGGGTGGAGATCGGTGTTGAATGCCCACGACGCCGGCGGGATGTCGGCCTCGATCGGCACACCGTTTCCATCGGTGGCGACGTCCACGAGGTTTGCCTTGTCGATGCAGTACTGCACGGCCTTGCGCAGGTTCACGTCATAGAAGAAGCCCTGCCACTCCTCGCCGTTCGGCAGAGTCGTGGACTCGTGCATGTTGTACTGCAGGTCGTAGTTGCCGAAGTCGTTGTACTCGGCCAGCTGGACGTCGCCAGCGTCGACGGCGTTCGCGACGGCCGCACGTGCGTCCGGCGTGAGGTCGTTGACCCAGTCGAGCTCACCGGCGGCCAGCGCGTTCGCGGCGACCGCAACGTCGGTGAAGATCGGCATCTCGATGGTCTGGGTGACCGGGGCGCCCTGCCAGTAGTCCTCGAAGGCCGTCAGGACGACGCCCTCAAGGCTGACGGACTCGACCTGGTACGGGCCCGAGCCCACCGGGTCGCGGTTGAAGCTGAGCAGCTGGTAGGCAGCGGCGACGGCATCGATGCCCTCGGCCGACAGGCTGTCAGCAATGCTCTGCAGCGGGATGATCAGGCTGTCGGCGAACTCGCACTCACCGGTGCTCGTCTCGTCGACGTCAGCCGTCTCCGGATCGTCCTCGACGGCGAAGTCCTCGGCCGAGCCGAACTCCACGCCGGCACCCTCGAGGATCGGGGTGGCCTCGTCCGCGGCAGCGGTGCACGCGGCCGGATCCAGCTCCTCGGCGGTCGAGGTGGCGGTCAGTTCGTCGACGATGGCCTGGACGTCCTCGGCGGCGAGGCCCTCGGTGCCGCCCGAGTACTCCTCGAACGCGGCCTCGATGACGGCCTTCGACTCGATGCCGATGCCAGGCAGGATGACCGTCGCAAACGGCGCGTACGGCTCGATCAGCGTGAACTGGACCGTCGAGTCATCCACGGCTTCGACGTTCGACGCGAAGTCCGTCAGGCAGACCGACGGGTTGTAGGTGCAGTTCGGGCTGATGGCCAGCTGATAGGTGTACACGACGTCGTCCACGGTGATGGGGTCACCGTTGTGGAAGAACGCGTTGTCGACGATCGTGCAGGTCCAGGTGATCTCGTCTTCGCTGACATCGCAGAGGTCAGACGCGAGCTGAGGCACCGGGGTCAGGGTGTCGTCGAGCGTGTACAGGAAGTCGTAGATCAGGGCGGTGATGCGGCCCGTCGGAACGTCGGTGTTGGCGTTCGACATGTTGCCGACCTGCGCATCCAGCGCCATCGTGATCGTGTCGGCGAATTCGCCCCCAGTGGGCTCCTCGCCACTCGCCGCGGGCTCCTGGCTTGCAGGCTCCTCGCCGGCGGATTCCGAAGCGCCCGGCTGCTGGCCACAGGCGGCCAGGATCAGCGCCCCGGAGAAGAGGAATGCAAGCGCATTCCACTTGGTCCGTCTCATTGCTCCCTCCAGTGGATGGGGATGGGGAACGGTGTGCGGGCCCTCGATGACGCGCAAAACACATGCGTCCGGCCCGACCGGCCGTTGATTATATCTGCGGTGTCCACCTCCTTGCGCGTCATCTCTCGAGTCGCGGAACGTTAGCAGATGCGCGGGCTCGGTAGCGCGACAGGCGCATGCCGACGTGGAGGCAGACGCACCTCCTCGCATTACGCCTTTCTAACCAACTTACCTCAGCAGTCGGCGTTTGGTTCATTCTTTTGCGGCATCTCCCGGCGGTTCCCGATCGCCAGGGCCAGCACGCGACTGCCATCGTCGGCGGTCGCCTCGGCGAGCGGGACGCCGAACGTGCGTTGGGCGAGGGCCGCGTCGATACGGCCCGCCCCTCCGGCGGCAACGACCCGTCCATCGTGAAGCAGCAGCGAGCGGTCGGCGAAGGCCGCCGCCAGGTTCAGGTCGTGGAGCACCGCGATCACCGTCAGTGGCCGCGTCGCACGCAGACGCTCGAGCATCCGGACCAGGGCGACCTGGTGGGCGAGGTCGAGGTGCAGCGTCGGCTCGTCCAGCAGCAGCACGCGCGGCTCCTGCGCCAGCGCCATGGCGAGCAGGACGCGCTGGCGCTCACCGCCTGACAGCTCATCGGCGCGGCGATCGGCAAGCTCCGCCGCGTCGGCGTCGCGCAACGCTGCCGCGACCGCGTCGGCATCGCCGGCGTCGGCGCCGAACCAGCTGCGCCCGTGCGGGATCCGTCCCAGCGCGACGAGCTCGGCCACCCGCATGCCTGCGGGAACGTCCGTCGTCTGGGGCAGGACCGCGACGCGGCGGGCGATCTCGGGACGCGACCACTCGCGGATCGGCCGCCCGAGAAGCCGCACCTCGCCCGCGGTCGCGCGGAGCGTCCCGGCCACGATGCGCAGCAGCGTCGTCTTGCCACTGCCGTTGGCACCGAGCAGCGCGACCATCTCGCCTGCGTCGACTCGCAGGCTGGCGCCGTCCAGCACGCGACGCCTGCCGCCGACCGCCGGGTAACCGGCCGACACGCCGATCAGCTCGACCGCTGGATCAGCCACGCAGCACCAGCGAGCGGCGGAGGAGCCACAGGAAGAAGGGCGCGCCGATGAGCGCCGTCAGCACGCCGACCGGGATGCCGCCCAGCAGCCTGGCTCCCAGGTCGGCCAGGACGAGCAGGACCGCGCCGTACACCATGCTGGCCGGCAGCAGGAGCCGATGGTCCGGCCCGAAGGCAAGGCGCAGCAGGTGCGGCACGACCAGGCCGACGAAGCCGATGGTGCCCGACACCGCCACGCCGGCCGAGGTGGCAAGCGCCGCGAGGCCAGTCAGGATGCGCTTCTCGCGCTCGACCTCGAGGCCGAGGAAGGCGGCCTGCTGCTCGCCGAGCAGGAGCGCGTTCAGGCCGCGCCAGCGGACGACCATCAGGGCGAAGCTGACCACGATCAGCGGCCCGGCAAAGGCGAGCCGCGGCCAGCTGGCGCCACCCAGCGAGCCGAGTAGCCAGCTGACGACGGCCGCGAGCCGATCGCCGGAGACGAACATGAGCATCGCGACGCCCGCGGCGAGGAGCGACGAGACCGCGTAGCCGGCCAGGAGCAGCGTCACCACCGGCGTGCCGCCCTGGCCGCGCGCGACGGCGTACACGACCAGCACCGTGCCCAAGCCGCCGGCGAAGGCGAGGATCTGGACCAGGCCGAGACCCATCCAGCCGCCCACGGCGAAGGGCAGCAGGGCCGGCACGAGGAGCGCGGCGACCGCGCCGAGGGACGCGCCGGCCGCGGTGCCGATGATGTACGGATCGGCCATCGGGTTCCGCAGCAGCGCCTGGAACACCGTGCCGGCACAGCCGAGCCCGGCGCCGACCAGCATGCCCGCCAGGACTCGGGGCAGGCGCAGGTCCCACACGATCGTCTCCGACGAAGCCGGCCAGCTCATCGGGCCGATCCCGAGCAGCCGATGCAGGACGATCGCGACCGCGTCGCCGAGCGCAACGCCACTCGTGCCGAGGGTGACGCCGACCGCGCCGATGACGAGGAGGAGCACCACGCCGGTGCCGATCACCAGCGACGACCGGCCCAGGCTCGGCCCGAGCGCAATGGGTGGAGCGGCGGCTGCGGCGCGCATCGGTCAGTCGAACCGATCCGGATGGATCGCGCGTGCCAGCGCCTCCAGGCCGTCGACGATGCGCGGCCCCGGGCGGGTGGTGACGATGTCATCCGTGTACGGCACGACCCGTCCGTCCGCCACGGCCGACAGGTCGGCCCAGCCCGGACGAGCGGCGACCGCCGTCTGTGCAGCTTCGGCATCGGCCAGGGTCGGGTCGTACGACGCCGTCCCGAGCAGGATGAGCTGCGGGTCAGAGGCGACCAGGTCCTCGGAGCCGATGAGCCCCTGGGCGTCACCGGTGACCGGCTCGCCGCCGGCAAGGTCGATGAGCGACGCGAGGAAGGAGCCCTCGCCGGCCGTGTAGGTGCTGCCCTCGGCGTAGAAGACCTCGTACAGCGTGCGCGGTCGATCGGCATCGGCGACCGCCTCGACGACGGCGTCGACACGATCCTCCATGCCGGCAATCAGCTCGTCTGCACCGTCCTGCGCGTCGAGCAGCGTGCCGACCAGGCGGATGTCGTCGTACACCTCGTCCAGGCTCTCGGGGTACAGCACGAGCACGGGCAGGTCGAGCTCGACCAGCTGCGCGATCACGGCCGATGGCGTGATCTCGTTGCCGGCGGCGATGACGAGATCGGGCTCGGCGGCGACCACCCGCTCGACATCGACCTGGGCGTTGATGACCACGTCGTCGATGTCGGCGACCTCTGCCGGATAGTCGTCGAAGTCGGTCACGCCGACCAGCCGGTCGCACGCCTCGAGGGCGCAGACGATCTCCGTGCTGGACGGCGCGAGGCTGACGATGCGCTCCGGTGCCGCGTCGAGGGTGAGCTCGGTGCCCGCGTCATCGGTCACCGTGACCGGGTAGGCGGACGGCGCGGCGCTGGCGGGCGGCGTCGTCGTCGCCGGTTGCGTTGACGCCGGGGCCGGCGTGGCCGCCGGTGCGCTGCAGGCAACCAGAAGCAGGGTCAGGAGGGCCGAGAGGAGGAGGGGTGCGCGATGAGCCATGGCTGATGCCGTTCCCTTTCACACGAGGGTGGTGACATCGCGATCGGGCTGGTCGACCTGGCTCCCGGCCCCATGGATGGAGCGCGGATACAGTAGCGGGACTGCGCCGGCATCTCACCGGCTTCGCCATTTATCCGTCCGCCTTTCGGGGACGGCACCTGTCGCTTCGTCTTCGGTTGACGGCGCGATCGTAGCACTCGGCCCCGTCAGGCGCGGACCTCGGGCGGCGGGCTGGGCGACATGCTCGCCTCGCCACGGATCTCGGCCGCGACGCGGTCGCGGAGCTCGGCCGACGCGAACGACAGGTACGCATCGGTGCCGCCCTGGCGCAGGTGCACCGCGGGCGCGCTGGCGGCGACGCGGTACAGGCGGCCGATGTCGACCCGCACGTCGTCGGCCGCGTGCGCGATCGAGACCAGGGCCGACTGGTCGCGCTCGTGGAGGACGAGCCGATCGGAATCGCCGCGCGCCTCCGCCATGAAGCGCTCCTCCGCCTCGCGCCGCGACAGGTCGCGCGGCAGGAGCCCGTACCGCCACATGCGCAGCGCCAGGTCGGGGATCGAGAGCCGCTCGATCGCGCCCGGGCTGCCGTCGAGGACCAGCGGCCGGGCCGGCCGGGCCAGGCGACCGGTGATGACGAGGTCGACTCCCTCGCCGGGCTGCAATGACCGCCCCGGGCTGACCGCGGCGCGTCCGCCGAAGACCGGGTATCCGATCAGTTGGCTGGCGAGCAGGAGCAGCGTGAGCACACCGAAGACGATCGTCGGCACCCACGATGCCTCGACCATGATCGGCGGTCGAGAGCCGGCGGCGAAGGCGCGGTCCGTCGGGACGTCCGCGTCGAGGCCGGCATACCAATCGCTGTCGAGCACCGGGGCAAGGTCGAACGTGTCACGCGTGTAGAGGCCCTGGAGCCGCACGGGCTGTGCGTCCGGCGGATGCGGCGAGCGGAGGATGATCGCATCGCCGCCCTCCGGATCGGCGAGGTAGTAGAACCAGGCCGCGTCGTCCCCGTCGCATCCGGCCTCCATGGCGCAGGCCGCATACGTCGCCGGTGTCACCACGCGTCCGGTCACCAGCGGCTGCGAGCCGTCGGGTTCATCCGCCAGCTGGGACGGGATGAACGCCTCGTCGGGCTCGCCGCCGAAGTCCACCTCGTCCAGGAAGCGGCCCTCGGCCAGGTCGAAGCCGGGCGGCACCGAGCCAAGCGCGTCGACGGCGATGGCCACGACATCGGGATCCGCGACCAGCTCCGCGGTGATGACGCGCTGGCGGATGAACGCATCGCCAAGCGAGCTGCGTACCAGGAGGCCGGTGGACTGGTCCTCCGGGTCCCGCGCGAGGTAGAAGAAGGCGGCGGGCGTCGACAGGCTCGACTCGGCCATGACCGCGTCGAACTCGAACCAGATGCTGCCGGTCGGATCCTCGAGGGCGGCGACGTCCGCCAGGGTGGTGTGCTGGACATCCGGCCGCTCGGCCAGGATCGCTGCCGTGTCGCGCGCCGAGATGAGCGTCGCCGCGGCGAGCGCGACGACGACGAGCGGCACACCGAAGCGCGCCAGCTCGCGCAGTCCGACGAAGCTCAGGAGCGACGCGAAGAGCTGGCGGATGGCGAAGGCAATCGAGCCGAGTACGGCCAGCAGGCGGTACGTCATACGGGCCGGCGCCCACCTGGCCGCGACCCGACGACCTGCGGCCGGCGGGCTCCTGCAGCGGTGGCGGACCTACGCCGGGACGGGCTCCTCCTCGGGGCTCTCGACGTGGTGGTAGAGCGGAGTCTCGCGACTCGCGTCCGTGAGCATCGGGTCGAGCATCTTCTGCACGGCGAGGGTATGGGTGCAGCCGCCGGCCGATTCGAACAGGTGGCAGTCACAATGCCACGCATCGGCGTCGAGAGATACGGTGTGCGTGCCGTTGTCGCCGGCGAAGCTGGCCCGGAAGGACTGGAGCTTCACGCGGTCGGGCTCGTGTGCGTAGCGCATCGCCTTCTCGACCTTGCCGATCATGCTCGATTGCACGTCGCGAATACCTCCATGGCGCCGTCCCCGGCGCCCTACTACGTGGCGCCCGCCCTCACCCGGTATCCGGGTCGCTGCCGGTGGCCCTGGCGAGCCGCTCCTTGAGCATTGCGAGCAGTGTAACCGGCGTCGGGTCGGTCTGGTAGAGGATCGCGAGATACACGCTCACCAGGTCGCCGTAGGCGACCGTGGTGAGGACCCGCGCCAGCCGCGAGGGGCCCTCGGCCCAGACCTCGGATCGGTTCGTCGCACGCTCGCCGAGCAGCTCCTCGACGACGCGGTAGCGCGCAGCGAGCTCCTCCGGCTCATCGGGGTCGCGCAGCTGGACCACGTACAGCGCGTCGCTCAGCTCGCGCGGGTTGAGGCTGCCCTCGATGGCGTTGTGATTCGCCTCGGGCATCGGCTCCCACGCCGACCAGGCCTTGGCGTTCTCGTTGAGCTGGGTCTTCCAGCGATGGGCGACCGCCGCCATCGGACCGTGGCCGTAGACGACCGGGATGCGGCCGAAGATCGCCCAGGCCAACTGCTTCGCCGGATTGCCCTCGGTCTCCACCGATGGCGCGAAGCGCTCCATCATCTCCTCGAGCGCCTGGACGACCGGGCCGATCGGGTCGGCATCGGCGATCAGGCCGGCGGACGACAACAGCTCGTGGACGAGCCCGACGCCGAAGCCGATGGCCGCGCGCGGCTGGCCGCCGAGCCGGTACTCGAGCAGCGGGAGCCCTGCCTCGCGAGCCTGCGCGGCGAGGCGGCCGCCGGTGGTGATCACGGCCAGCGGCAGCTTCGCTTCGCGGGCGGCGGCGAAGCCCGACAGCGTCTCAGCCGTCTCGCCCGAGTGGCTGCTGGCCACGATCAGCGTCCGCGGGCCGGCGCCCGCCGGCAGGCCGTAGTCGCGGTGCACGATAAGCGGCACGCGCAGGCGCTCCCCCGCCGCGGCGGCGACCAGCTCGGCGCCGATGGCGGAGCCCCCCATCGCCAGCACGATCACGGCGTCGACGTCGCCGAAGGTGGCGGGAAGCTGCGTGGCCGACGCCACCCGGCGGGCCTGCGACAGCTGGCCCGGCATGGCCGCGACCTTCGCGAGCATGTCCTCCGGATCGATCCGGCGCAGCGTTGCGGGGTCGTCGAGGGTGACCGCCTCCTCGAACAGCGGCGGGCTCGTGCCGTTCGCGTCGTCCTCGGGATCCGGCCGGCCCGGCTCCTCGTCGGGATTCTTGTAGCCGAAGAAGTCGCGTGCGTCCATCAGGTCGCGGCCGCGGCCCTCGGCCGCTCGGCGCCGGCAATCCGCCGGCCCTCCGCCAGCAGCGCCTCGACGTCCCCGGGCGAGCGTGCCTCGACGTAGACGCGCAGCAGCGCCTCCGTCCCGCTGAAGCGGATGAGCAGCCATGAGCCATCGGCGCGGTAGAACTTGAAGCCGTCGTTCGTGTCGAGCGCCTTGCGCTCGATGACCTCCTGTCCTGACAGGGTCGTCGGCGCCTCGTTCTCCAGCCGCGCCAGCGTATCGGCCTTGACCTGCTCGTAGCCCTCGCGCGCGAAACGGATGTCGATGCGGTTGTAGTAGGAGGGGCCGGCCAGCG
The DNA here is from genome assembly GCA_036380955.1 of Candidatus Limnocylindria bacterium. Classification (GTDB taxonomy): domain Bacteria; phylum Chloroflexota; class Limnocylindria; order QHBO01; family QHBO01; genus JACDBZ01. The sequence goes on along the minus strand of DASVDT010000011.1, from coordinate 26,309 downwards.
CCTGGAGCTCGGCCAGGACCTCGGACGCCTGCTTGCCCTTGGTCAGCCACAGGTCGAGCAGGAACAGCCCCGACGCGAGCCCGTCGCGCTCCGGGATGTGCATCCCGAACCCGAAGCCACCCGACTCCTCGCCGCCGATGACGGCATTCGTCTCCGTCATCTTCGGCCCGACGAACTTGAAGCCGACGCCCGTCTCGTACGCCTGCGTGCCGTAGATCTCGGCAAGCTTCTTTGCCATCGAGGTCGTCGTGACGGTGTAGACCGCCGGGCCGATCTGCCCGCGGACGTCGAGCAGGTACCAGTACAGCAGCCCGTACACCTGGAGCTGGTTGACGAAAACGCCCTGTTCGGTGGCCATCCCGACCCGATCGGCGTCCCCGTCGAACGCGATGCCGATGTCGGCGCCCCAGCGCGGGATCTCCTCCAGCCACTCGTCGACGTTGGGGCGGATCGGCTCGGGGTTGACGCCGCCGAAGTACGGGTTGCGCTCGGTGTGCAGCTCGCGGACGGTCAGTCGGCCATCGCCCAGCAGACGCGTGTACCAGCCCGATCCTGAGCCGAACAGCGTCTCGACCAGCACGCGCTTCTCGGCGGCGCGGATGCGCTCGATGTCGACGATGCTGGCCAGCTGGTCCCGGAATCGTGGGTACGGATCGAACGTCTCCACCAGGCCGTTGGCCGCGGCGTCGTCATAGTCGCGCCGCGGCGGCAGCTCGTCCTCCGGATGGGTGTTCATGGTCGCCTCGATGGCGGCCAGCATCTCGGGCGCGGCGGCGCCGCCGGTATCGGCCTTGACCTTGAATCCGTTGTCGGTCCACGGGTTGTGACTGGCGGTGATGACGATCCCGGCACCCGCGCCCAGCTCACGGGTGAAGAAGCTGCCGACCTGCGTCGGGACCGCCTCGGGCGGTGTGTAGCTGCGAATGCCGTGCGCGGCGAGCACCTCGACGCAGGCACGCGCGAAGTGCTCTGAGGCGAAACGACGGTCGTGGCAGACGACGACGCCGCGGTCGGCGGCGCCGGTCTGCTGAAGGTGCTCGGCCACGCCGCGCGCGCAGCGACGGACGTTGTGGAAGGTGTAGTCCTCGGCGATCGCGGCGCGCCAGCCATCGGTTCCGAACTTGATCTTCGTCATGTGCGTGCGGGCACTCGTCTACGGGATCGGTCGGATGTGTGCACCCATCGTACCGGCATTTGGCGCCTAGAACGATCGGGCTCGGCTCGCGACGTCGTCGAGCGACGCCTGCAACCGATCCACCAACGGGCGGAGCCGGTCGCGCGGTCCGACGACGATCGGCGCGGCCTCCTCGACCCGCAGCCGGCAGAAGGGCAGCGGCACCACGTGGCGATCCCAGCGGCCGGTCAGCCGGAACGACGGCCTCGCCGCGACCGCCCACGGCTGCAGCGGCAGGCCGGCCTCCCGGGCGACGATCAACGCACCCGGCTTGGCGTGCCGATACGGGCCTGCCGGCCCATCCGGGCTGACCGCCAGCGAGGCGCCCGCGCGACCCAGCCGCGCCAGCTCACGGGACAGGCGGGCGGCCTCTGCGCGATCGTCCTCGGCCGGCAGCGGCACCGAGCCTGCGTCGAGCGCCGCGAGCATCGCGTTCATGACGTCGCCACGAAACGTCTGCGTGCTGAAGCTCACGTGACGGTGCCGGCGTCGCAGGCGCCACGCGGCGACGGCGGCGGCGAGGTTGTACTCGTGCCAGAAGGCGAGCACGACCTGGTCCTGGGTGGGTGCGTTGCCGTCCAGGCGGCAGGTCGCCGCCACCAGACGGACGTATGCGGCCATGGCCAGGCCGACCAGCTTCGCCAGCGGACGCATCGGTCCTCGGGCGTCAGAGGTAGCGATCGCCGGCCGTGCGGGCGATCTCGTCGAGCACCGGCTTGATCTCCTCGGCGCGATCGCGGCTGCAGACGAGCAATGCGTCCGGCGTGTCGACGATGATCACGTCCTCCAGCCCAACGGTCACCACCAGCCGATCGCCGCCGTGAACCAGGACGCGATGCGAGTCCCGGTCGAGGTGGCGTCCGCTCGCCACGAGATCCTTGCCCTCCGCCGCCGAGAGGGCCTCGAGCAGCGACGACCACGAGCCGATGTCGGACCAGCCGGCTTCGAGCGGCACGACCGCCATGCGGCCCTCCGCCGCGGCGGCCTCGGCGATCCCGACGTCGATGCTGATGGCCGGCACCTCCTCCAGGATGTCGCGGACCTCGCTCAGCCAGCCCGGGACGCGATGGAGCCCCTCGATCCGATCCAGCGCCGCGCCGAGCTTCGGCTGGAAGCGCTCGATCGCCTGGCGAAACGCGTACACCCGCCAGACGAAGATTCCGGAATTCCAGTAGTACCCGCCCTCCGCGATGAATGCGTCGGCGGTGGGCGCATCCGGCTTCTCGACGAAGCGCTCGACGAGGGCGGTGCGGCTCGAGGCGTGGAGCGGCGCGGCGGCCTTGATGTACCCGTAGCCGGTGGCGGCATGGGTCGGGACGACGCCGAGAGTGACGAGGTAGCCGCGCTCCGCCGCTCGGGACGCTTCGCGCAGCCCCGCGGCGAAGGCATCCTCGTCGGCGATGAAGTGGTCGGCCGGCAGGACGAGGGCAACCTCGTCGCTCTCCCGCCTGGCCATGACCGTCGCGAGTGCCGCGGCGACGGCGGTCGAGCGCGCGAGCGGCTCGCCGAGCACGTTGTCGCGCGGGATGTGCGGGAGCTGCTCCTGTGTCGCGCGGACGTGTGCCTGGCTGGTGATGACGTAGATGTCGTGCGGCTTGAGCAGCGTCTGCAGGCGTCCCACTGTCTGCTGCAACAGGCTGGTGTCGCCGGTCAGCGCCAGGAGCTGCTTCGGGGTGCCGCGCCGAGACAGCGGCCAGAGCCGCGTGCCTGCCCCGCCGGCCATGATGATCGCGAACATGCGCTGCGAGGCTAGCAGAGGCCGACGCTGCCCCGGTGCCTCTGCTGGTTCGGTGGTGGACTATTTGGAGCTCCGCCCAACACCGGTCGGAGCAGTGTTCAAGAGTCTTGAACACTGCTGCCCGGCACAACATGGCAGAAGGGCGCTTACCAGCCGGTTACCAGGCGCTTATCAGCGGCCCATCGGTCCGCCTTCAGGAGGGGTCGCGCGCGACCTCCGCGTCCAAAGCCTCGCCAAGCTCGAGCGTGCGCCGATAGGCGGCCCAGACCGCATCGGAGAAGACGGTTCGGATGCGGCCCTTCTCCAGCTCGTAGATGGCGGCCGCGCTCGTGCCGCCCGGAGAGGTCACGGCGTTACGGAGCTGTGCTGGATGGAGCTCCGACTGGCGCGCGAACTCGGCCGATCCAACGAGCGTGTCGACCACGAGGTCGTGCGCGAGCTCGCGCGGGAACCCGAGGTGCACGCCGGCGTCGATGAGCGCCTCCATGACCGCGAACAGGTAGGTCGGCCCCGTCCCGGACAGCGCGGTGGCCATGGCCACGAAGGCCTCGTCGGCAACCTGTCGTTCCTCTCCGAGCGCTCGGAGCACCCCGCGGGCGAGGTCACGCTGCGCCGCGCTGCACGCCTCCGACGCGCTCCACACGGTGATGCCCCGCCGAATCTGGCTCGGCGTGTTCGGCATCGCGCGGACAACGGCCGCGTGCTGGAGCCCGTCGACCAGCGTCCGAATGGTGGCACCGGCCACGATCGACACGACGACCTGTTCGGCGTCGAGCCGTCCGCGTAGCTCGCGCATGACGCGGCCGAGCATCTGCGGCTTGACCGCGATGACGACCACCTGGGCATCGGCCAGTGCCTCCCGGTTGGTGGCAACCGGATGGATGCCGTGGCGCTCGGCCAGGACGTCGCGCCGCTCACGCCTGGGGTGCGAGGCGATGAGCTGTGCGGCCTGCACCGCGCGATCGGCGATGAGCCCCGAAATGATCGCCTCGGCCATCACCCCGGCGCCCACGATCCCGACCCGCATCGTCCGGCGTGTCATCGGTCGTCCTCCGCTCCCTCGCCAACCGGCCGCTCATCACCGAGCAGCTTCCTGGCCTGCTCGATCTGTGCGGCCGGGGCGGCTGCCCGCTCGAGCAGGTCGACTGCGGCCGAGGCAAGGCGCCGGGCCGAGGTCACGTCTCCGAGCTCCATCAGCGCCCTCCCGAGGCCGACCGCGGCGAGGCCCTGCTCCTGCTCGGCGCCGATGTCGCGGGCCTCGTCGATCGCCTCGGCATAGTACTGACGCGCGCTCGCCGGATCACCAGCCGCAGCGCGCAGGTCGCCGATGCGCCGCGCCTGGCGCGTCGCCTCGAGTGCCTCGCCGGCCTGCTCGAAGTGCCACAGGGCACGGTGTGCCCACACGTCGGCCGGCCACCACTCGCCCAGCGTGATTGCCCGCTCCATCGCCTCGACGGCCACCGATGCGGCTCTGGCATGGTCGCGGTCGTGGGCGGCATCGAGGTACGCGGGCGCCAGCGGGCCGCGGCGCAGCGCGACGGGGAGCTCGCGCAGCCCAGCCACCGGCGAGCGCTCAGCGACCCCGAACGAGGCGCGAATCTGCTCGAGCCAGCGGCCGAGCCGTCCGCGGGGAGGCTCGCCCCAGGCCGGGCGCTCGTGCGAGGGCGAGTGCGCGTGCCCGGCATGCATCGGTCAGCCGGCGGCGGCGCGCAGGTCGTCCACGCGATCGACCCGCTCCCAGGGCAGATCGAGGTCGTCACGTCCAAAGTGGCCGTAGGCGGCCGTCTGGCGATAGATCGGGCGGCGCAGGTCGAGGTCGCGAATGATCGCACCCGGGCGCAGGTCGAAGGTGCGCTCGATCAGCGCGGCGAGCTGGTCGTCGGGCAGCGTGCCGGTGCCCCACGTCTGCACGTTGATCGCAAGCGGATGCGCGACGCCGATCGCGTACGCCAGCTGGAGCTCGCACCGCCGCGCCAACCCGGCCGCCACGACGTTCTTGGCAACGTAGCGAGACATGTAGGCGCCGGAGCGATCGACCTTCGTCGGGTCCTTGCCGCTGAAGCTGCCGCCGCCGTGACGCGCCATGCCACCGTAGGTGTCGACGATGATCTTGCGGCCCGAGAGGCCCGAGTCACCCATCGGTCCGCCGATGACGAAGCGGCCGGTGGGGTTGACCAGGTGGCGCGTCTCGTCGTCGAGCAGCTCGGCCGGGATGGCCGCCTCGACCACGTGGGTACGGATCGCGGCCGCCAGCTCGTCCATGTCGACGTCGGGGTCGTGCTGGGTGCTGACCAGCACGGTGTGCACCCGCCGCGGGCGGCCATCCGCGTCGTACTCGACCGTCACCTGGCTCTTCCCGTCCGGCCGCAGGTACGGGAGGGTGCCATCGCGCCTGACCTCGGCCAGGCGGCGTGCGACACGATGGGCCAGCATGATCGGCATCGGCATCAGCTCGTCCGACTCGTCGCTGGCGTAGCCGAACATCATCCCCTGGTCGCCGGCACCCAGCTCATCGGCCTCGACGCCGGCACGCGCCTCGAGGGCGTGGTCGACACCGAGCGCGATGTCGGGAGACTGCTCCTTGATAGCGGTCATGGTGCCGCACGTCTCCCAGTCGAACCCGAGCCGGCTGTCGTTGTAGCCGATCTGGCGCACGGTCCGGCGCACCACGTCCTGCACGTCCACGTAATGCTTGGTGGTCACCTCTCCCAGCACGATCACCAGGCCGGTGGTGGTGGCCACTTCCACCGCGCAGCGGGCCTCGGGATCGTGCTCGAGGACGTCGTCAAGGATCGCATCGGCGACCGCGTCGCACAGCTTGTCCGGATGACCCTCGGTGACCGATTCGGACGTGAACAGGGTAGGGATGGTGGACTCTGGCATGGAACTCCCGTGGGGCGGCGATTCGGCGGCGAGTGTAGCGCCGATGATGCTAGCGGCTAGCCGACGCCCAGGCCGATCCGATGCGCCACCGCGGCCGCTTCGTGGCGCCGGCTGACGCCGAGCTTGCCGAGGATGTTGCTGACGTGAACGCCGGCGGTGCTCTCCGCCATGAACAGTTGCTCGCCGATCTGGCGATTGCTCTGGCCGCTGGCCAGCAGCTCCAGCACCTCCCGCTCGCGGCGGGTGAGGCCGAGCCGATCCGCCTCGTCGTCGGCGGTATCGACCCCCTCGAGGCCGATGCGCGCGCGGCGCGCTAGTGCCTCGGTCCGCGCCCGCAACGGCGCGGCCGCCAGGTCCACCGCAATCGCATGGGCCTCGGCCAGGGCGGCGGCGCCGTCGTCTCGACGGCGATGCGACAGGTGCACCTCCGCCGCGTCGGCCAGGACGACCGCGAGCTCCCAGGGCCGTGCCAGCGCGCGCCGCGCTGCGACCGCCGCATCCCACGCCGCCGGGTCGTTCGTGCCGCGTGCTCGCTGGGCGAGGGCGATCGCCAGGAGCGCGTCCGCCTCGATCACCGGCGAGCGGCGCGCGGTCAGCTCCCCGACTCGAGCGAGGTAGCGACCGAGATCGGCCTCGAGCTCGGCGGTGCGCTTGACGGCCGCCGCAACGCGAGTCCGGTCGCGCGCCGAGCGTGCGGCAACCGCCTCGTCGGCCTCGGCCCGCAGCCCGATCATCAGCAGGGCCCGGCCATCGGTGTCCACCTCCGGCTCGATGACTCGCGCAAACGTGTCGCGCACGATGTCGCGCGCCACAACCGGCTCGCCCGAGGCGGTGGCGAGCTCCGCTCGTCGCGCGTGCAGCAGGTCGGGGTCGGGACTGACGACCCGTTCGCCGAGGGACTCGTACGCATCGAAGTCGGCGCGCGCGCCGTCGAAGTCGCCCCGCGCGACCCGCAGCCGGATGCGATTCGAGAAGAGCCAGCGCATGGCGTAGCGCGTCGGGGTCGAGGCGATGGCCTCGTCGATCATGATCGCGGCCTCGTCCCAGCGGCCGAGATCGAACAGTGCGCGCGCCGCCTTCGACGTCATCTGGCCGCCGAAGCGAGCCTCGGCGCCGAGGTCGCGCAGCCGGTCGAGCGTGGCGAGCGCCAGCTCCAGCGACTCGGCATGGTGCGCCATCTCGTCGAGCACCCAGCCCAGGCCCACGGCGGTCAGGTACACCGCCAGCGGATCGCCGAGTGCGACCGCCTTGGCGTGGCCCTCGCGCAGGATCGGCAGCCCGCGCTCGAAGTCGGAGCGCGACGCGAGGTCCAACCCGAGCGCATTGAGCGCCCTGGCCTCGGCCACCTCGGCGCCGACGGCGCGCGAAATGGCCAGCGCCGCCTCGGCCAATCCCAACGACTCGCTGAACCGACTCCGGACCATGAGCGAATGCGCAAGGTCCGAGACGACGCGGGCGCGTTGGCTGGTGGGTGGGTCGATCGGGATGAGGTCGACTGCTCGCTCGAGGGCGACGACGCCGGCCTGCCAGTCCCCCGCCTCGTTGAAGTACCACGCCAGCCGATGCTGGAGGCCGCCGGCGCGCATCGGATCGGCGACGGCGTCCGTCTCGCCGAGCGCCTCGCGGATCAGGTCGATCGAACGCCGAGGGTCGCCGCACTGCGCCGCCGCCTCGGCCGCCTCCTGGAGGATGACCGTGCGGCTGACGCCGGCCGGCAGAACACCGCTCGGCACCTTCGGCCACAGTTCGAGTGCCCGCTCCAGGAAGGCCTGCGCCTCCGCGAAGGCAAAGCCGCTCGCCGCCGCGCGGGCCGCCTCGAGCGACGCCGGCAGCGCGCGCTCGAGGTCATGGGCCATGAACCAGTGATGCGCCAGGAGGGCCGCCGAAGCGGAGGGGTCACCCGGCGTGAGCTCGGGGTGCGCCTCGATGGCCTGCGCGTACGCCGCGTGCATCTGCGTGCGCTCCGACGGCAGCAGGTCCTCGTACACGGCTTCCTGCACCAGGGCGTGCCGGAACGCATAGCCGGGCGCCTGATCGGGCGTGGATGGGACGAGCAGGTGGTGCTCGACGGCCTGTCGCAGCGCCTCGGTCAGGTCGATGCCGGACGGCTCGACCACCGCCGCGAGGAGCCGATGATCGACGCGCTCTCCGGCGACGGAGGCGATCTTCAGCACCTGCTGCGCTTCGTCGTCGAGGTGCCGTACTCGATCCTCCAGGGTGTCACGCAGGCTCCGCGGCAGGGCAAGGCCGGCCTTGCCGGCGGCCATCAGCTCTTCGGCGAAGAAGGGGTTGCCGCCGGAGCGGGCCAGAACGGCGTCGACGAGCTCCGGCTCGGCACGCTCGCCGGTGATGCCCGCCAGCTGCTCGGCCAGGTCCTCGTGCCCGAACGCACCGAGCTCGATGTCATCGACGCTGTCGAGTCGCTCGAGCTCGGCGAGCAACGGGCGCAACGGGTGGCGCCGGTGCATCTCGTCCGAGCGGTACGTGGCGACGAAGAGGACGCGTGCGTCGCGCAGGTTGCGAACCAGGAAGCGCAGCAGGTCGCGGGTCGACGCATCCGCCCAGTGGATGTCCTCGAGCACCACCACGACCGGGCGCTCGTCCGAGAGCCGCCGGAGCAGGCCGAGGATGATCTCGAAGAGCCGCGCCTGGGCGGCGGTGCCGGTGACGGATCCGTCGGGACGCGTTGCCGATCCCATCTCGGGCGGGCCGAGATCGGGAAGGAGCCTGGCCAGCTCACCGCGGCCGGGGCCGATGACCTCCGACAGCCGCTCCGGCGGGAGCGACCGCAGCAGCGGCCGAAGCGCACCGACGAACGGGGTGTATGGCAGCCCGGTCTCGCCGAGCTGAAGGCAGCCGCCCAGCAGCACCTGAGCCCCCGCGGCGCGGGCCTGGTCGGCGAACTCGCTGACGAGGCGCGTCTTGCCGATACCGGCCTCGCCCGCGATCAGGCGTGCCGCCGGCCGATACGCGCGAGCGTGCGCGAGCGCGTCGGTCAGACGGCCGATCTCGGCGGCGCGGCCCACGAAGACGGGGCTGCTGACGCGGGGCATGGTGGGGATCATAGCCATCGAAGCCTCGAACACGCCTCGGGCGCAGCGCCCAGCGGGCGCCAGATCCGTCAGTGCGTGCGTGCCTGTCGGAACGACGGAGCGTCCATCGGGCGCCGGGTGGAAGACAGAAGAAGAGAGATGGCCAAGCGGGCGACCGGTTCCCCCCTTGCTCCCCCGGTGCCCCGGTCACCGCGCGTCTCCCCCCGGGCCATCCCCATGGCCCCACGGTACCCCTAAAGGCGGCGCCCGCGCATCTGGAGAACCTTTATTTTTCCGGAACGACCGTTACGTGCCCGACTCCCAGGACTCGCTGTACGCCTGCTGCTCGGCCGTCATCGGGTCGATGCGGATGCCCATGCTCTCCAGCTTGAGGCGCGCGACCTCGCGGTCGATGTCGTCCGGGATGCCGTAGACCATCGGCTCCAGCTCCCCGACGTGCGCGCGCAGCCACTCGAGCCCCAGCGCCTGGTTGGCGAAGCTCATGTCCATGACCATCGCCGGGTGTCCTTCGGCGGCGCCGAGGTTGACGAGGCGCCCATCGGCCAGGACGTAGATGCGACGGCCGTCGGGCATGAGGTACTCGCGGGTGAATGGGCGGACCTCGCGCGACGATGACGACTGCTCCTCGAGGGCGGCGAGCTCGAACTCGTCGTTGAAGTGGCCGGCGTTGGCCAGGATGGCGCCGTCGCGCATGATGGGGAAGTGGTCGCGGCCCCAGACGTTGAGGTTGCCGGTGCCGCTGATGAAGAGGTCCCCGACGCGTGCGGCATCGGCGGCGTTCATGACGCGGAAGCCGTCCATGGCCGCCTCGAGGCCGCGGATCGGATCGACCTCCACGACCACGACGTTGGCGCCCATGCCGTGCGCGCGGGAGGCGATGCCCCTGCCGACCCATCCGTAGCCGCCGATGACCACCGTCTTGCCGGCGAACAGGATGTTCGTTGCGCGCAGCACGCCGTCGATCGCGCTCTGGCCGGTGCCGTAGCGGTTGTCGAAGAGGTGCTTGGTGAGCGCCTCGTTGACGGCGACCACGGGGTACGCCAGCTTGCCCGCGTTCGCCATGGCGCGCAGCCGGATGACGCCGGTGGTCGTCTCCTCCGTGCCGCCCACCACGCCATCGAGCAGCTCGCGACGGTTCGTGTGCAGCTCGTTCACCAGGTCGGCCCCGTCGTCCATCGTCACCTCCGGCCGGTGGTCGAGGGCAGCGCCGATGTGGGCGTAGTAGGACTCGCGATCCTCGCCCTTGATGGCGTAGGTCGGGATGCCGTAGTGAGTCACCAGCGAGGCCGCCACGTCGTCCTGGGTCGAGAGCGGGTTCGACGAGCACAGGACGGCATCGGCCCCACCGTCGGCGAGCGTGCGCATCAGGTTGGCCGTCTCCGCGGTGACGTGCAGGCAGGCGCTGATGCGCCACCCCTCCAGCGGGCGTTCGGTGGCAAATCGCTCGCGGATGCCGGCCAGCACCGGCATCTGGCGATCCGCCCATTCGATCTTGAGCCGCCCGGCATCGGCCAGGCCGATGTCGGCGACGTCCGACGTCTTCATCTCGATTCGCGTTGCCACGGGATTCGCATCGCCTCTCGTATCGGTCGCATCAGTCCCCAGCCACCGGCGCGCCGTCGTGCGAGGCGCTCGATGAGCTGGCAGTGGGTACGGTAGCCGAGGCGGGTGTAGGCCGCGACGGCGGGTTCGTTATCGGCGTGGACGTTGAGGGCGACGTCCGGGACGTGGTCGAGCAGCTCGCTCGTCACGGCGCTCGTCACCATCTTCGCGAAGTCGTGTCCGCGGAAGTCGGCGTGGGTCATGACGTTGCCGACGACGGCGATCCCCTCACGCGGGTTGATGGCGTGCGTGCCGGCGGCGCTCACCAGGCGGCCGCGCACGCGGACGCCGTAGTACACGCCCTCCTCCACCACGGAGCCCGGGAAGCCCGCTCGAAAGCCGAGCTGATACAGGCGGTTCAGGTCGTCGATGTCGAGCGCGGTCAGCCGCTCGGCCGGACCGGCGAAGGGCGTGAAGGTGTCGCGGCCGACCACCATCCGCAGCATGCGGAGCGGGGCGTCGAGCTCGTACAGGTCGCGGACCGCGGCCTCGTGCAGCTCGGTGCCCTGGAGATAGGCGTCGCGCGGCTTGAGGACGCTCTCGAGGATCGCGTGGCAGCCGTCGTTGGCGCCCATCAGGAAGAGCGGCTGGGGCACGAGACCCTCGTGGTGCATCGCCAGTGCGGTCGGCCTGCCGGCGTCGTCGTAGGCCATCGCCCACGCCACCCGCGCGCGGTTCGGGCCGTCCAGGTCGCCGAGCGCGTAGGCGGCATAGAGCCGATCACGACGCAGGAAGGCCGCGATCTCACCCCGATCCCCCACCGCGCGGGCGCGGAGCCGATGGGTTGCCGCGACCGCCATCGGTATCGGTGCCCCGGCGGTCAGTAGCTCAGGAGGGTGTGAATCTCGAACTCGCCGAGCTTGTCGCGCCCGTTCAGCGCCGACAGCTCGACCATGAACGAGAGCCCGGCGATCTCACCGCCCAGGCGTCGCACCAGCTCGATGGTGCCCATCACGGTGCCGCCGGTGGCGAGGAGATCGTCGACGATCAGGACGCGCTGCCCCTTCTCGATGGCATCCGAGTGGATCTCGAGCGTCGCGGTGCCGTATTCGAGCTCGTACTCGACCTCGATCGTCTCGGCCGGGAGCTTGCCGAGCTTGCGGACCGGAACGAATCCAGCACCGAGCTTGTAGGCCAGCGGCGCCGAGAAGATGAAGCCGCGCGACTCCATGCCGACCACCAGGTCCACGCGCGTGTCACCGACCTGGTCCGCCATGCGATCGATGACCTCGCGGAAGGCGTCGGGTTGCTTCAGCAGCGTGGTGATGTCGTAGAAGCGGATCCCTGGCTTGGGGAAGTCCGGCACCTCGCGGATCATGGCGCGAAGGTCGTCGACGCTGGAGACGGTCACGATGGTTGGGGCACTCCCGATGAGTCACTCGCGCCAGAACGGCGCGCGGTGAGTCTAGACCGATGGGTTCGATCGCGGCAACGGACCGGACGTGCCGCTGGGAACGGATGACATGAAAGCTGCACACCTGCCGCGCAACCTTCCGATCGCGGCTCGCGAGTGGAACATTGCTCCGTGTGGCGCACATTATCCGGCCACATCGGCCTGCTCGGCCGTGTCCCGAGCGTGAACGAGTGCCAATCCGGCGTCATCGACCGGCTAATGCGCTGCCCGTGGCGCAAGTTTCACGTCGCGGGTGACGTGAGGCCGTCGAAGTCCCAGACGGAGTCCGTTGGAAGCTCCGGAACTGGCCACGATGCATCCGGACCCCCGAACGCCTCACGCCGATGCGAGTCTCCGGAGCACGGTCTGGAGCACGCCGCCGTTACGCATGTAGCTGACGTCGATCTCGCCATCCAGGCGCGCAATGGCCCGGAAGCGTACCTCCCGCCCGTCCTCGCCGAGAGCGCTGACCGTCACCTCCTTGCGCGGCTTGAGGCCATCGGCCAGGCCGGAGATCGAGAAGACCTCGCGCCCGGTGAGCCCGAGCGACGACGCGCTCTCGCCCGGCATGAACTGCAGCGGCAGCACGCCCATGCCGACCAGGTTGGACCGATGGATGCGCTCGTACGACTCGGCGATGACCGCGCGCACCCCCTGGAGCATCGGCCCCTTGGCGGCCCAGTCGCGAGACGATCCCGATCCGTACTCCTTGCCGGCCAGGACGATGAGCGGCGTGCCATCGGCCCGGTAGCGCTCGGAGGCCTCGAAGATGCTCATCCGCTCGCCGCTGGGCAGGTGCTCGGTGACGTTGCCCTCGGCGTCCGGCGTGAGCGCGTTGCGGAGCCGGATGTTCGCGAACGTGCCGCGCATCATGACCTCATGGTGGCCGCGCCGCGAGCCATACGAGTTGAAGTCCCGTGGCTCGACGCCGTGCTCCATCAGCCAGGCACCGGCCGGAGATGTCCGCGCGATCGAGCCGGCGGGCGAGATGTGATCGGTGGTGACGCTGTCGCCCAGCACGGCCAGGGCGCGCGCGCCGCTGATGTCATCCGGGTCGGCCGGCGCCTCGGCGATGTCCTCGAAGAAGGGTGGCCGCGCCACGTAGGTCGAGGCCGGATCCCAGGCGTAGCGGTCTCCCGCCGGCACGGGCAATCCCTTCCATCGGTCATCACCCTCGAAGACCGATGCATAGTTGCGCTTGAAGACGTCGCCGCTGACCGCCTTGAGCACCACGCTGGCGACCTCCTCGGCCGTCGGCCACAGCTCGGAGAGCATCACCGGCGTGCCGTCAGCATCGGTGCCGATCGGCTCCGTGGTCAGGTCGATGTCGATGCGTCCCGCCAGCGCGAAGGCGACCACCAGCGGCGGCGACGCGAGGTAGCTCGCCCGGGCCAGCGGATGGATGCGGCCCTCGAAGTTGCGGTTGCCCGACAGGACCGCCACGGCGGCGATGTTGTTCTTCTCGATGGCTTCCGCGATGGGCTCGGCCAGCGGGCCGGAGTTCCCGATGCACGTGGTGCAGCCGTAGCCGACCAGGTTGAAGCGCAGCGCCTCCAGCGGGTCCATCAGCCCCGCGACCTCGAGATAGTCGGTCACGGCGCGCGAGCCCGGCGCCAGCGACGTCTTCACCCACGGCTTCGTCTGGAGGCCGCGCGCGACCGCGTTCCGGGCCAGCAGGCCGGCGGCGACCATGACCGAGGGGTTGCTCGTGTTCGTGCAGCTGGTGATGGCGGCGATGACCACCGATCCGGTGCGCAGCTTGTGCGTGCCGCCATCCAGGCTCACCTCGACCGCCTTGTAGTGCGCATCGGTCGGGAGCGGTTCGGGCTCGTGGCGTTCCGGTGCCCGCGTGGCATTCGCCCCGGCGTCCGGGTCGCGCGTGTACGCCGGCGGATCGGACGCCGGGAACGACTCGTCGCTCGCCTCGTCGACCGTTCCGCGCGGGCCGTGGATGCCGACGCCCGGATGCGCGTGCGTCGTCCCGTCCTCGTGGCTGTGCAGGCCGTTCGGAAAGGCCGCCTGGAAGCTGGTGCGCATGTCGGTCAACGCGACGCGGTCCTGCGGGCGCTTCGGCCCGGCCAGCGACGGTGCGACCGTCGACAGGTCCAGGCTCAACGTCTCGCTGAACGCCGGCTCCGGCGAGTCGTCCGTGCGGAACAGGCCCTGGGCCTTCGCGTAGGCCTCGACCCGCTCCACGACGTCGTCGGGGCGGCCGGTCATGCGCAGGTAGCGCAGCGTCTCGTCGTCGATCGGGAACAGCGTGGCCGTTGCCCCGAACTCCGGCGACATGTTGCTGATCGTGGCGCGGTCGGCCAGGGGCAGCTTCGAGAGGCCCGGGCCGTAGAACTCGACGAACTTGCCGACCACGCCGTGGGCGCGGAGCATCTCGGTCACGAACAGGACGAGATCGGTGGCGGTCGCGCCCGCGGGGAGCTGGCCGTCCAGGCGGAAACCGACGACGATCGGCATCGGCTGGTACAGCGGCTGACCGAGCAGCGCGGCCTCGGCCTCGATGCCGCCGACGCCCCAGCCGACGACGCCGAGGCCGTTGATCATGGTCGTGTGCGAGTCGGTGCCGACGAGCGTGTCGGGCACCAGCAGGCCATCGCGCACGCTCACCACATCGGCGAGGTACTCGAGGTTCACCTGGTGGACGATGCCCGTCCCGGGCGGAACCACGCGGAAGTCCTTGAAGGCGTGCTGCGCCCAGCGCAGCAGGGCATATCGCTCACCGTTGCGCTCGTACTCGCGATCGACGTTGATGAGGAAGGCGGCGTCCGAGCCGAACTGGTCGACCTGGACCGAGTGGTCGATGACGAGGTCTGCCGGCACCAGCGGATTGATGCGTGAAGGATCGCCGCCGATATCGGCCACCGCGTCTCGCATGGCGGCAAGGTCGACCACGCACGGGACGCCGGTGAAGTCCTGGAGGATCACGCGCGCCGGCATGAACGGCAGCTCGGCCTCACCGGGTGCCGATGGATCCCAGGTCGCGAGCGCACGCACGTGGTCGGCCGAGACCAGCTCGGGCTGCGTGGCCGAGCCGCGCAGCATGTTCTCGAGCAGGATCTTGACGGTGTACGGCATGCGCGCCAGGTCACGCGCGCCGGCGGCGTCGAGCCGGAAGTAGTCGAAGGAACGGTCGCCGACGCTCAGGGTGCCGCGTGCAGCGGTGGGATCCCCGGCGGAATCAACGGGTGGATGGGACGTCACGGTCGCCTCCTTTCGTGGGCCGCCTCTCGCCCTCTGGCGCGGGCGGCTTCGGTCGAAGATCGGCGCCGGACGGGTGCGCCCGTCGCGGGTCGAGTGGACACCACAAGTATAGCGATCAGGCCGCCCGGGTGGCCTCGAGCGTCTCGAGCGCGCGAATCGCGACCTCGATCGGATCGCGCCCGGCACCGACCGGGATGCGCACCTGGTTCGACGCCGTGTCCGGCCGAAGCCCGGCGACCTGGAGCGCGACGCTCATCGCGTGACGGTCGGGCATGCGGCCGGTCCACTTCAGCGTCACCTGTCCGTCCTCGGCGCGGACCTCGGGCACCCCGGCGGCCTCGGCAGCCAAGCGCACGCGAACCGCCGTGAAGAGGCCCTCGACGGTCCGCGGGACCGGCCCGTAGCGGTCGCGCAGCTCTTCGCGGAGCTTGTCCGCATCGGCCGGAGACCGAACCTGTGCGAAGCGCCGGTACGCCTCGAGCTTTGCGCCCGAGTCCTCGATGTAGTCGTCCGGCAGGTACGCCGAGCCGGGCAGGTCGAGGCGGACCGGCGACGCCTCCGGTGCCGGGCGCCGGCCGCGCAGGGTGTCGACGGCCTCGGCCAGCAGGCGGGTGTACATCTCGAACCCGACGGCGGCCATGAAGCCGTGCTGCTCCGCGCCGAGGATGTTGCCCGCGCCCCGGATCTCCAGGTCCGACAGGGCGATCTGATACCCGGCGCCAAGGTCCGACGCGCTGAAGATGGCGTGCAGCCGCTTGCGCGCGATCGGCGACAGCGGCATGCCGCGCCGATGCAGCAGGTAGGCGTGCGCCCGGCGATCGCTGCGCCCGACGCGTCCGCGCAGCTGGTAGAGCTGGGCGAGGCCGAAGGTGTCGGCGCGCACGATGACGATGGTGTTGGCGTTCGGGATGTCGAGGCCGGACTCGATGATCGTCGTGCAGACCAGCACGTCGAAGCGGCCCTCGCTGAAGTCGAGCATGACCCGCTCCAGCATCCCCTCCGACATCTGCCCATGACCGATGGCGACGCGCGCCCCGGGCACCAGGCGGCGAACGCGCTCGGCGGCCGCCTCGATCGTCTCCACCCGGTTGTGCACGTAGAAGACCTGGCCGCCCCGATCGAGCTCGCGCGAGATGGCGTCGCGGACGAGGCCGTCATCGTCCTCCGCGATGCGCGTCTGGATCGGCAGCCGTGCCTCGGGCGGCGTCTCGATGACGGACAGGTCGCGGATGCCGACCAGGGAGAGGTGCAGCGTGCGGGGGATCGGCGTCGCCGACAGGGTCAGCACGTCGACCTCGCGACGCATGGCCTTGATGCGCTCCTTGTGCGACACGCCGAAGCGCTGCTCCTCGTCCACGATCAGCAGCCCCAGGTCGGCGAAGGCGATGTCCTTCGAGAGGATCCGATGGGTGCCGATCAGGATGTCGACGCTGCCATCGGCGACGGCCTCGACGATCCGCTCCTGCTCCTTCTTTCCGACGAAGCGGCTCAGCATGGCGACCTCGACCGGGAAGGCGGCGAGGCGGCGCTGGAAGGTGAGGAGGTGCTGCTGGGCAAGCACGGTGGTGGGCACCAGGACCGCGACCTGCTTCCCGTCCTGGACGGCCTTGAAGGCGGCACGCAACGCGACCTCGGTCTTGCCGTACCCCACGTCGCCGACCACCAGCCGGTCCATCGGGCGCTGGCGCAGCATGTCGGCCTTGACCTCCTCGATGCTGCGCGCCTGGTCGGGCGTCTCCGTGTACGGGAAGCTCTCGTCGAGCTCGCGCTGCCACGTCGTGTCGGCCGAGAACGCGAAGCCGGGCGCCGATTCCCGCGCGGCGTAGATCTCGATCAGCTCACGCGCCAGATCGCCGACGGCGCGCCGGACCCGCCGCTTGGTGCGCTCCCACTCGGTGCCGCCGAGCTTGCTCAGCGCCGGCGGGGGACCGCCCGAATACCGTGTGATGCGGCCGATCTGATCGGCGGGCAGAAAGATCTTGTCGGTGCCGGCGAAGTCGAGCTGCAGGTACTCCTTGACGTCGTCTCCAAAGGTCCGCTGCGTCATGCCCGCATACCGTGCGATGCCGTGATCGACGTGCACGACGTGGTCGCCGGGCTGCAACTTGCCGATGAGGTCGCGCGTCACGACGCGCTTGGCACCGGTCAGCCGCCGAACGCGCGTCGCGCCGAAGAGCTCCCGGTCGGTCAGGACCACCAGGTCGCTCGGCGCATGTGCGAAGCCCGCCGAGAGCGAGCCGTGCACCAGGCCGATCTCACCCGGTCTCGGCGTCGTCCGCAGCTCGGCGAGTGCCGCCGTCGGGCGGCCCGCCTCGTCGAGCAGCTCGCTGACGCGGCTGGCCTGGTCGGTCGTGACCACGACGCCGCGCCCGCCGTCGGCGCGGTCGATCAGCCACTCGCCGGCCCGGTCGGCCCTGCCGGCCAGCGGCGGCGCCACGGTGTAGCCGGCGTCGCGGTCGGCCTGCTCCTCGAGCCGTTCGGGGGCGCGTGCGACCAGCTCGTCGAGCGCGGCGGCCGCGTCGTACGGCAGGGCCCAGGTCGCTGGGAGCTCGCCAGCTCGCGCGAGGCCCTCGCGACGGTCGATCGCCTGCTGATCAAGCTGGAGGGCGAGCGCGTGCAGCTCGTCGAGGTCCGTCAGGACGAGGTGCGCGTCGGCCGGGACGTGGGCGATTGCCGGGCCAGCCGTCAGCCAGGCGGCCCACGTCTCGGCGGCCTCGCCGAGCTCGCCCTGCGCCAGCCGCGCCGCATCCTCCGCCAGCTGGTCCGATGCCGGCTCACCCGCCGCGGCGACCGCCGCAGCCCAGCCGTCGGCGGGGATGAACTCGGAGGCGGGGACCAGCTCGACCTCCGTCAGCCGCCGGCGCGAGCCCTGGGTCATCGGGTCGAAGGCTCTGATCGACTCGACCTCGTCCCCGAACAGCTCGACCCTCACCGGTTCGGCGGCACCGGGCGGCCACGCGTCGATGAGGCCACCTCGATGTGCGAACTCGCCGACGCCCGTCACCTCGACGCTTGGGTCATAGCCACCCGCGACGAGCCGCTCGAGGAGAACGCGCTGCTCGATCCGCTCACCGACCCGGACGCTGGTACGTGCGGCCCGCAGCTGCTCCGGGGAGAGGGTCCGCTGAACCATGGCCAGCACCGAGCCGATGACGACGAGGCCGCCGGTACGCGCGCCGAGCTCGGCCAGGACCGACAGACGCTCGGCCGACTCGTCGTGCTCGGCGTGCGCGCGCTCGAGCGGCAGCGCCGCGCGTTCGGGGAGGATGCGGAGGCGCCCGCTGCCGATCCACGCGGCGAGGTCGTCGGCCAGGCGGTGGGTCTCCTCGTCGGTGCGCGCGACGACGACCAGCGGGGTGGCGGCCGGGAGCGACGCACGGCGGGCGGCGAGGTGCGCCGCTCGAGCGGCCGCGGGCACACGAAGGACGCCCGATTCCGGGAGATGTGGCCGGAGGGCGTCGACAAGCGCTGCGACGCGGCGATCACCGCCGCGCGACGGGGGCATGGACCCGCAATGGTACCGGTCCGGGTTGCGTTCGATCAGCTCGCGGATCTTGTCCCCGGCGCGACCGTGGTCTGCTCGGGAACGTCCCTCATCGGCCGAGGTCGATGCCGTTGAAGGCGTTCATCGCTTCCTCGATGCCGCTTCGCAACCATCGCTCGGCGGCATCGCCCCCGACGGCGACCATCTCGGTGGCGAGGTCGCGCTCGTCGGGCCGGAACGTGGCCAGCACATGGCTCGCCGCCTCGCCGGTGCGGCCGACACCGATGCGCAGCCGGCTGAACTCGTCGGTCCCGAACGACGCGATGACGTCGCGCAGCCCGTTGTGCCCCCCGGCGGAGCCGGAGCGGCGCAACCGGACCCGCCCCAGCGGGAGGTCGATGTCATCGGTCACGAGCAGCACGTCGCTGGTGATGTCGACGTCGGTGTGGCGCAGCGCCGAGCGCAGCGGGCCGCCGGAGCGGTTCATGTAGCGCATCGGCTTCACGAGCATGACGCGACCGTGCTCGGCATGCCGCACCTCGAGCACCGCGGCCCCGTCCCGCAGGCGACCCTCGCCGGTGAGCCCCCAGCGATCGGCGAGCAGGTCGACCACTCGGAAGCCGACGTTGTGGCGCGTGAGCCGATAGCGCTCGCCCGGGTTGCCGAGCCCGCAGATGACCTTCATGCGCCGCCGATGCTAGCGCCCCGGTATGCTCGATCCGTGGAACGAGCGCCGAGCGGAGCCCTGGACGCGCCGCGCAGCGCCGACGTCGTCATCATCGGTGGCGGGATCATCGGCTGTGCGGCCGCCGCGATCATGGCCGACCGCGGCGCCCGTGTCGTCGTCGTCGAGGCGACCGCCATCGGCGCCGGAGCCTCGGGTCGCAACCTCGGCGCCATCCAGCATCCGTTCGATCCGGTCCTCGCGGACCTCTATCGGGAGAGCCTGTCGCGCTATCGCGCCCTGGCGGACGCCACCGATACCGACTTCGCGGTGTCCGCCCGCCCGGCCGGCCTGCTCCTGCTGAACAGGGATGCCGATGCGGCCGCCGCACAGGCTCGGCGCATGGCGGCGGCCTTCCCCGAGCTGGCGCCGGAGCTGGTGGAGGCGGAGGAGCTCCCGCAGCTGGAGCCTGGCCTGGCGCCGGGGCCGTCGGCGGTGCGCCTGGCGACCGGCTTCCCCATCCCGCCGGCGTCGGCGACGGCCGCGTGGGCATCGGTCGCCGAGGAGCGAGGAGCGCGACTCGTCATCGGCTCGCGCGCCACGGTCACGACTGAGGCCGGACGGACGACGGGCGTGGCGCTCGAGCATGGTGGCTCGATCGCCGCGGGTGCGGTCCTGGTGGCGGCCGGACCGTGGTCGCCGGCGCTCATCGATCCAGGCGGCGCCTGGCGGCGGATCCACCCGACCTACGGCGTGACGCTCCAGCTGCGCCTGGGCGATGGCGGGCCACGCCACGTCGTCGAGGAGGACGAGGTCGACGACCTGAACCGGGCGGCCGCGGCGACTGCCCGAGCCGCCGATGCGCTCGACGACACCGATCCGCCGTCGCTGTTCAGCATCGCCAGTGCGGCCGGGATCAGCACCCTGGGCTCGACCTTCCTCGCCAACGAGCCGGACCCCGTTCACGTCCAGGCGCTCCTCCTGCGACGCGCCGCCGAGTTCCTGCCCGCGGTGGTCGAGGCCGAGATCGTGGGGCGGCGCATGTGCGCTCGGCCGCAGTCGGTGGACGGGCGCCCCTTCATCGGCCCGGTCGCCGGCGTCGACGGCCTGTTCGTGTGCGCGGGGCACGGACCATGGGGCATCAGCACCGGCCCGGCGTCCGCTGCGATCGCCGCGCGCGCCATCCTCGACGGTACGCGGCCACGCCCTGAGCTCGACGCGGCGCGCGCCGTCTGACCGAGCCCGCTTGTGCGAAGTGCACAGCGGGAGCAGCCATCAACACCCGGCCGCGCCGTGGCGCGCGCCGGCATCGGTCCATAGGCTTCCTGCACAACCGATCCGCTCGTGCAGGGGCCGCCGATGCCTGAGATCAACGCCGGAGACACCGCCTGGGTCCTCATGAGCGCCGCGCTGGTGATGCTCATGACGCCGGGGCTGGCGCTGTTCTACGGCGGGCTCGTGCGACGCAAGAACGTGCTCTCCACGATCATGCACAGCTTCTTCATCCTCGGCCTCGTGAGCGTCACCTGGGTGCTGTGGGGATACACCCTGGCGTTCGGCCCGGACACCGGGCTGGGGCTCATCGGCGGGCTCGACTGGCTGGCGCTGGAGGGCGTCACCGGCCAGCCGTCATCGGTCTATGCGACCAGCGTCCCCCACCTCGCCTTCGTCGCCTTCCAGATGATGTTCGCCATCATCACGCCGGCGCTGATCACCGGCGCCTTTGCCGAGCGCAAGCGGTTCAAGGCCTTCGTCCTCTTCGCCGTCGCCTGGTCGACGCTCGTCTACGCGCCGATCGCCCACTGGGTCTGGTCGCCGGACGGCTGGCTCTTCGGGCTCGGCGTGCTCGACTTCGCGGGCGGCACCGTCGTGCACCTCAGCAGCGGCGTCGCGGCGCTGGTCGCGGCGCTGTTCATCGGCCGTCGAACCGGCCTGGTCGAGGCGGCGACCGAGCCGCACGACGTGCCGATGACGGTCCTCGGCGCCGGGCTCCTGTGGTTCGGCTGGTTCGGCTTCAACGCCGGATCGGCGCTCGGGGCGAACGGGCTCGCCGCCACCGCCTTCGTCACGACCAACACCGCGGCGGCGATGGCCGCGATCACGTGGGTCACCATCTCGTGGATGCATCGGGGGTCACCGTCGGTGCTCGGCGCGGCGATCGGGGCCGTCGCCGGGCTCGTGGCGATCACACCGGCGGCCGGCTACGTGACGCCTGCTGCCGCCATCCTGATGGGCCTGGGCGTCGGCGTGGTGTGTTATGCCGCCAGCCAGCTGCGCCTCCGCTCGCGGGTGGATGACGCCCTCGACGTGTTCAGCGTCCACGGTGTCGGCGGGGCGTTCGGCGCGCTCGCGACCGGGGTCTTCGCGACCCTGGCCGTCAACCCGGCCGGGGCGGACGGCCTGCTCGCGGGACACGCTGGACAGCTCGCCGCACAGGTCGTGGGCGTCGCGGTCGTCGGCATCTACTCCGCTGCCGCGACGGCGGTGATCCTGTTCGCGGTCAACCTCATCGTCCCGATCCGCGTCCCCGGCACGGCCGAGGAGGCCGGCCTTGACCTCGCCCAGCACGGCGAGATCGCGTACCAACCCTAGGTCAGGAGGAACCCCATGGTCGTCGCCGCGCTCATCTGCTTCGCTGCGTTGCTCGTCGCGTGGCTCGTCGCGCCCGAGCAGGCCGCGACCTGAAGTCACCCGTCGCTGCGCCGCGACTGGAACAACTGACCAGTCGGCGCACATTAGCCGGAGAATTGGCCGGTTTCGGGCGTCATTCACGCTCAGATCGAGCCAATTCCGGCGCATCGGCCGGCTAATGATCTCCGCAGCGATCAAATTTCAAATCGGGTGTCGTTGACTGGAAACCTGCGCGCCATGTGGCGGATCTTCACATCGCGTGTCAGCCACGATGCCGAGGTCAGCTCCCCGTCGTCACCGCGTGGCCGGCGCGGTCGAACAGCGACCCGGGCTGCCACGCGATCTCGTGATGCCGCCGATGCAGCACGCCCAGCACCTGGTGCTCGAGCGCGCGCATCCGCTCCTCCTCGTCCATCTCGGCGTGGTCGTGGCCGAGGAGGTGGAGCGTGCCGTGGATCGCGAGCAGGACGAGCTCCTCGGTCACGCCCCAGTCGCCCTCGGCCGCCTGGCGGAGCGCCTGGTCGAGGTCGATGACCACGTCGCCGAGAAGGATGCCGCCCGGCGGTGAGGCGCCGTCGTCATCGGACAGGTAGGACTGGCGCCCGTCGAGCGACCACTCGTGCAGCGGGAAGGAGAGGACGTCGGTGGGTCCACGTTCGCCCATGTGGTCGAAGTTGAGGCGCTCCATCTCGGCGTCGCCGGCGAGGGTCAGCTCCACCTCCGCGGCACCCTTGCCGAATGCCGTGTGCACCGTCTCGCACACGGCGGACTCGAGGAGCTGGAGGGCCACGTCGGCGTCGAGCGGCTCGACCGCCTGCTCCAGGCGATCGTGCCCGATCCGGTCGTGGAAGGTGACCGAGCAGCCCATCAGGCGCCCATCGTAGTCGGGCAGGCTGCCCGGGCTCAAGCGCGAAGCTCGGGCGTGCTCCTGTGCTCGTCGACCGACACGACGTTGTCGGGATACTTGATGCGCGAGTGGTACATGCCCAGCAGCTGGCCGACGAAAGCGTCCTTGATCTGGGCGATGTTCTTCAGCGTCAACTCCGCGTCGTCGAGCTGTCCGTCCTCCATCCGGCCGTCCACGATGCGGTCGACCATGGCGCGGATGCTCTCCTCGTCCTTCTCGTCCAGCGAGCGCACCGAGGCCTCGACGCCGTCGGCCAGCATGATGATCGCCGCCTCGCGGCTCTGCGGCTTCGGCCCCGGATAGCGGTAGGTCCGCTCGTTGACGAGGTCCGGGCGTCCGCCCGCCTCGCGCAGCGCCTTGCCATGGAAGTAGGTCATCACGCTCGTCCCGTGGTGCTGCGGGATGAAGCCGATGATCTGGACCGGCAGGCCGTGCTCGTAGCCGAGATCGATACCGTCGCGGATGTGCCCCGAGATGATGCGGGCGCTGGTCTCGGCCGAGAGGTCGTCGTGGATGTTGTGGACGCCGGCCTGGTTCTCGATGAAGGCCAGCGGATTCTTCATCTTGCCGATGTCGTGGTAGTAGGCCGCGACACGGGCGAGGAGCGGATCGGCGCCGATCGTCTCCGCCGCACGTTCGGCGAGGTTGCCGACCATGACGCTGTGGTGATACGTCCCGGGCGTCTCGAGCAACAACCGGCGCAGCAGCCGGTTCGACGGGTTGGCCAGCTCGAGCAGCTGGAAGATCGTCATGATCCCGAACACGTTGCCGAGGAGCGCGAAGCTGCCGGCCGCCAGGGCGACCGACAGCAGCGTGTTGACCAGCGCCACGCCGCTCAGCTGGAGGATGGCGACGAGCTCGGGCTGGTCGAGCAGGCTGAAGGCGACGACAACGGCGACGTTGGCGGTGGCCATGGCCACCGCCACCCGCACGAAGGCGTTCAGCCGCTCGGCGCGCGTGATGGTGAGCAGCCCCGCAAGGCCACCGGCGAGGACGTAGACCGTCAGCTCGAGCGCATCGCGGTTCATGATCCCGGCCAGGACGGCCAATGTGCCGGCCATCACCGCGCCCGAGGCGCCCTGCAGGAGGATGCCGATGAGCAGCACGGTCGCCGAGGTCGGCACCACGAACGCCAGCAGCGTTCGGTCAGCCGCGATGCGCAGCGCGACGGCGCTCACCACCAGGGCGAGCACGAAGAGGAGGAGCGACCGGTTGCGGTACCAGATGGCCGGCTCGAAGCGCCACAGGTAGCCGACCAGCAGCGCCGCGATGATGAGCGCCACGAGCGCGTTCCCGACCACCGTGCCGAGCTCGACGCGTGGGCGTGTCAGGCCCAGGGCGTCGAGCATCTCGAACTGCTCGACGGTGATCGGGTCGCCTTCGTTGACGATGCGCTGACCCGCCTGGAGCGTGACCTCGTAGGGCGGCACCTCGGCACGTGCCTGCTCCTTCGCCTGCGCCGTCAGCTCGTCGTCGATCTCCTCGGTGGCCGTCACCAGCGCCGCGGCGAGGTCGCCGGCGAGCTCCCGCTCCGGGTCCACGAGGTCGGTCGTGACGAGGTCGCGGACGGCATTGCGGGTCTCGAACAGCTCGTCCTCGCGAATGGAGTTGGCGAGGGTCGCCTGCAGCGCGACGCGCGCCGCCGCGGCGACGGCGTCCCAGCGCTCGATCGTCATGGCCGCGACGGTTTCGCGCTGCGTGAACGGAATCGCCGGCGCGTCGGTGGTGAGGCGGCCGATCACCTCGTCGGGATCGAGCGAGCCGGAGTCGCGCAGCTCCAGGACGCGGACGACCCGGCGCGACATGGTGTCGAAGGCGAGGAGCTGATCCTCCTGGTTGTCGGTCGGTGACTTGATGGTCGACGGCACCGGCCGCACCTCGTCGGCGGCCGCGTCCTTCGCCTCCTCCGTGCGGCTCGGCGAGACGAACGTCTGGTCGCGCTGCGCCCGGATGTCGCGCGGGGCGATCTGACCGACCTCCAGGTTCTCCTGGCCGAGGGTGATGTTCGCCGACAGCACGAAGAACAGCGCGGTCGCGATGATCCCGACCACGATCAGCGCTCGCGCCATCGCACCCTGACCCGGGTGACCGTCGGTTTCGGCGAGCGTGCGTGGGATGAACATGGGCTACGCCTCGGCCAGCAGGCGGCGCACGACGTCGCTCACCACGCGCCCATCGGCGCGTCCCCTCGTGCGTGGCGAGAGCGTGCCCATGACGCGGCCCATGTCGGACGGCGACGAGGCGCCCGTCTCGGCGATGGCGGCTCGGGCCAGCGAGACGATCTCGTCCTCGGAGAGCTGCTCCGGCAGGAACTCGGCGAGGATGGCCGCCTCGGCCTCCTCGGCCGCGGCGCGGTCCTCGCGGCCGGCGTCGCGGAACATGGCGATGCTCTCGCGGAGCTGCTTCACCTGCTTGGTCAGGACGTCGACGACCTCCTCGTCGGTGAGGTCGCGGCCGCGCGCGATGCGCTGGTTGTGGGCAGCCGCCATCGCCATCCGGAGCGTTTGGGTTCGCTGCTCGTCGCGCGCGCGCATCGAATCGCGCATCGCCGACTCGAGACGCTGCTGGAGGGTCAGGGAAGTATCGGCGTCCGGCGTCATCGGTCTCGCTGGGTCCTCCGCTGCGCCGGGTCGGTATCGGTTTGAGGCTGGCGTCTGGCTAGGCGCGCGAGGTTGCCTTGCGCTTCTTGGCTTCCTTGCGCTTTCGCTTCACGCTGGGCTTCTCGTAGTGCTCGCGGCGTCGTGCCTCAGCCAGGATTCCCGACTGCTGGATCTTCTTGTTGAATCGACGCAGCGCGCTCTCGAACGTCTCGTTCTCGCCCACGCGGACTTCTGCCAAACGTCTCGCCTCCTTTCCGCTCTGGTCTCGTGCCGATCTGCATGGCGGGACGACCCCGCCGGGCACGCAAGCCCGCGAAGGGTACCAGTGCGACCACGACCGGTCAATTTGGTGAACGCGGCGCTCCGGCGCTCCGGCGCTCCGCCGCTGGGAAGGATCGCAATTCACACCAGGTGGGCGGGAAACCCTCGGGCGCCCCATTGGAAGGGTGCTGATTCACACCACGCGTGAATCGGAACGGCTCAAGGCGCCTGCACGCCTTCTCAGCGTCGACGACGCCCGCTCGGTGCGCACCTCGTGTGAATTCGGCCCTCGGCTTGCGCACCCAAGCCGCCTCAACCCGGCGGCCACCCCATCTGGCGCCCGCCCAGGACGTGGAGATGGAGGTGCGGCACGGACTGGCCGGCGTCGGGGCCGACGTTGCTGACCACGCGGTAGCCGCCCTCGAGCCCGGCGTCGGCAGCCACGCGCTGCACGGCGCCGAACAGCGCAGTCAGGAGGTCGCCGTGCTCGGGGGTCAGCGCGTCGATGTCGGGGACGTGGCGGCGCGGCACGACCAGCACGTGCGTCGGCGCCTGCGGGTTGACGTCGTGGAAGGCCACCACGTCGTCGTCGGTGTAGGCGATGCGGGACGGCAGGTCGCCGGCCACGATGCGGCAGAAGAGGCAGGTCGGATCGGTATCGGTCATGGTCGCAGCAGGCTAGGCGAAGTCGCCGGTGCGCGACAAG
>DASVDT010000010.1:0-4570 GCA_036380955.1 Candidatus Limnocylindria bacterium | reverse complement strand
GGTGAAGCCGAAGCAGAAGCGGCGCGGCCGCCGCCAGCTGGGAACCGTCCCGGGCTGGCGCAAGGCGGTGGTGACGATCGCTGACGGCCAGAAGATCGAGCTCTTCGAGACGGTATAGGACATGCCACTTCGCAGCTATCGACCAACCAGCCCCGGACTGCGGCAGATGACGCGGGCCACCTTCGAGGAGGTCACCACCGATCAGCCGCACAAGCCGCTCACCGAGCGGCTGGTTCGGCGCGCCGGCCGCAACAGCCAGGGCAAGCTCACCGTTCGCCACCAGGGTTCGGGGCACAAGCGGCTGTACCGCGTCATCGACTGGAAGCGCGACAAGTTCGGTGTTCCGGCACGCATCGCGACGGTCGAGTACGACCCGAATCGCTCGGCGCGCATCGGCCTCCTCCACTACGCCGATGGCGACAAGCGCTACATGCTACTGCCGCACGGCCTGGGCGTCGGCGACACGGTTGCCGCCGGTCCGGACGTCGAGGCGCGCACCGGGAACGCGCTGCCGATGAGCCGCATCCCGCTGGGCACCCAGATCCACAACATCGAGCTCGTCGCCGGCCGCGGCGGGCAGATCGTGCGGAGCGCCGGCAGCAGCGCGCAGCTGCTCGCCAAGGAGGGCGACTACGCCACCATCCGCCTCCCGTCGGGCGAGGTGCGCCGCGTGCGCATCGAATGCATGGCCACCATCGGCCAGGTCAGCAACCTGGACCACGAGAACCAGAAGATCGGCAAGGCCGGTCGCGCCCGTCACATGGGTAAGCGGCCAACCGTGCGCGGATCGGCGATGAACCCGCGCGACCATCCGCATGGTGGTGGCGAGGGCAAGCAGCCGACCGGCATGCCGCCCAAGACGAAGTGGGGCAAGCCGGCCATGGGCCTGCGCACCCGGGTCAAGAAGAACAAGTCAAGCAAGCTGATCGTCCGCCGACGATACGGGCGAGGTTAGGGCAGAGAGATGAGTCGTTCCGTCAAGAAGGGACCATTCGTCGACGCGCGCCTGCTCGGCCGCATCGACGACATGAACAAGCGAAGCGAGCGCAAGGTCCTCAAGACCTGGTCGCGCGCAAGCGTGATCTTCCCGCAGATGATCGGTCACACGATCGCCGTCCACGACGGCCGTCGCCACGTGCCCGTCTTCATCACCGAGAACATGGTCGGGCACCGGCTCGGCGAGTTCGCGCCGACCCGCACCTACCGCGGGCATGCCGGACGCGCCACCGAGCGCTCGTCGGCGCTGAAGTAGGGGATCGATGCAAGTCAGCGCCACCGCCAAGTACGTCCGCATCAGCCCCCGCAAGGTGCGGCTGGTGACCGACCTCATCGCCGGCAAGCCGGTCGAGGAGGCCGCGGCGATCCTTCGCTTCCTGCCCAACGCGGCCGCGAAGGACGTTGCCAAGGTGCTCAAGAGCGCCACGGCCAACGCGGAGAACAACTACAACCTGTCGGCCGATGAGCTGCGCGTGGTGAGCGCGGTGGCCAACGAGGGCCCGACCCTGAAGCGCGGACGCCCGCGTGCGCAGGGCCGCTACTTCCAGGTGTTGAAGCGAACCAGCCACATCACCGTCGCGGTGGCTGACCGAGAGGAGTCGTAATGGGTCACAAGGTTCACCCCTACGGCTTCCGGATCGGCATCATCAAGCCCTGGCTGGCGAAGTGGTACGCGGATCGCGACTACGCCACGCTGCTCCAGGAGGACATGCGGATCCGGGAGCTGGTCGCCAAGCAGCTCTCGAACGCCAGCGTGAGCCAGGTCGAGATCGAGCGCGGCATCAACCACGTCACCGTGACGGTGCACACCGCCAAGCCCGGGATCGTCATCGGCAAGGGCGGCGCGAACGTCGAGGCGCTGCGCACGAACGTGGGCAAGCTGACCAACAAGAAGGTCAAGCTCGAGATCAAGGAGGTCCTCCAGCCGGAGCTGGACGGCATGCTGCTGGCGCAGAACGTCGCCGGCCAGCTGGAGCGGCGCATCGCCTTCCGCAAGGCGATCAAGCAGTCGATCCAGCGCACGATCAAGGCCGGTGCGAAGGGCGTCAAGATCCAGGTCTCCGGTCGCCTCGGTGGCTCGGAGATGAGCCGCACCGAGTGGGACAAGGAGGGACGCATCCCCCTCGGCACGCTGCGTGCCGACATCAGCTACGGCGTCGTCCACGCGCACACCACCTACGGGCGCATCGGCGTCAAGGCGTGGGTGTATCGCGGTGAGCAGCTCGGCGAGCGCCCGGGCAGCGCCCGAACGGAGCCGCGCGCTCCGCGACGCGGCACTGCGCCGGCCCGCACGCGCGGCGCGCGTGCGGCGACTGCGCGGCCGGAGGACGGTGGCGCGCCGACGGCAACCGCCGTCGAGGAGCCGGCGCCGAAGCCGCGCGCACCTCGACGCACCTCGAAGGCGGCCGTCGAGCCGACGCCGGCCGAGCCGACGCCGGCCGAGCCGGCGACCGCGGCTGAGGCGCCGGGCGAGGCGGCCCAGGCCGCCGAGACGGCACCGACGGCCGCTCAGACCGAGGCGCCGGCAGCTGCCACGGCCGCGGACACCGAGCCTTCGGCCGCATCGGCTCCGGGGGTCGGTCCGGCGGGCGACGGCAACGGCGCCGCGGAGGCGAGCGCTTCGGATGGTGCGGACGCATCGGCATCCGAGCCGAGCGACAAGGAGTCCTGACGATGTTGATGCCAAAGCGGGTCAAGCACCGCAAGGTGCAGCGCGGCCGTCGCGCGGGGCTGGCCAAGGGCGGCACCACCGTCAGCTTCGGCGACTTCGGCCTGATGGCCGAGGAGGTCTGCTGGCTGACGAGCCGTCAGATCGAGGCCGCTCGACGGGCGATGACCCACCACATCAAGCGTGGCGGCCGCGTCTGGATCCGGGTCTTCCCGGACAAGCCGGTCACCAAGAAGCCGGCCGAGGTCCGCATGGGCTCCGGCAAGGGAGCGCCCGACCATTGGGTCGCGGTGGTCAAGCCGGGCCGTGTCATGTTCGAGATGTCGGGCGTGTCGGAGCCGGTCGCGCGCGAGGCGATGCGCCTCGCGGGCCACAAGCTGCCGATCAGTACGAAGTTCGTCATGAAGGAGGGACTCGAGCATGGACATCAGTGAGGTTCGTGCCCTCTCCGACAAGGACCTCGAGGGCGCGCTGCGCGATGCGAAGCAGGAGCTGTGGAAGGTCCGCTTCGACCTCGCAACACGACAGGAGAGCAACTACAGCAGGCTGCCGGCGACGCGCAAGCGCATCGCCCGCATCCTGACCGTCATGACTGAGCGCCAGCACGCCGCCGAAGCGGCCGCGGCTGACGCGGAGAAGGCCAGCTGATGCAGGGCAAGCGAAGAACGAAGGTCGGGCGCGTCGTGTCCGACAAGATGGACAAGACCGTCGTGGTCAGCGTCGAGCGGCTGCGGAGGCACCCGATCTACAAGCGGGTCGTTCGCCTCAGCAGCAAGTTCAAGGCGCACGACGCCGAGAACACCGCCCACGTCGGCGACACCGTGCGCATCGAGGAGAGCCGCCCACTCTCACGCGACAAGCGCTGGAGCGTCGTCGAGGTCGTGGCGCGCGGCTCGCACGAAGAGCTGGTGGACGGGACGGAGCAGGCATGATCCAGAAGTACAGCAGGCTGCGCGTGGCCGACAACTCCGGCGCGCGAACGCTGTCGTGCATCTCCATCATCGGCCGCTCGACCAGCGACACCGCGGAGATCGGCGACGTGATCGTCGCGAGCGTCAAGCAGGCGCTGCCGAACTCCGGCGTCAAGAAGGGCGAGGTGGTGCGCGCCGTGGTCGTGCGAACGACCAAGGAGTACGGCCGCCCCGATGGCAGCCACATCCGCTTCGACGAGAACGCGGCCGTCCTGATCAACGCGCAGGGAAGCCCGCGTGGCACGCGCATCTTCGGACCGGTGGCCCGCGAGCTGCGCGAGCGCAACTACATGAAGATCGTCTCGCTCGCCCCGGAGGTGCTCTAGATGAACGTACGCAGGGGCGACACCGTGCTCGTGCTTGCCGGCAAGGACCGTGGCAAGCGCGGGACCGTCGAGCGCGTCGAGAAGACGAAGCGCGGCTTCGGCGTGGTGATCCCCGGGATCAACATGGCGAAGCGGCACCAGCGTGCGCGCTCGCGAACCCAGTCGGCCGGGATCCTGGACATCCCGGTGCCGATCCATCTCAGCAACGTGCAGGTGGTCTGCCCGCGCTGCAACGCGCCGACCCGAATCGGTCACGCGACGCTCGAGAACGGGCAGCGGACCCGGGTGTGCAAGCAGTGCGGCGAGCAGATCGAAGGAACGACGAAGTGAGCCCTGAGGAGAAGAAGACCACCCGCGCCCGCGGCGGCTCGAAGCCGTCGGCCGCGAAGGCCGATGCTCCGAAGGCGACGGCCTCGACCGACGAGGCGCCGACGACCGGCGCCCCGACCGCCACGGCCGAGCGACCTGCCCGGACCTCGAGGAACGGCTCGTTCCGGAAGCCCGAGTACGGCGGCCTGCGCAAGCGGTACCACGACGAGATCGATCGGCTGCGCGGCCTCGAGATCAGCATCGTGACGACGGCAAAGACCGATGAGGAGGGGCGCAAG
>DASVDT010000009.1:0-6432 GCA_036380955.1 Candidatus Limnocylindria bacterium | reverse complement strand
TTTGCCGCCGCGGGCGGTGGCCTGGCCGTCGTGGCCGGGGCGCTGCTGGCGATCGTGCTGCTCAACGGAACGACCGATCGGTCCATCGGCGACGCCTCGCCAACGCCGACGAGCACCGCCAGCTTCAGCGCCGCGCCGAGCCCATCGGCTCCTGCTCCGTCCGCGTCGATGGTCGAGTCCGCGGCCCCGTCCAGCGAGCCGGAACCGACGGCTACGCCAATCCCGGCCTCGCCCGAACCCGACGTCTACATCGCCGTCACCGGCCCGGTCGAGAACCGGCAGATGTCCATCCGGGACGGCACGACCGGCGCCACGATCACCGATGCGGAGGCGCCGAGCGGGCCGGTGGTTGCCGCCGCGCTCTCCCCGGACGGGCAGTGGCTGGCGTACATCAGCACCCTGGGCGAGAGCGGGCTCAACGAGGTGCGCGCCACATTGGTCGCCGATGATCCCGATTCGCCGTTCGTCGTCGGCGACACCGTGGATCTCGGCCAGTCCGTCGCCGGCAGCCCGTTCCTCGAGCAGATGTCATGGTCCGATGACGGGTCGACCC
Organism: Candidatus Limnocylindria bacterium; assembly: GCA_036380955.1. Classification (GTDB taxonomy): domain Bacteria; phylum Chloroflexota; class Limnocylindria; order QHBO01; family QHBO01; genus JACDBZ01. The sequence continues at coordinate 5,879 of DASVDT010000009.1, read as the reverse complement.
TCGCCTTCACGCTGGCAGACCAGAAGGACGAGACGACCGATGCCTGGGTCTTCCGTCCATCCGTCGGCGAGGCGGAGCGCCTGACCGACGTCGGCAATGCCTACGCCGGCAGCTGGGTGCCTGGGACCTCGGTCCTCTGGGTCAGCATCGCGGGCGAAACGCCGTTCAGCTACCTCGTCGCCTTCGATTCCGAGGCTGGCAGCATCGCTGCGGCCGATCCCGCGGACAGTGAGTTCCCGCCGGCCGAGAACATCTTCCAGCCGCTCGTTAGCCCGAACGGAGCCTTCGTCATCTTCTGGAGCGGGGTCATGGAGCAATCGGGCAGCGAATGGCTGTTCGTGCAGGGTGGCGCGCCGTGGCTCGCGGAGAACCAGCCGGACGGCGAGCGCGGATACGACTTCACCGAATCGCGCCCGCTTTTCTCGGATGTCACGGTCCGCCGCGACGCATTCACCTCGGCCGCCATCGCCTGGGGTCCCGACAGTGACGCCTACGCCGTCTGGAATGCGGCGTGGACCGGGGTTCCGAACGCCTACCCCGATGCGCAGCGGGTCTATTTCAGCCATGCGACCGACGCCCGCGGCGTGACCAGCCGTCACGCGATCGACGCGACCGATATTCCCGGGGGCTCGTTCGTCGTCGACGTGAAGGTCTCGCCGACCGGCGATCACCTCGTCGTGACCGCCGGCCGCCCGAGCGCCGGCATCATGGATCCGCCGTCGGCCGATCTTCTGCTGGTGACCCGAAACACGGGCAACGTCTCCGACGAGGTGGCCGTGATCGGCTCCGCAGACGACGGCTGGTTCGGACCGGCCGGCTTCGACGCCTTCAACGAGGCCGGGACGCCGTAGCGCATCGGTATACTCCGCGGCGAGCCCTTTAACGCGGTCCCGAGAGGCCGCCAAGGAGAGAGTGCATGAGCGACCGCCGCATCCTCGACGCCGATGACGTGCGCCGCGCCCTGACGCGGATCGCGCACGAGATCGTCGAGCGCAACGGCGGGGTCGAAGGGCTCGTCCTCGTCGGCATACGGAGCCGAGGCGTTCCCATCGCGCGGCGCCTGGCCGATCTGATCGAGCAGCACGAGGGCGCATCGGTCCCGGTCGACTCGCTCGACATCACCTACTACCGCGACGACCTCACGCGGATCGCCCACGCGCCGATCGTCAAGCGCTCCGAGCTCGAGACCGATGTGGCCGGGAGGGTGGTGGTCCTGGTCGACGACGTCCTCTACACCGGCCGAACGGTGCGCGCCGCGCTCGACGCCCTGACGGATCGCGGGCGGCCCAAGGCCGTGCGACTGGCCGCGCTCATCGACCGCGGTCATCGCGAGCTGCCGATACGCCCCGATTTCGTCGGCAAGAACCTGCCGACCAGCACCGAGGAGACCGTGCACGTGCGGCTGCGCGAGACCGACGAGGTCGACGAGGTCGTCATCGGCCGATCGGCGGCTCCGGCGTGACGACCGCCGTGCGCCCGCGCACCTGGAGCCGGCACCATCTGCTCGATGTCTCTTGCCTCGCGCGCGAGGAGCTGGAGACGATCCTGGCGCTGGCGGTGGACATGCGGAACGCGCGGGCGGGGCGCGAGCATCGCTCGCTGCTGGAGGCCGAAACGGTGGCCCTGGCCTTCTTCGAGGCCTCGACTCGCACGCGCATCAGCTTCGAGCTCGCCGCCAAGGCGCTCGGCGCGACGACGGTCGATCTCGGGGTCGACCGCAGCAGCGTCTCGAAGGGCGAGTCGCTGGTCGACACGCTGCGAACACTCGAGCGGACGGGCGTCACGACCGTCGTCATCCGCCATTCCGAATCTGGCGCGCCCCACCTGGCAGCTCGGGAGACCGGCCTGCGCGTCATCAACGCCGGTGATGGTGTCCACGCGCATCCGACCCAGGCGCTGATCGACGCACTCACGCTGCGCGAGTTCTTTGGATCGCTCGATGGCCGCGTGGTCGTCATCGTGGGTGACGTCGCGCACTCGCGCGTGGCGCGGTCCAACATCCACTCGCTCCAGGCCCTGGGCGCGCGCGTTCGAGTCGCCGGCCCGGCGCCATGGGTCGCCGACTTCAGGCAGTGGCCGGGCGTGGAGGTCGCGACGACGCTCGCCGAGGGCCTGCGCGACGCCGACGCGGTGATGGCCCTCCGCGTGCAGCTCGAGCGTGGGGCCGAGTCGTTCGGCGACTTCGTCGCAGACTGGCGGCTGGATGAGGACCGCATGGCGCTCGCACTGCCGGGCGCGCCGATCCTCCACCCTGGACCCACCAACGAAGGCGTCGAGCTGACGGCCGAGCTGGCCACCGGGCCGCGCAGCCTGATCGGCCGCCAGGTGGAGAATGGCGTTCCGATCCGGATGGCGGTGCTCGCCCTCGTCTGCGGAGCGGTGTGAGGGACGCTCGTTTCGGCCTGCTGACCGATCCACCCGCCAGCTTCGTGCTGGTCGGCGGGCGGGTGATCGACCCTTCGGACGGCAGCGACGCCGTGCGGGACATCGCCGTGCGCGACGGGCTGATCGTCGAGGCGGCCGACGACGCCAAGCGCATCGACGCATCGGGCTGGGTCATCGCCCCCGGGTTCTGCGACCTCCACGCTCACCTCCGAGAGCCGGGCTCGAACGGGGCGGAGACCATCGCCAGCGGCACCCGCGCCGCCGCCCACGGCGGATTCACCACGGTCTGCGCCATGCCGAACACCGATCCGCCACTCGACTCGGCCGATGCCGTGGCCACCGTGCTCGCGGCACCGGCGTCGGCTCGCGTGCGCGTCATCGCTGCGGCAACTCGGCGCCGCGCCGGAGCTGAGCTCGCCACCGTCGAGGAGCTGGCCAAGGCGGGCGCCATCGGCGTGTCCGACGACGGGTCGGCCGTCCCGTCGGCCGCGCTGACAGCCGACCTGCTGGCGCGGCTCGCACCGCTCGGACTGCCGCTGTTCGAGCACGCCGAGGATGCGTCCGTCGCCGATGGAGGGGTCATGCGCGCAGGAGCGGCGGCCGCGCGCCTCGGCCTGGCCCCGTGGCCAGCGGAGGCCGAGGTCACGATCGTCGAGCGTGACATCGCCCTGGCCGAGGCGGCCGGTGCCCGACTGCACCTCACGCACCTGTCCACGGCGCGCTCGCTTGATGCGGTCCGCGCCGCGAAAGGGCGCGGCGTGGCGGTCACCTGCGACGTGACGCCACACCATCTCGCCCTCACCGACGAATGGGTCGCCGGCTCGCGCCGTTTCGCCTGGGAAGAGCCGGACCAGCGCGCCGCGCTGGCCTACGACGGTCGCTGCCGGGTGAACCCGCCGCTCGCATCACGCGGCGATGCCCTGGCGCTGCTGGCAGGAGTCGCCGATGGAGCGGTGGACGCCATCGCCACCGACCATGCTCCACACCCGACCCAGACCAAGCTGGTGCCGTTCGCGCAGGCCGCGCCCGGGCTCATCGGGCTCGAGACGGCCCTGTCGGTCGGCCTGCTGGCCGTCGAGACCGGGCGGCTGAGCCTGTCCGCGCTCGTGGCTGCCTTGTCGACGCGTCCAGCGCGGATCATCGGTGAGAAGCGCGGATTGCGCGCCGGCGCGCGCGCCGACCTCGTCGCTCTTGACCCGGCGGCGCGCTGGCCAGTCGACGCGACGACGCTGGCGTCCGCATCGGCCAACACGCCGCTCGTGGGCATGGAGCTCCCCGGCGTCGTGCGGCTCACCGTCGCCGACGGGCGCGTGACGTATCGGTCTTGATCGAGCCTTCCTGCTCCCGGGCAGCGCCTTCCCATCAGTGTTCAAGAGTCTTGAACACTGTGATAGCACGGTCGCCCTTACCGGACGCTTACCGCGCGCTTATCAACGGCCAGCCGCGGCGGGAGCGTGGACGAGCGGGATGTGGGACGATCTGGACCGCCCACGCCCCGCCAAGTCCCTTGAGGAATCGGCTTGTCAGTTCGCTACAACGAGGACCTCGACCCGAACGAGGGTCCGGGATTCGGATGCTTCATCACCCAGGCGATCCTGTTCGCGATCCTGCTCTTCCTCATCCCGATCGGGCTGTTCACGTTCAACTGGCCGGTCTGGCTGCTGGCGGTCCTGTTGTTCGCCGCACTGTTCCTGCTCTTCTTCGTCAGCATGACGAGCGTCTTCCTGCTGCGCGTCTTCTTCGCGGACCGGCGGCGCGGAAGGGGCCGCCAGACCGGCGTCGCAAAGCCGCAGACTCGAATCATCAACACGGATGAGGACCAGACCGATGAATGAGAAGCGGAACGTGGCCTCTCTCGGCGTCTGGGTGAGGTTCATCATCGGCGTCGTGATCGCGCAGTCGAATCGGGGGCAAGCCCGATGCCGCTGATGGTCACCTTCTTCAACGTCCGCAAGGGCCGCGACACCATCTTCAAGCGCGGCATGCGCCACATCTTTCCGAGGACCGCCCGCCAGACGGAGGAGAAGTACGGGGTGCGCTTCGTCGGCTGGTTCAACGTGACCGAGGGCTCGACCTGGAACAACGTGATCATCGTGGATCTGCCGAACTATGCGGTGCTCGACAAGCTCTACGCCGATCCCAGCATGCGTGGCTTCGGGCACCGCGTGGCCGAGTCGGTGTTCGACTCCAAGCACACGATCTTCCTCCGCGAGCGAATGGGCCCGGACTTCGTCTTCAAGCCGTGAGCCGTTCGCCCGGCGGCGGATCGCCGCGACTGGTTGCGCTCCGTGAGCTGGCCGCCGAGGCGGAGCTCGAGCGCCGCGACTTCCTGTACGAGGCGACCGAGCAACTGCGCCGCTTCCTGGAGCAGAACCGCGAGCGCCTGCGCGAGATCGGCCCGATCAAGCTGGTCGACGACGAGCAGGACTATCTCCTCTACCACCCGGTCGACGAGACCTGGACGACCCGGCTGACCTACCAGGATCCGGCCGACAACGAGTGGTACGACCAGGAGCAGCTCGTCGAGACGATCAGCGAGCTGGTCGAGCTCTACAACCCGGCCGACGTCTTCGCCTGGCTCATTGAGGCCGCTCGCGATGCACCCTCGCACCTGGTCGCTGCGGACGATCTGAAACGCGAGGAGGAGCTCGGCGAGTTCGGCGACGACTGGGAGGCGGATCTGTCGCCCTCGCAGCAGGAGACCCTGGCCGCACAGCGCCTCTGGCAGCTGGCCGATGCGTACCGCCTCCAGCTCTCGACGGCCCAGGCGCAGCACCTGCGCGAGTTCAGCGCGAATGCCGAGGAGGTGCTCCGTCGGACGGGCGAGCTGGTGCTGCTGGACGAAACGGAGGACGTGCTCGTCCTGCGTCCCGATGGCCGCTTCGAGACGTCGCTGGACCTGTCCGATCGACCGGAGGACGTGGTGGGCGGCGTTGAGGCGCAACGTCCTGGGTTGTCGGTGACGGAAGCCAAGGTCATCGCCGCCTTCTACGACCCCGCCGACGTCCTGCACTGGGTCACCGAAGCGCTGGCCGAGCGCTATCCGGCGGTCGACTTCACCGCGGTCTACGAATGACGGAGGCCGATGCGTCCCTTGCCGACGCCTCGGTCGAGTCGCTGTTTCTTCGCTCCGGTGCGCTCCTCGAGGGACACTTCCTCCTGAAGTCGGGCCGTCATGCCGGCCGCTACCTCGAGAAGTTCCTCGTCCTTCAGCATCCGCGCTTCGGCGTGGAGATCTGCCGCCGGTTCGCGGCCGCGTTGGCGCCGTATGAGCCGACGCTCGTGGTCGGGCCGACGACCGGTGGCGTGCTGCTGTCGTTCGAGACGGCCCGCCAGTTGGGCGGCTCGGTCCGGGCGGCCTTCGCCGAACCGGTGGAGCGTGGCGGCCGGGCGTTGCGCCGTGGCTGGACCGTCGGCGCCGATGAGCGCGTGGTGATCGTGGACGACATCCTCACCACCGGCGCGTCCCTGGTCGAGACGGTGGCGGCCGTGCG
>DASVDT010000008.1:0-4985 GCA_036380955.1 Candidatus Limnocylindria bacterium | reverse complement strand
ATCGCGGAGAAGCTGCGCGCCGAGTACACGACCCAGATCGTGCACCCGGCCGGCGCATTGGCTCAGACGGCTTCCGGACGATCCGAGCGGCGCAATGCGACGTCCAGGCCCAGCACGATCCAGCCGGCGGCCATGGTCATGATCCCGACCTGCGACAGCGTGTTGAACACGGTCGGGTTCGCCTGGGAGACGAGCCCGAGGCGATCGATCCCCGTGAGCGTCAGCAGGGAACCCACGGCCACCGCCCAGCCGCCGATGCGGCTCAATTCGCCGATGAGAGCGGCCGCAAGGCCGAAAGCGGCGCCAGCCAGCCACAGCACGAGGCCTGCCCAGAACCCAGCGACGTGCCCCGGCGGGAACACCACGATGGTGATCAGGTAGGCCACGTTTGCCACGATGAGCGCTCCGGTAACGCCGAGTGACATCGACCGAGCGCGCGGAGATTGGCGGAGGTGGATCCCGATGCCGATCGCGATCACGCCGATCGCGAAGACGACGATGCGCCAGAAGAACCAGGCCTCCGGCAGGCTGACGACGAACGCGGCGAGGATGGCGAGCCCGGCACCGACGCCCGCAAGTCCGAACGCGCGGGTCGTGAGAGAGGGCCGGGGTGCAAGCGAGTGAGCCACCGTTCGATTCCTCCGTAGGTGCTCGCCGGGAGCCGTCGCGAGGACGTCGACGAGCAGGGACATAAAGGCCAGGGCCATGCCACCCGAAGTGCGACCGGACCTTTTCTTGACCGCCGCCATGACACGCATGGAGCGGTTTCAATAGGGTGTCGGCACCTGCACGGTGGCCCGTCGGCCGATGCTCAGGGCCCGACGCGCTCAGCGACCTGCAGCCCGAAGCCCCCACCCGGAATCAGCGACATCGATTTGCGCGGCACGAGCCCCGCGTCGGCCTGCCACGAACGCATCTCGTCGAAGGTCCACAGCCCCGACTCGCTTGTCAGCGCGAAATAGAGGTCGAAGAAAGCTCCTTGTTGCCCTCCCCGGCCGGGCGACCGCGGGCGGAGCGCGTCCCCGATGACCAGGTAGCCACCCGGCCGCAACGCTCGGGATGCCCTGCGCACAAGGAGCCGGTTGGTCGCGTCATCGAAGTGGTGCACCAAGCTGAACATGAGGATCAGGTTGAAGGCCGCGTCACCCATGCCGTCGCTCAACGCGTCGCCAGCTCTGAGCACCACCCGGTCTCCCATGCCCTCGCGCTCGAGGAGCGGGGCGGCATGCTCCACCGCCTGTGGCAGATCGAGCACGGTTGCTCGGAGGCCCGGGTGCCGTCGGCAGAGGACCACGGAGAAATGGCCGTGTGAACCTCCGATGTCCAGCATTTCCGTCGCGCCGGCCGGGACCGGGACCCGCCGGGCGACCAACGACCCGAGGAGATTGGCCTGAGCCCGCATCCCGCGCTGATAGACGCCCCAGTCATGGGTCGACATCGCCCCGTGGACATCGAGCGGTTGGCCGTGCCGGACGAACGACTCCATGTGGTCGATCCAGCCCCACTCGAGCTCCTTCATGAGGATCAAGTCCCGAATCGACCCGGAAGCATCTGCCAACAGCCACCGTCGCGTGTGACGAGCCAGCGTGTACGACCCGTCGCGGTAGGCGACGTACTTCATCGTGACGAGCAGATTCAGCAGCTTCTCGGTGGCGCGCGGATCCGTTTGACAGGTCTGGGCGACCGCCTCCGCCGAACGCGGGCCGCCACTGAGCGCATCGAAGAGCCCCAGCCGCGTGGCGGCTGTTATGGCCCGAGCGTAGGCCGGGCTGTAGGACTCGAGCATGCCTGCAGGCACGATGCCGGTGGCCAGGATCGCGCTCTCAAGCGGGTTCTCGGCCATCAGTCCGACGCGCATTCGGTGCTCCTCTCACTGGGCGTCATGCAGTCGGCGTGGCCGCATCGCGGATGATCCCGGCCGATGGTCAGTCGTTCGCATAGCCCAGGCAGAACATGTCGGACTCCGGCCCGTAAACCCACACGGTGTCGGTGCCCTGACCCGCCTTGTGCACGAGGACATGCAGCGGGTGGAGACGGTTCGTCGCAGTGGTGTCGTAGTTGAGCGTCACTTTGGGGTTGTTCTCGAAGACCGCTCGCGGCAGCTCGACCCACTGCTCGCCGCCATTCTGGGCGAGGATGACGCACTGCCCATTTCCAAGCAGACGGGCATGCTCATGGCTTGCCATGGCGCTGCCCGCGGTGGCGAGCAACACGGCACCAGCAATCCAGGCGCCGCTCAGCAGACTTCTCATCTCGGTTTCTCCTCGGTTGCGATGGTCCCCCAAACGGTCATGAGACGCGACCTGGCCACGGGCGTTGCGCCGACGTGGTCAACTGGGCTGGCGCAACGGAGGGCGCTACGGAATGGCGGTCACAGCAAACAGGCGGCCGGCGTCCCTCGTTGCCCTGCGCGAGCTGGGTCGTTCGGCGCTCATCGGCTCGACGGCGGCCATGGCGGCGGGCCTCGTGGCCGGCGGGGTCGGGTCCCGGATCGCGATGAGCCTGGTCGCCATCGCCGATCCGTCGGTCACCGGCCTTCTCACCGCCAACGACAATCGAGTTGGCGAGGTGAGCGTGGGTGGCAGCCTGTTCCTCGCAATGACCGCAACCCTCGTGTCGGCCTTCCACGGCGGCGTCGTGTACATCGCCTCCACGCGCCTGCTGCCCGGGACCACGGTCGTGCGCGGTCTCCTCTTGGGTGCGGCCTTGCTGTGCGTCTTCGGCACCGAGATCATCGACCCCACGAACCGCGACTTCGTTCGGTTTGCTTCGCCCGCCTGGAACATCGGACTGTTCGCCGGTCTGTTCCTGCTCTTCGGGCTGGTTGCATCCGGGGTAGGAGCGGCAATGGAGCGACGCCTGCCGTCGGCCGATGATGCGGAGATGGGCATGCCATTCGCGCTGGCCGGCGTCGGACTCATCGCCCTGTGGGTGGTCATCGCGCTGCTGGTTGGCGCCGACGGCGACCCATACCTCATCGCGGTGTTTGGAGGAGCGATTGGCGTGTCGACGCTCGTCCATGTGCTGCCCGGCCGGCTGTCGTCGGGGATCGGGCGCGCTTCTCTGGCAGGGATCTCCGTCGTCGGCGGGATCAGGCTGGTCCTCGCCATTCTCGACATCGTGAGCCGCGACGCGAGATTCTCATGAGCACCCTCCGCGGCGAGATGAAGCACCGTCTGCGCAACTGGTGGTCCTCGGTTGCGTCTTTCCGGCATGCGTCGCCCGCCCCCGGTTGAGTCCGCTCACGCGCCCGCCATCGACTGGGTCGACGAGCGGCAGGCGGGCCGGGATGCGATCCTGGCTGTGTACGACGCGCACCAGAGCGAGCTCTTCTCGTTCCTCCTCTACGCGACGCACAACGCGGCGACCGCCGAGGATCTGCTCCAGGAAGCCTTCCTGCGCCTGGTTCGCGAGACGCGGCGAGGGCGGGCGCCGGACAGCCCGAGGGCGTGGCTGTATCGCGTGTGCGCCAATCTGGTAACAAGCCAGGGTCGACGACGGCGCAGCGCCGAGCGCTGGGAATCACGCAACGCGCCAGCGGAACCAAGTTCGTCGGCTGAGCACGACTTCCTGCTGCGCGAAGAAGAGCTCCGACTCAACGACGCCCTCGTCGAGCTGCCCGCCGACGCCCGCGCCGGGCTGCTGTTATCGGCCCACGGATACCGCGGCGAGGAGATCGCCCAGCTGCTCGGCCGATCTCAGCTGGCGACGCGCAGCCTCCTGTTTCGTGCCCGGGCCAAGCTGCGGGATCGATTGCGACCAGGGAGGAGCGACGATGGCTGACCATACCCGCGCTGCCCGTCTGGCCGCGACCGCGCTGGACTTCGACCTGACGTCCGAGGAGCGCGTGGAGCTCGAATTGCACCGGGCCGAATGCGTCCGCTGCCGCCAGATCGAGGACGACTTCCGGACCGATGCTGCTGCCCTGCACGGCCTCCCGCGCCGAGATGCGCCATCGCAGCTGCGGCGAGCGGTCGGCGAAGCCGCCTGGCGCGAAGCACAGCCGCACCGATCTCGCACCGGTCTGATCCTGCTCGTCGCTGCCATCCTCATGCTCGCCATGGCGATCGGCGGTGGGCTCGCTGCCAGCCAGTGGCTGCGGCGAGACGAAGGCGCGCCGAGGCCAACGTCCACACTCAGCTCGGTCGTTTCCGACCAGGTTCAGCCCGATCGCCTGACACGAGTACCTTCCGACGATCTTCGGCCGATGGATGGCGATGCCCACCTCTTCCCGTCGTTCATCAGGAGACGGCCTGGAGGAACGCGGCGTAGCGCTCCTCGAGCCGATCCCGATCCGGCTGAAGGGTTGCCTCGCGCGGCAGGTAGATCGGCCGGTCGTGCATGCCCTTGAGGCCGTGCAGCAGCATCGGCCCATCCTCCTCCTCGAGGATGGAGCGACGGACCTCGATGGTGTAGTCCGGCCGCACGGTGAGGAAGTGCCGGTCGTACGCCGCGTGGTGGAGCTTGCACAGCGAAAGGCCGTTCGAGACGACCGGCTCGCCAGACGCGTCGGCATCGGCGGTGATGTGGGCGGCATCGAGCAGCTCCTGGTGGCGCAGCCGGCAGAAGGCGCAATGCGTCCGATAGGCCTCGATCACCCGCGCCCGGAACGCCTGCTGATGCACGCGCCGTCGCACGATCGAGGTCACGTACTCGCGACGGATCGTCGCGCGATCCTCGCTGACCATCGACTCCGTCTCGGGCGGCTGCAGTAATGCCTGCGGATCGTCGACTGCCACGTCGAATGAGAGCTGTCCGGGATGATCGCCGACGATGAAGACCGGGAACGCGGGCAGGTACTGCCCGGGCTGCACACGGTAGAAGTAGACGAGCGGCAGCTAGGTTCGGCAACCTTGTGTTCGGCCGGTCGGCGTTCGTCTTCGCTCCAATCGGAGCGATCGACGCCGCTGGCGACGGTCAATTCCCGGGGGCAAGACCGCCGTCGACAGCAATCAACGCACCGGTGACATATCGAGCGCGGTCAG
>DASVDT010000007.1:0-14073 GCA_036380955.1 Candidatus Limnocylindria bacterium | reverse complement strand
ACGCGCATCCCGCCCGTGTCGAACGCGCCCTCGCCGTGAGCGGGCAGCGGAAGCACCTCCGGCATCAGAGCGGCAGGCCCGACCAGGCTGATGCGCGCCATGCGTTGCTTGCGGTCGACCGCCAGCATCAGCACCCCGCCTTCGTCGCGTGGCGCCGCACGAACGGTCGTCTGCGGCGCGTCGTCGTCGAGGGCGCGCACCACCAGGTTCAGGCGTCCCCGTCGTGCGCGTCGCACGGCGACCGGGTGGACAACTTCCGCGCCCAGGTCGGCGAGCAGCTCGAGCTGAAGCGCGTCGACCGTCGGCAGGAAGCGGGCAGCCGGCACGAGGTGCGGATCGGCCTCCAGCACGCCGCCGACGTCCTTGAACAGCTCGCAGCGGGCGGCGCGCAGGGCCACGGCAAGCGCGACCGCCGAGAGGTCCGTGCCACCGCGGCCGAGGGTGGTCAGCTCACCGTGGATGCCGATGCCCTGGAACCCGGCGACCACCGGCACCAGTCCGTCGGCAAGCGCCGATCGCAATGGCCGCGACAGGACGCGGCGGACCTCGGCGCCCAGGTGCGCCGCGGCGGTGCGAATGCCGGCCTCCGCGCCCGAGAAGGATCGCGCAGGGATGCCGCGCGCCTGGAGGCCGAGCGCGAACAGCGCCGCGGACAGCGCCTCGCCGGTCGCCAACGCGCGATCCGTCTCGCGGGCGAGCCCGGAGCCCGCCTCCTGGGACGGCTCGCGCAGCCAGCCAGCTCCCTCGTCGGGCAGAAGCACGCGGGCCGCACCGAGGATCGTGTCGGTCACGCCTTCGAAGGCGCTGACCACCACCACCGGGCGCAGCCCGGCGTTGCGCTGCCGCTCGACGACCGAGACCGCAGCGGCGATGTCCTCGGGGCGCCGGAGGACCGAACCGCCGAACTTGTCGACCACGACCTCGGACAGCTGGCCGGACGGCGACATGGTCAGGCCGGCGGAGCAAGGGCCGAGGGCGCCTCGGTGCCCTCGCCGCGCGGCAAGGGGCCCCCGCTCCGCACGATCTCGGGCAGCTCGTCGAGCGATCCGATGCGGCGCACGTCCGTCGGCATCGGCTCATCCGCGGGCGTGATGTTCATGCCCTCCTGACGGTCGAGCCAGACCGCGTCCATGCCGGCGCTCCACGCGCCGCGCACGTCCGCCCGATACGAGTCGCCGACCATCAGCGCCGATGTGGCGTCCACACCGACCGCGTCGAGCGCCATGCGATAGAAGGCGGCGTTCGGCTTGGCCACGCCGACGGCCCCGGATGGGAGGACGAAGTCGAGGTACCTGTCGAGCCCGAGCTCGGCCAAGATGCCGCGAAGGTTCGAGCCCCAGTCGCTGACGACGCCGATGCGGACGCCCATGTCGCGGACCGCCGCCAGCATCGGCTCGGTGTCGGGGAAGGGCTCCCATGAGTCGGCCGCGAACTGGCTGGCCAGGATGCGGTCGAGCGTCTCGTTGCGCGCCTCGACGCCGAGGCGGCCGAGCATGACGCTGTGGTACTGGCGCCAGTACGCCTCGATACGCTGGTCGTCGGTCCAGGTGTCGTTGCCGGGTCGGTGATACTCGTCCCAGAACCACCGGTCGGCCTCCTCCCAAGCGCGGCGCATCTCCTCCTCGGTCACCGGCTGGCCGTCCTCCGTCAGCACACCGGACAAGGCATCGGCCAGGGTGCGTCTCGGCGTGAGCAGGGTGAACCCGGCATCCAGGCACAGGAGTCGGTAGCTCATGGCGGCAAACGGTAGCGCACCGCGCGAGACCGATGCGTCCGCAGGCCTCGCTGCTACGCTCCGTCCATGCCCGCCTCCGCGGAGACCCTCCAGGTCCGCCATGACCTGCTCGAGTGGTACGACCGCAATCACCGCGACTTCCCGTGGCGGCGCACGCGCGACCCGTACGCCGTCCTCGTCAGCGAGGTCATGCTCCAGCAGACCCAGGCATCGCGCGTGATTGACCGATTCGTCCGCTTCATGGACCGCTTTCCGGCCGCCGACGCGCTGGCGGCCGCGCCAACCGCGGCCGTGCTGGCCGAGTGGAGCGGCCTCGGCTACAACCGGCGGGCGCTCGCCCTCCAGCGCGCGGCCGCGATCGTGGCGCGGAACGGGTGGCCACGCGACGTCGCGGGTCTCCAGCGTCTGCCGGGCGTCGGGCCGTACACCGCGCGAGCCGTCGCGTCTCTCGCCTTCGGCGTGCCGGTCGGCGTGGTCGACACCAACGTGCGCCGCTGGCTGCTGCGCCGCCTCGGTGGTGCCGATGCGCCAGCCGCACTCCAGGCGCGTGCGGACGCGCTGGCGGCCCCGGGGACTGGGCCGTCCATCGCGGCGTGGACCCACGCGAGCATGGAGTTCGGCGCCGCCATCTGTCGCTCCCGCAACCCTCGCTGCGACGCGTGCCCCGTCGCCGAGGGCTGCCCATCGCGCGGCGCCGCGGTCGCCGTGCCGGTCCCACGGCAGCCGGCCCTGCAGGGGTCCGATCGAGCGGTGCGCGGCGCGATGCTGCGCCACCTGGCCGACGCGGCGGGTCACGCGCTGAGCGAAGCCGCAGCGCGCGAGCGCGTCGGGGCGGGCGTGGACGGCGAGCGCTGGGAGCGGATCCTGGCCGGGCTCGAGCGCGACGGCCTCCTCCATCGGCGACGCGGAACCGTGGCGCTGGGCGCGGCTACAATCGGCCGATGAGCACGAAGTTGACGGTCGGTGACCCGCTTCCGTCGGTCGGTCTGCGCGCCACCGACGGCTTTCTCCTCAACCTGCGCAGCTACGTGACGAAGCAGGCGGCCGTCTTCCTGTTCTTCGGGGCACCAACCCTCAAGGGCGCCGCGCGGCGGCGCGGGCTGAAGGCACTCGAGGCGCTGGTTGCGGGGTTCGACCGGCTGCGCGAGGCCGGGATCGCGATCGGCGGCATCAGCACCGACTCGGAGCAGCAGCAGACGAAGTTCGTCGAGGAGCGGGAGCTGCCCTTCCTCCTCTTCAGCGACGAGCGCCGCTCGGCGGTCGGGCTGCTCGGCATCGAGACGGCCGCCGAGGGCGAGAACATCAATATCGCCAAGCCCGTCGCCGTCGCGGTCGATCGTGACGGCATCATCCGGGCCGTCATCGATCCGGTGACGCCCGAAAGCCTCGTCGACGATGTCATGCGCGCCCTGGCCGAGCCGATCCCGGCCGCGACCGAGGACGCCCCGGCGACCTCGTAGACCACCGTGCTCGCCGCGCGGCTGCATGCCCCCGGCGAGGCGCTGCGCCTGGTCGATGTCCCTCGGCCTGAGCCACGCGGTAGCGAGGTCCTCGTCCGCGTCGCGGGCTGCGGCGTCTGCCACACCGACCTCCACATCGCCGATGGCACCCAGACCCGGGTCGAGCTGCCGCTGACGCTGGGGCACGAAGTGGCCGGGTACATCGAGGCGGTCGGGCCGTCGGCGGCGAGAGCCCAGCGGCGTGTTCGCCTGGCGGTTGGCGACCCGGTGCTCGTCTTCGGCGGCTGGGGCTGCGGCTCGTGCCGCGAGTGCCTCGCCGGATCCGAGCAGCGCTGCGATCGCTCACGCGCTCCGGGCTTCCAGGTGGACGGCGGCTATGCCGAGGCCATGCTCGTCCCCGATCCGCGCCACCTGGTCCCGCTCGGATCGCTGGATCCGGTCCGTGCCGCCCCGCTGGCGGACGCCGGCGTCACGCCGTACCGCGCCGTGCGGCGTGCGGAGCCATGGCTGTCCGAGGACGCGCGGGTGCTCCTCATCGGCTGCGGCGCGCTCGGCCAGTTCGCGCTTCAATACCTGCGACTGATCGCGCCATCAGGGCCGTCGCTGACGATCGGGGTGCGCGAGCTCGACCCCGCGCGGCTGGAGCGTGCGTCGTCCCTCGGCGCGGACATCGGCCTTCTCGACGGCGACGGCGCCATGGCGCGAGACGCCCTCGGCGGCCCGGCCGACGTCGTCTTCGACTTCGTCGGCAACGACCAGACATTGCGGCTCGGCGCGGACGTCGTCGCGCCGGATGGCCTCGTGATGCTCATCGGCGAGGCCGGCGGTCATGTTTCGTTCGGCTTCGACCGGCCGCCAGTCGAGTCGTGGCTGACGACCGTCGCGTGGGGCTCCCACGCCGACCTGAGCGACGTCGTCCGACTGGCGCGCCGCGGGCGCATTCATTGGAACGTCGAGTCGGTGCCGCTGCGAGAGGTCGCCGGGGCCCACGCGCGCTTGCGTGCCGGCGACGTCGACGGTCGCCTCGTGCTCGTGCCTGGCTAGGCACTGCGGTATCGCCGGGCGGGACTATCGCTGGAATCAGCCGCCGAACAGGCGACCAAGGATGCCCTTGTGCTCGTCGCGGCGAACGTAGAACGGCGCGGCGGTGGCGTCGTAGGTGGCGAGGAGCGCGGGCGCGCGCAGATCGGTCACCGCCAGCAGGCGGCGCGAGCCGAGGTGCTCGGTGGCCACGGCGTGCAGCCGGTTGCGAACGGCGTCGAAGTCACCCAGCACCGCGTCGGGAACCATCTGGATGCCGGCCGTCCACGCCGTCCCGGCGCGCAGCAGCCAGGCGCGCGCGACCTGCGGCAGGTCCTCCAGAGCGGCGCGCAGCTCGCGTCCGAACGGATCGGGCACCTGCTCGGGCACCTCGAGCGGTGGCATGTCGCCCAGCGGGTGCCGGGCGCGCAGCGCATCCGGTCGGTTCGGATCGATGCCGGCCGCCAGGAACGGCAGGACGCCCGCCGCGATGTCGACCTGGGTGGGCGCACCGGGATCGATCACCACCCGCTCCTGCGCGGCATCGGCGCGCTCGAAGACGTCGCGCGCCGGAAGGCGCACGTGGTCGCTGCCCGGCGGCCCGAAGTCGCGCAGCACGTCGACGCTCGAGAAGGCGGCGATGAAGCGGTTGCCCTCGTCGTCGGTGCCGTGGCGGTAGGCGTCGGTGGAGAGGCGCTCCGCGTCCGGGCTCTCGCCCGACGACGAACGGATCGGCACGAGCAGCTCACGGTCGATGAGCTGGTCGAGGCGCGGTGCCAGCTCGCCCGGCTTCGGCTCCGTCATGCGCGCACGGCCCCAAGCTTCCCGAGTGCGTCCTCGATGCGCGCCAACGAGCGCTCCCGGCCAAGCAGCTCGAGCGAGGCGAACAACGGGGGCGAGATCGGTCGCCCGGTGACCGCCATGCGGATGGGTGAGAAGAAGTCGCCGGCCTTCATGCCCGCCGCCTCGGCGGCGGCGCGGCAACGCTGTTCGAGCACCTCTGCGCTGAAATCGGCGGGATCGAGCGTGGCCAGGGTGTCGCGGGCACCCTCCAGCGCGGTGCGCGCCCCCTCGGGACCGCCCTTGCGCGGCGCGAGGGCCGCGGGCTCGTACCACCCGGCCACGACGTCATCGGGCTCCCACGCGAAGCCGATGAGCTCGGACACGTCAGCGAGCTTGACCAGGCGCTCCTTGACCAGCGGCACCATGCGCACGAGGTCCTCGTCGGCCACGGCGGCCGGCACGAAATCTCGCAGTCGCAGCGCCAGTTGCTCATCGGCCAGGGCGCGGATGTAGACCCCGTTGAGGTGATCCAGGCGGTCGCGATCGAAGATCGCGCCGCCCTTGTGGACCTTCTCGATCTCGAACCGAGCGGCCAGCTCGTCGAGCGTGAAGATCTCCTCCTCGGTGCCGGGCGACCAGCCGAGAAAGGCGAGGAAGTTGACCATTGCCTCCGGCAGGTAGCCCTGCTCCCGGTACGCGCTCATCGCCGTCTGCGACTTGCGCTTGCTCATCTTCGACCGATCCGCGTTGAGGATGAGCGGGATGTGCCCGAAGCGCGGCTCGCGGTAGCCAAGGGCGCGCATCAGCGCGATGTGCTTCGGCGTATTGCTCAGGTGGTCCTCGCCGCGGATGACATGGCTGATCTCCATCGCCTCGTCGTCGACGACGACCACGAAGTGGTAGAGCGGCATGCCGTCGTTGCGGACGATCACGAAGTCGCCGAGCAACGAGTTGTCGAACTCGACCTCGCCACGGATGAGATCGTCGAAGCGGATGATGTCCGGCTCGACCTTGAAGCGGACGACCGCCTTGCGGCCCTCGGCCTCGAAGGCGGCGCGCTCCGCATCGGTCAGGTTGAGGCAACGCCGGTTGTAGCGCGGTGGCTCCTTGCGCGCCTCCTGCTCCTTGCGGACCGCCTCCAGCTCCTCGGGCGTGCACCAGCAGCGGTAGGCGGCGCCAGAGGCGAGAAGCCGATCCGCCTCCCTCGCATAAAGCTCCATGCGGAGGCTCTGGCGGTAGGGCGCGAACGGGCCGATGTCGTCGCCCTCGGCCGCCTGCGGCCCCTCGTCCCAGGTGATGCCGAGCCAATGCAGGTTGTCGATGATGTCGCGCTCGAACTCGAGCGTGCTCCGGGCGGTGTCCGTGTCCTCGATGCGCAACACGTACGTCCCGCCGGCGTGGCGTGCCGTGAGGAAGTTGTAGAGGCTCGTTCGCGCGGTGCCGATGTGCAGCGGCCCGGTCGGGCTGGGTGCCATGCGCACGCGCATCGGTCGATCCATGCGCCGATGCTAGCAGGGCGTTGGGTCTAGGCACCGCCCGGCGGCAGGCCTATCATCCGCGCCTGCACCGATAGGAGGCCGACGTGGTCCGACACCCCGAGCGCGACCCCTACGACCCGCCGCCCCAGTTCGAGCCGTACCAGGGACCCGGCTTCAACCACTGGGATGACATCACGCCGCCGATCTTCGACGACGAGGAGACGCCCACCGAGCGCAAGCCGCGGCTGTTCGCGGCCAAGTTCGAGAGCAGCTCCCGCGAGGCCGAGATCTTCCTGCACGATCCCGTCTCGTCGCTGGTGAACGGCACCGTCGAGGGCATCAGCAGCGCCATCCAGGACGCCTCCGAGCTGCCCCGGGACCCATACATCGCGACCCTGGTCATCAACCACCACCGCCGGCTCGACTACCGCGTCATCCGCGCCACGGCCATGGTCGATGACGAGTCGATCGGCATCACCATCCACAAGGAGGACGGCTCCTAGCGGGCCACGCGTCCGATGCCCTGCCGGGCGTGCGGCGGCGCCAACCCGGAGGGCGCCAGATTCTGCGGTTCCTGCGGGACGTCGCTCAGCGCGACGTGCCCGCACTGCGGCGAGCCGGTCCCGGGGGCGAACCGCTTCTGCACGGCCTGCGGCGAGCCCGTCGACAGCACCCAGCAGATCGAGCGGCCCGCGGGCCCCGTGGCCGAGCGGCGTCGGGTCTCGATCCTGTTCGTCGACGTCGAGGACTTCACCGGCCTGGCCGAGCATCTCGACCCCGAGGAGATGCGAACCGTCCAGTCGCGCTACTTCGAGGCCGCGCGCTCGGTCGTGGCGACCTACGGCGGAACGATCGAGAAGTTCATCGGCGATGCGGTCATGGCCGTCTGGGGCGCGCCGCTTGCGCACGAGGACGATGCGAACCGGGCGGTGCGAGCCGCGATCGACCTGGTCGACGCCGTGCGACGCCTGGGTGGAGTGACCGCCAATCGATCACTCGCCGCGCGGGCCGCGGTGAGCAGCGGGGAGGCGGCCGTCACCCTGGGTGCCGTCGGGCAGGGCATGGTCGCCGGGGACCTCGTCAACGCCGCGGCTCGCCTCCAGTCGCACGCGCCATCCGGCGGCGTCCTGGTGGATGCGGCGACGCGCGAGATGGCGCCGATGGCCGCCGCCTACGAGCCCGTCGGCGAGCTTGCGCTGAAGGGACGGACCGCGCCGGTCGTCGCGTTCCTGGCGAGCCCGGTGAGCCGGCCGGCACACGGGGTCGAACGCGCGTCGCACGCCGGCCCGTTCGTCGGCCGGGACCACGAGCTGGCCGAGCTGATCGGCCTCTTCGAACGAACCGTGCGCGATCGGCGCAGCCGGCTGGTTTCCGTGACCGGTATCGCGGGCATCGGCAAGAGTCGCCTGGCGTGGGAGCTGGGCGAGCAGATCGAGGCACTCCCCGAGCAGGTCTTCTGGCACACGGGGCGCGCGCCAGCCTACGGCGACGAGGTCACCTTCTCGGCGGTGGGGGACATGCTGCGACGGAGGATTCGCCTCGCCGATGACGCCGAGCCGGAGCTGGCCCGTCGTCAGCTCCGATCGGCCCTCACCGAGATCGTGCGGGACGACGCCGAACGCGCCTGGATGGAGCCGCGGCTGGCGGTGCTGCTGGCGGACGATCCGCTGGCAGCATTCGAGCGCGATGAGCTCTTCGCGGCGTGGCGTCGCTTCTTCGAGCGCGTCTCCGACTCGGCACCGACGGTGCTCGTCTTCGAGGACATCCAGTGGGCCGACCCGAGCCTGCTCGACTTCATCGAGCACCTGGCCGCGTGGGCTCGCGAGCATCCGATCCTGATCGTGACCCTGGCTCGGCCGGAGCTGCTCGAGCGGCGGGCGGGCTGGGGGGCCGGGGTGGCGAGCTTCTCGTCGCTCCACCTCGAGCGCCTTCCCGACGACGCGATCAGGCAGATGCTCGCCGGCCACGGCCCGGCCGTCCCGGCGTCGCTGATCCCGACCATCCTGGCGCGCGCTGGTGGGATCCCGCTGTACGCGGTCGAGGTCGCCCGCGCCCTCGCCGACCTCGCACCGGGTGACGGCGCTCCGGGCGTCGAGGTGCCGGAATCCCTGCACGGCGTGATCGCCGCGCGCGTCGACGCCCTGCCCGGCGAGGAGCGCCGGCTATTGCTCACGGCGGCGGTGCTCGGGCGCCGGTTTCGGCCCGACGCGCTCCGCGCGGTCGCGTTGGGAGACCCCGAGACGGTCCGCCGGCACACCGATGCCCTCGTGCGCCGGGAGCTCCTCGCCGTCGACGAGGAGCTCGCCTCACCAGGGCGTGGTGAGCTCGCCTTCGTGCAGGACCTGGTGCGCGAGGTCGCGTATGCCACCCTCTCGCGAGCCGAGCGCCGGTCGCTGCATCTCGCCGCCGCGCGCTGGCTCGAGACTCGTTCGGAGGACGAGGTGGCCGAGTCGCTGGCCCGTCACCTGCTCGAGGCGCACCGCCTGGCGCCGGAGCGTCCCGACGCGAATCGGCTCGCCCGCCGAGCGGTCGCCGCACTCCGACGCGCGTCGCAGAACGCCATGCGCCTGCACCTGCCGGACCGCGCGCTCGACCACCTGGAGCACGCGCTGAAGCTCACCGACGTCGCCGAGCAGCGCGCCCTCGTGCTCGAGGAGGCGTCCGCCGCGGCCCGCGCCAGCGCGCGCCTCACCCTGGCCGAGGAGCATCTGCGCGAGCTCGTGAAGCTCCACGCCGATGCCGGACGCAGCCGCGAGTCGGCCGCGGCACGGGCGCGCCTGGCCAGCGTCCTCCTGATGGAGCAGCGCAACGAGAGCGCCATCGCCGAGCTCGAGTCGGCGCTGCGCGCCGGCCGGCGCATCGAGACCTACGACGCGGGTGTCGAGCTGGCATCGCAGCTGGCGCGCGCCCGCATGCTGGTGGGCGAATACCGAGCGGCGCTGCGCTGGGCCGATCGGGCACTGGAGGCCGCGGAGCAGCGGGGCCTGGAGGTCGTGGCCACCGACATCCTGATCACGCGCGGCACCACGCGCTTCTCGCTCGGCGACGAGGACGCCGGGCTCGCCGATCTGCGCCTGGCCATCGAGCGAGCAGAGGCAGCCGGCAACCTGACCACCGAGCTCCGGGCCCGCAACAACCTGGCCTGGCTGGTCGTCACCGATGACCCCCGCGCCAGCTTCGAGGCGGCGCGCGAGGCGGTCACGCTGGCGACCACCATGGGCGTGGGCGACATCGCGTCGCAGCTCGGCGAGGTCGCCACCGCCGTCGCGGTGGATACCGGCGATTGGGACTGGGCGCTCGACGCCGCCGACGAGCTGGCGCGTGGGCCGCTGCCCGAGGCGAACCGCGTCAACATCGCGGCATCGATCGCCATCATCCGGGCACTGCGCGGGGATCCGGAGCCGACAGCCGCGCTCGACGCCCTCGCCTCGGTCGCCGCCGATACCGACGCGCAGATCGTGGCCGGCGTGACCTTCGCCCGGGCGTGGTCGGCCTTCGTCTCCGGCGACCTCGACGCAGCGCAACGGCTGGCTGCCGAGGCCGCTGCCTCGTGGCTCGGTCCGGAACGAGTCGACGCCTGGACGCTTGCCGGCCGGGCGGCACTGTGGCTGCGGGATCCGGCGGGGGCCAGCCTCGCACGGGGCGCGGTGGCATCGGCCAACGTGTCGGGCCGCGCGGTCGACGCACGCCTCCAGACCCTGGACGCCGGGCTATCCACACTGCGCGGGGAGCCGGCCGCGCGCGACGCGTACCGCACCGCCGCCGAGTCGTGGCGCCAGCTCGATCTGCCGCTGCATCTGGCCCTGTGCGAGCTTGACGAGCACCTGCTCGGCGGGAACGGTGAGCCGCCGGAGGAGGCGCTGCGCATCCTCGAGCAGCTCAAGGCCGACGGCCTCGTGTCGCTCCTCAGCCTTCGGCGGCCAGGCTCGCGCGCACGACGGGCTCGATCGCATCGACCCAGCGTGCGTACTGCACCCCCGACGGATGCAGACCATCCGGCGCGACGAGCCGCTCGTCCTCGCTCGCGAGCTCGCTGATCTCGAAGATCTCCGGCACGAAGGGAATGGAGCGCTGCTCGCTCGCCTCGCGCAGGATGGCGTTCACGCGGACGATGGCGTCGCTCTGCTGCATCGGGTCGCCATAGTCACCGCCGCGTGGGGTCCTGGTGTAGTCGGGCGTGGCGACGCACAGGATGCGCGACGGCGGCAGGCGGCTGAGCAGCTCCTCCAGGATGATCGTCACATTCCCGGCGTAGACCAGGTCCGGGACGCCGCGGACCACGTCGTTGACTCCGATGAGGACGCTGACGTACTCCGGTTGCAGCCGATCCAGCTGTGGCAGCTCCTCCGTGATGAGGTCGGTCGAGGTGTACCCGTTGACGGCCAGGTTCGCGCCCAGCTCCAGCTCCGGCAGCCGTGCCACGAGCTGGCTCGGCCAAGCCTGATCGGGCATCACCGACGTTCCGATGGTGTAGGAGTCCCCGAGCGCCACGTACCGCACCGCCCCCTCCGTCAGATGTGGGATCGCTAGGCTACCTCGCATGCCACGTGCCGCAGCGAGACGGGAATGTTTCTGACGGGCACGCTCCTCAATGTCGCGACGGTGGTGGTCGGCACCACGATCGGCGTGCTGCTCGGCAGCCGCGTGCCCTCGCGCGTCAACGAGGCGCTCACCACCGGCCTCGGCTTCTTCACGCTCCTCCTCGCCATCAGCATGGGGCTCGGCGTCTTCACCAGTCCCGACGCTCGGGCCGGCGACGACCTGGCGGTGCTGGCCGCGGTTCTCGGCGGCGTCGCCATCGGCGAGCTCCTTCGCCTGGATGACGGCCTCGAGTGGATCGGAGGCTGGTTCCAGCGGCGGCTCGCCACGAGCGATCGGCCGAGCAGGATCGCCGAGGGCTTCGTGACGGCCAGCCTCGTCTTCTGCGTCGGTCCCCTGACCATCCTCGGCTCGCTCGACAACGGCCTGACCGGCGACGTCCAGTTGCTGGCCGTCAAGTCCCTGCTCGACGGTGTGGCCAGCATCGCCTTTGCCGCGGCGCTCGGGCCCGGCGTCGGCCTGGCGGCCATCACGGTGCTCGTGGTGCAGGGCGCCATCTCGGCCGGGGCGTTCCTGCTGCGCGAGGCGATGGACCCGCCCACGATCCTGGCCATCACCTCGGCCGGCGGCGTCATCCTGCTCGGCGTTGCGCTGCGCCTTCTGCAGCTCAAGATGGTGCGGGTGGCGAGCTTCCTTCCCGCCCTGATCCTCGCGCCGCTGTTCGTCCGGCTGGCCGAGGCGGTGCGCGACCTGCTCGCCTGACCTCGGATCGGCGATCAGCCGATGCGGAACGCGGCCCGGACGTCGCCCGCGCGGTCGCCGCGCGGATCGAGGATCGGCTGTGCGGCGTAGTCGACCAGCGGGCCGGCCAGTGGGTCGCTCGCCATACCGAGCTGACGGAGGATCGCGACCGAGATCGCGTCTCCGGCTCGCGGGCCGAGGCTGCCGTCCTCCACCTTGGCGGCGACGCCCATCGGCCCATCACCGAACGGGGCGTTGGCGGGCAACGCGCCCGGCGGGAAGCCCATGGCCAGGACGCCCTCGGCGCCGCCCTTGCTGACCACTCGCTTCGGGAAGGCGCGCATCACGGCGGTGTCGATGCGCCGTCGCTCGCCGGCGACCAGTTCGGGATGCTCCATCATCGCGTCGCGGATGCGGGTCAGCGCCGAGCGCAGGGGCGGGTCGGCGATCGCGGACGGATCCGCCAGCCGCGCGAAGGCGGTCGCGAGGCCGCGCAACGGCATACCGAAGGTGACCACGCCGCAGCCGTCGGTGGCCGTCGCGATGTCCTCGATCGGCACGTCAGACAGCGCCGAGACCGTCTCGAGCGCCAGGCGCTGCACCGGGTGGTCGGGATGCCAATAGGTGTCGATCGGCCACCCCGACGCCTTGGCGAACAGCACCATGGCCGCATGCTTGCCGGAGCAGTTGCCGCGGAGTACCGTCGGCCGCTCGCCGTCTCGCACCAGCCGGGTGGCCGTCTCGGAGTCGAACGGCGCGTGGACCTGGTTCTGGAGCACGGCGCTCGTGAGGCCCGCCCGGCGCAGGATCTCCTGGACCAGCCGCACGTGGCGGTCCTCGCCGCTGTGGCTGGCGGCCATCACCGCCAGCGCGTCGGTGCCGAGGCCGTACTCATCGAACCGGCCGGACGCCACGAACGGCGCCAGCTGGAACGGCTTGGCGCTGGAGCGGGCGTAGGCGAACTGGCCGGGGTCGCCGACCGATGCGATGGCCGAACCGTCTGGCGCGACCACCACGATCGAGCCGCGATGCGCGGACTCGACCCGGTCGGCGCGGGTGACCTCGACCAGCACGGGCGGCGCGGATGACGCCGATCGACGGCTGCGGGTCACCTCACGGAGCGTGCTGGCGGGCGGCTACTCGCCGCCGCCGCCGCTCTGCCCGGCGGGCTGGCCCTCTCGCGGTGCTGCCTGCTCGCCGCCGCGCTCGCCCTTGCTGAAGATGCTCCCGCCGCCCTGCGCGGTGCCGCCAGCCTGGGCATTGCCACCCTGGCGCTGCCCCGGCTGTGGCGCAGGAACCGTTGGCCGGGCGCCGGGCTCGCGCGTCATGGTCACGCCGCCCTCCCAGTGCGCGCCTTCCTTGACGACCAGCACCTGGGTCTTCACGTTGCCCTTCACACGGCCGGTCGAGCCGACCTCGAAGCGACCGCCACAGTCGACGTCGCCCTCGTAATCACCGTTGACGATGACGTTGTGGGCCTTGATCGCGCTGCGAACGCGCGCCTGGGGGCTGATGATCAGCGTGCCCTGGCACTCGATCTCGCCCTGGGCCTCGCCCTCGATCCGCAGGTCACGGTCGCTGACGTACTTGCCATTGAACCGGGCGTGCGGGTCGATCACCGACTCGTTGCCGCGGTCGCTCGTCCGGGGAAACTCGCTGGGTGACTGTGCCACGTCGACCTCACTCGTCAGGCTATCCGGATACAGGTTGCCGACCACGTCCTCCCGCGAGAGGCTGTCCGGCTTGGTGTCTCGCTTCGATCCGAAGACCATGCTGCTCTTCGTAACCTCCTGATTCGGGTCCGGCGACGGGCTGGGCACGGTCCGCGTGCGGCTGCTGGCCGCTAGTAGACGAATAGCCTAGCAGCATGGGCCGGTCGCAGGTAGTTCCGACCTCGGATTCCCCGCACGCGCCGTACCAGCCCCTCACGTGCGCCATTCCGGTCACGTCCGCCGTTCCGCTCAGGTGCGGGCGGCCCCGGTGCGCGAGGCGAGGAGGATGATCGCGCCGGCCACCGGGATGACGCCGAGCGCAACGCGCAGCCCGGCGAGCTCGCCGAGGATCCCGACCAGCGACGGCCCGACCAGGAAGCCGGCGTAGCCGATGGTCAGCACGTACGACGCCGCCCGGCCCGCGTGGCCGCCGGCACGGCGCGCGGCGAGGCTCACGACGACCGGCACGACGAACGACGCACCGAGGGCGGCGACGGCCATGCCCGGAATCGCGAGCGCCGGCGCCGGGACGAGGAGCGCGGTCGCCATCCCGACCGCGGTCATGAGCCCGCCGACGAGAAGTGTCGGCGACGCGCCCAGCGAGC
>DASVDT010000006.1:0-14203 GCA_036380955.1 Candidatus Limnocylindria bacterium | reverse complement strand
GAGCGCCGGCCAGCACGACCGCAGGGCTTCATACGGGGCGGTCAGATCGATCGCCAGCACGTCGTCCCAATGCTCGCGGCTGTTCCACGGACCCGATGGTGGAATTCCCGCCGAGCAGATCAGCGCGTCCAGCGATCCCCCGCCGCGATCGATCGCTGCACCGAGCACTGCAGCATCACCTGCGTGGCCGACGATCAGGTCGACGCCGGGGACGACTGCGTCGGTGCGATCGATACCGACGACCTGCCAGCCGCCGCGAGCCAGGCGCTCGGCGGTCGCCCGGCCAATGCCGGCGGCCGCGCCCGTGACGATCGCCGTCCTTCGCTCCTCCATCCGCGCATGGTGCCCGAATGCGTCAAACGCTTGACGGCCGTTGAAGCGCAGGCCTAGGATGCCGGCCAATCGAAGACGGCGTCGACCGGGACGAGTAGTCAGTCGCACGGCCACCGCAGCGAGCCGGGATGGTGCAAGCCGGCGTGGCACGACGATGGCGAATGGACCCGCGAGCCTCGCTCCGAACCGGTGCGCGAGCACCGAACTAGGCGGCGACGGACGGCCACCGTTACAGCGGCCAACGCATCGGTCAGTCATTGACGGGCCCGTGCGAGCCAAGCGCGGACCGCATCGGTCCGAACCAAGGGTGGCACCGCGGAAGAAGCCTCCGTCCCTGATGGATGGAGGCTTTGTCGTACCCGAGAGAAGCCGATGCAGACCGCGATCGCCACACCGCCCCGCACACGCAGCCTGGAGCTGTCAGCCGATGCGCTGACCCCGGTCGCGGCCGCCCTGCGCCTGGGCGCCGAGTGCGCCTTCCTGCTGGAGTCGGTGGAGGAGGGCGCGCGCTACGGTCGCTACTCCCTCCTCGGCGTGCACGGGCGAACGCTCGAGGTGCGCGGCGATCACGGCGTCCTGATCAGCCCGAACGGTCGCCAGGAGGTGGCGGCGCATGACCCGCTCGAAGCGCTGCGCGGCCTCCTTCCGCCTGCGACGGTCGCGGACGACCCCGACCTGGCGCTCCACGCCGGCGTCGGCTACCTCGGCTACGAGGTCGCAGCGCGTTGGGAGCGCGTCCCGGTTCCGGAAGCGGACCCGCTGGACATGCCGGACGCGGTCTTCCACCTGCCGTCGACGATCATCGTCTTCGACCACCTCGCCCAGGTGGCGCGGCTCGCGACGCTCGATGACGCGGATGCCGGTGAACGGCTCCAGCGCGTGGCGCACGCCATCGGCTCACCCGCAGCGTCCGAAGGGCCGGCCCCGATCGCGGCGTCCGGCGTGCCACCGGAGGCCGATGAGGTCGCTCGTCGCCGATTCGAGCACGGCGTGGCGCAGCTGGTTGACGAGATCCACGCCGGCGAGATGCTCCAGGCCGTCATCGCGCGCCGCTTCAGCGTGCGCACGGAGCGAGCGCCGATCGAGATCTACCGCTCGCTGCGCCGCATCAACCCATCGCCGTACCTGTACTACCTCGACCTGGGCAGCGTGGCACCAGGGGCGGCGCTGGTCGGCGCGTCCCCCGAGCTGCTGGTTCGTGTCAGCGGCAGCGAGATCGTCACGCGGCCGATCGCCGGCACCCGGCCGCGCCACGCGGACCCGGCCGAGGACGCGGCACTGGAGGCGGAGCTGCGGGCCGATCCGAAGGAGCTGGCAGAGCACGCCATGCTCGTCGACCTGGCGCGCAACGACGTCGGGCGCGTGGCCTCGCCGGCCAGCGTCGAGGTCACCAGCCTCCGCGACGTCGAGCGCTACCGCCACGTGATGCACCTCGTCTCCGAGGTGCACGGCCACTTGCGGCCGGAGCTGGACGCCTTCGACGCCGTTCGCGCGCTCTTTCCGGCCGGCACCCTCAGCGGTGCACCGAAGGTTCGCGCGATGCAGGCGATCGCCGAGATCGAGAACGAGCGCCGCGGCCCGTATGGCGGGGCGGTGGGCTACTTCAGCCCGCACCACGTCGAGTGCGCGATCACCATCCGCAGCGCCGTCATCCGCGACGGCGTCGCATCGGTCCACGCCGGTGCCGGCATCGTCGCCGACTCGACGCCGCAGCGCGAGGCCGCGGAGGTCGCAGCCAAGGCCGCCTCCATGCTGGCCGCCATCGGGGCGGGGGAGGTGAGCCGATGAGCCAGCGCGTCTTCGTCCTCGACAACTACGACTCGTTCACCTACAACCTCGTCCACCTGATCGGCGGGCTCGGCGCGGACGTCACGGTCGCGCGCAACGACGAGATCACGCTCGCCGAGATTCGGAAGCTGGAACCCGATGCCATCGTCATCTCGCCGGGTCCGTCCCGCCCCGAGAACGCCGGCATCAGCGTCGAGCTGGTGCGCGAGCTGGGTCCGTCGGTGCCGATCCTGGGGATCTGCCTCGGCCACCAGGCGATCGGCGTCGCCTACGGCGCGAGCGTGGTGCGCGTGCCGCCGGTGCACGGCAAGGCCCGGGCGGTCCACCACGCCGGAACGGCGGCCTTCCGGCACATCCCCTCGCCGGTCATGGCGGCGCGCTACCACTCGCTGGCCATCGATCGGGCATCGCTGCCGCCGGAGCTGGAGCTGACCGCCTGGTCGGAGGACGGCCTCGTCATGGGTGTCCGCCATCGGTCGCATCCGGTGGAGGGCTTCCAGTTCCACCCCGAATCCATCCTGACCGATGGCGGCGCCGCGCTCATGACCGGCTTCCTCTCGCGCCTGGAGGTGCCCGCATGAACGAGCAGGAAACGCCGATGCGTCCGGCGGTCACGGCCGCGGTCGACCTCGCCGCCGGCGGCGCCCCGCTGCCGGCCGCCCTGGCCGAGGCCGCGATGGAGGAGCTCATGGACGGCGGCGCGGCCGAGATCCAGGTCGCCGCGCTGCTGGCCATGCTGCGGATGCGCGGCGAGACGGCCGAGGAGCTCGCCGCCTTCGCCCGCGTCATGCGCTCGCGCGCAATCCGGGTCGAGGCGCCCGACGGCGCGGTCGACCTGTGCGGCACCGGCGCCGATGGGCTCCACACCTTCAACATCTCGACGCTGGCCTCGTTCGTCGTCGCCGGCGCGGGCGTGCCGGTCGCCAAGCACGGCAACCGGGCCATCACCAGCCGCAGCGGATCCGCCGACGTGGTCGAGGCGTTGGGCATCCCGCTCGACCCGGGCCCCGACGAGGTGGCGCGCTCGATCCGCGAGATCGGCTTCGGATTCATCTTCGCGCCGTCCTACCACCCGGCCATGAAGCACGCCATGCCGATCCGGCGCGGCCTGCCGATCCGGACGGCCTTCAACCTGCTCGGCCCGTTGAGCTCGCCGGCCCGCGTTCGGCGGCAGCTGCTGGGCGTGGCGGATCCGTCGCTGGTGTCGGTCATGGCCGGCGCCCTGAGCCGGCTCGAGGCCGAGCGGGCGATCGTCGTCCACGGCGCCGACGGCACCGATGAGCTGTCGCTGGCCGGTCCGAATCGGGCGCTGCTGGTCGAGGACGGCACCACGCGCGAGATCGTGATCGATGCCGCCGACGTTGGTCTCGCTCGGGCACCGTTGGCTGCCCTGACGGGCGGCGACGCCCAGCTCAACTCGGCGATCGCGCTCTCGGTGCTCGGTGGCGAGCCGGGACCGGCGCGCGACGTGGTGCTGCTCAACGCCGGCGCCGCGCTGTTCGTTGCCGGTGCGACCGCGGATATTGCCGAAGGCGTCGCCTGCGCCGCCGATGCGATCGATTCCGGGCGGGCGGCGGACGTGGTGACCCAGGCGGCGGGGAACGGCGCATGACGCTGCTGGGCGACCTGCTGGACGCCGCACGGCGCCGCGTTGGCGCGGACCGCGGGGTGACGCCGTTCTCCGAGCTGCGACGGCAGGTGGCGGCGATGCCGCCCGCGCCGAGATTCGAGGCCGCGCTGCGGTACGCCGATCGGACGGCCGTGATCGCCGAGATCAAGCGCTCGTCGCCGTCGACCGGCGGCTTCGCTGCGGTCGGGGAGGGTTCGCGCGCGGTGCGCGACCTCGCGCACGCGTACGCGACCGCAGGTGCGACGGCACTCTCCGTCCTGACCGAGCCGACCCGGTTCGGCGGATCGGACGACGATCTCGCGGCCGCCGCGGGCGCTGGCGTCCCGATGCTCCGCAAGGACTTCACCGTCGATCCGTACCAGGTCTGGCAGGCCAGGGCGCTCGGTGCCGGGGCCGTGCTGCTGATCGTTCGCGCGCTGGACGATGCGGCGCTGCGCGGGCTCATCGACGCGGCCGCCGAGGCCGGCCTCGACGCACTGGTCGAGGTGCACACCGACGACGACCTGGAGCGTGCGCTGGCCGCCGGCGCCACGCTCGTCGGTGTCAACGCGCGGGACCTCGACAGCCTCCGCGTCGATCGCGACGGGGCGCTTCGCCTCCTGTCGCGAGCTCGTGACAGCGGGGCAACGCTGGTCGCCGAGAGCGGGCTCAGTGAGGCCGCACATGTCGCCGATGCGGCCCGAGCCGGCGCGCACGCCGTCCTGGTGGGAACCGCCCTGCTCAAGGCGGCTGACCCAGCCGACCGCCTCAGTGAGCTCGTCGAAGCGGTGCCGCCACGCGCGGCAGTGCCGATCCCCGCACACCCCGCGCGGCCCGAGGTGAAGGTGTGCGGCACGCGCACCGCCGCGGGCGTTGCCGCCGCCGTCAGGGCCGACGCCGACTTCGCCGGGTTCGTCGTGGCACCAGGAGCCCGGCGTGCGGTCTCCACCGCGGAGGCCGGCCGCCTGGCGCAGGGCCTCCAGCGGGTGCGACCCGTGCTCGTGTTCCGCGGCGCATCCGAGCGAGACGTCAGCGCGGCCGTCGACGCCAGCGGAATCCGTGGCGTGCAGCTCGCCGGCCACGATGCCCCACCTGCCTGGCTGACCCGCGAAGCAGCGCGCCTTGATCCCGTCATCGGCGTGGTCCACGCGCCGGCCAGCGTTCTGTCGGCGCTGTGCACCGCCGAAGCGTGGTACGCGGCCGGTGCCAGCCACGTGCTGCTGGAGGGCTCATCGGCATCGGCCGGCGGCGGCAGCGGCGCCGATGCGCCCCTTGCGATCGCGCGGCGCCTCAATCGGATCCTTCCCGTCGGGCTGGCCGGTGGGCTCACGCCGTCGAGCGTCGAGCAGGTCGTCCGCGGAGCCCGTCCGGCGCTGGTGGATGCTGCCTCCGGCCTGGAACGTGACGGCCAGCCGGATGCCGCTCGCATCGGCGCCTTCGTGCGAGCCGCCCGTCGTGACACGACCGGGGCGGATCGAGTCACCCGCCGCGGTCGCTTCGGCGCCTTCGGCGGCCGCTACGTGCCCGAGACCCTCATCCCGCCGCTCGACGAGCTGACCGCGGCGTGGACGGACGCCCGACGCGATCCGATCTTCCGGCGCGAGCTCGCCAGGCTTCAGCGTGACTTCATCGGTCGCCCAACGCCGCTGTACGAGGTGGCACCGCATGCACTCGCCGATGACGCTCGCACCGACGTCCGCATCTTCCTGAAGCGCGAGGATCTCGCGCACACCGGCGCGCACAAGATCAACAACGCGCTCGGGCAGGGGCTGCTCGCGAAGCGCATGGGCAAGACGCGCGTCGTGGCCGAGACCGGCGCCGGCCAGCATGGGGTCGCGACCGCAGCGGCGTGCGCGCTGATCGGCATGACCTGCGTGGTGTACATGGGCACGACCGATATCGAGCGGCAGGCGCCGAACGTCCGCCGCATGCACCTGCTCGGCGCCGAGGTTCGCCCCGTGGCGACCGGCCACGGCACCCTGCGCGACGCGCTCAACGATGCGCTGCGGGACTGGGTCGCGAATGTCGCCGATACGGCCTACATCCTGGGCTCTGCGGCGGGGCCGCACCCGTACCCGGACATGGTCGCCGAGCTGCAGTCGGTCATCGGTCGCGAGGCGCGCGCGCAGCTCTTCGAGCGCATCGGCCGGCTGCCGGAACTCGCGGTGGCATCGGTCGGCGGTGGCAGCAACGCGATCGGCCTCTTCCGGCCCTTCCTGGACGCGCGCACCCGCCTCGTCGGCGTCGAGGCGGGCGGCCGCGGGGACGGGTTGGGCGACAACGCGGCGTCGCTGGGCCTCGGCATGCCGGGCGTCCTGCACGGCGCCTTCACCATGCTGACCCAGACGGACGACGGCCAGGTCGTCGAGCCGTACTCGGCCTCGGCCGGACTCGACTATCCGGGCGTCGGTCCGCAGCTCGCCGCGCTCGCGGCTGCTCGCCGGCTGGAGGTCGCGCGCGCCACGGACGACGAGGCGATCGCGGCGCTCCGCCGTCTGACGCGACGCGCAGGCATCCTGCCCGCGCTCGAATCGGCCCACGCGCTGGCGGCCGTGGGTCGCATGCTGCCGTCGCTCGAGAGCGGAGCGGCGGTGGTCATCAACCTCAGCGGTCGCGGTGACAAGGACCTGGACATCGTGGCCGGGTTCGACGCATGACGCTCCCCAGGGGCGCCGCACGCATCCGCGCGGCCTTCGACGCGGCCAGGACCGACGACCGGGCAGCGCTCGTCGCGTATCTGATGGCCGGTCATCCGGATGACGCAGCGTCGTTGGCGGCCGCCGAGGCTGCACTGGAGGCCGGCGCGGACCTGCTCGAGGTCGGCGTACCGTTCAGCGACCCGGTCGCGGACGGACCGGTCATCGCCGCCGCCGGGCACGCCACCGTGGCGGCCGGCGGTGGACTCGAGTCGGCAGTGCGCCTCGTGCGCGCCCTCCGCGAGGCCGGCCACGCCCAGCCGTTGCTGTGCATGGGCTACCTGAACCCGCTGGTGGCGCGCGGCGTTCGGGCATCGCTGGCCGCGCTTGCCGATGCGGGCGCCGACGGCCTGATCGTGCCGGATCTGCCCGCCGGCGAGGACCGCCAGCTGGAGCGCCTCATCGCCGATGCCGGCCTGGGCGTCACCTTTCTCGTCACGCCCAACACCAGCGACCAGCGGCTCGAGGCGGCGATCCGGGCATCGACCGCCTTCCTGTACGTCGTGCCGCTGTTCGGCGTGACCGGCGCCCGCGATGGCGTCGCGGACACCACCGGCCCGCTGCTGGATCGGATCCGGGCCACCGCCGCCGGCCGCATCCCGGTTGGCGTCGGCTTCGGCGTGTCCCGGCCCGAGCAGGTTCGCGAGCTGGCACCGCATGCCGACGGCGTCATCGTCGGCTCGGCCATCGTGGCGGCCATGGGCCGGGATGGCGCTCCCGGCGTCGGTCGGCTGGTGGCGTCGCTGGCGGGTGCGACATCGGCGCATCGGTGACAAGATTGCTCGCGTGACGAGGATCTCCGGCAGGGCCGCGTCGTTCACCGAATCGGTCATTCGCGAGATGACGCGGCTGGCGATGGCGCACGACGCCGTCAACCTGGCGCAGGGCTTTCCCGACTTCGCCTGCCCACCCGAGCTCAAGGAGGCGGCGAAGGCGGCCATCGACGCCGACGTCAACCAGTACGCCATCACCTGGGGGGCACGCGACTTCCGCGAGGCGATCGCGGCCAAGACGCAGCGCTTCTACCCCTCGTGGGCGGTCGATCCAGAGACCGATGTCACGGTGACCTGCGGCGCGACCGAGGGAATGATCGCGGCCATGATGGCGATCCTCGACCCCGGCGACGAGATCGTCGTCTTCGAGCCGTTCTACGAGAACTACGGGCCGGACGCCATCCTGTCGGGCGCCATCCCGCGGTACGTCACCCTCCACGAGCCGGACTGGTCGATCGATCCGGACGAGCTGCGCGCAGCCTTCGGGCCGCGGACGCGCGGGCTGGTGCTCAACACGCCGCACAACCCGACCGGCAAGGTCTTCTCGCGCGCCGAGCTGGAGCTCATCGCCGATCTGTGCCGTGAGCACGATGTCATCGTCTTCACCGATGACATCTACGAGCACATCGTCTACGCCGGCGAGCACATCCCGATGGCGACCCTTCCCGGCATGGCGGAGCGGACCGTCGCCATCAACTCGCTGAGCAAGACGTACTCGGTGACCGGCTGGCGGGTGGGGTGGGTCATCGCGCCGCCTCACCTCACCAACGGCATCCGCAAGGTGCACGACTTCCTCACCGTTGGGGCGGCGGCACCGCTCCAGGCGGCCGGCACGGTCGCGCTGGGCCTGGTCGACGCGTACTACGCCAACCTGGCCGATGCGTATCGAGCGCGCCGCGACATCCTCATGCCGGCGCTGGAAACGGCCGGCTTGACGCCGTACGTGCCGGACGGTGCCTACTACGTCATGGCCGACATCACCGCGGTGACCGATGAGGACGACGTCACGTTCGCCCGCCGGCTGACCGTGGACCCCGGCCTGGCGACCGTGCCGGGCTCGTCGTTCTACTCCCGACCGGAGCTGGGTCGTACGAAGATCCGGTTCGCCTTCCCGAAGCGGCACGAGACGCTGGCCGAGGCCGGTACGCGCCTCGGATCGCTCGCCGCGGCTAGGATCTGATCCATGGCAACGTGGTCGGAATTCCAATCAGCGGAGCCGGGGCTCGCCGAGACCGCCCGGGCGCTCCTGTACCGCGACGGCAGTGGCAAGGCGATGCTCGCGACCGTGCGCGGCGACGCGCCACCGCACATCAATCCCATCTCCGTCGGGATCGTCGGCGACGAGCTGTGCGCCTTCATCTTCCCGTCCGGCAAGCTGACGGACCTGACATCGGACGGCCGATACGCGCTGCACGCCCACCTCGACCCGCAGGCGCCCAACGAGCTGCTCCTTCGTGGCCGGGCTCGCGAGCTGACCGATCCGGATGTGCGGGCGGCCGCCATCGCCGCGTGGCCGTTCGAGCCCGACGACGAGTACCGGCTCTTCGCGTTCGACATCGAGACGGTTACGGTCGGGCGACGCGACAGTCCGAACGAGTGGCCGCCGCGCTATTCGCGCTGGCGCAGCTGAACATCGGATAGGCGCCGAAGGGAGGGACGTCGGGGTGATCGAGGACTGGCAGGCATGGGGGTTAGCCGCGGCGGTGGGCGTTGCCATCGCGGCGGCCATCGTGGCGCGAGTGCTGCTGCCCGGGGCGCGCGAGCGGCTGCCGGTCGAGCACGTCGCCGCCGCGGCGATCATCGGCGTGCTCGCGTGGGAGGCGGCCATCCAGCTGCCCGGCAACTTGATCAGCTTCTTGAGCATCGGTGCAGGGCTGGGCGGGTTCATCGTCACGCCGCTGCAGGTCTACGTCGTCGCCGCAAGCCTCTCGACGATTGCGATGTTCGTGGCGGTCATTGCCATCCTGCGGCGGCAGATCTGGGGCGTTGCGCTCGGAGTTGGCGTCGGGCTCGTGCAGGTCGCGATGAGCGCGGTCGGTGTCGTGTCGCTGCTCGGCATGACGGCGCAGGGCATGCCGGAGGATCAGCTGCTCTGGCTGCTGGTCAGCGTCGGCCTTCGCGCGGTGCCCGGCATCGTGGCGGTCGCGCTGCTGCTGCGGCCACTGCGCCGGCCGGTGGGCCCCGTCGCGGTCGTGGATGGCATTACCGACGTCGACGCCGACCTCACGATCGAGGACGCATCGGAGCTCGTCGCCGGTCAGCCCTGACGGAATGACGCCAGCGTGACCGAACCACTACCCGCGCTGCACCTCGGCCACGGCGCGCCGCCACTCGAGAGCCGACCTGGGACACCAAGATCGACGGCTACTGGTATGGCCTCGCCAAGCGCTCGATCGAGCTTCGATGACCGATGCAGCCGCTCCCGCACGATCGGCCGCTGTTCGGCATCTCGGTCACGCCGACGGCCGCCGACCATCCGCGGCTCAGGCAGGCAGGACCTCCACGGCCGTGATCGGGGACGTACGCAGATGTCCGATGAGCAGCCGCTCGCCGGGAACGATGCGCGGGACGACCTCCTCCCAGCCACTCGCCGTCCAGCTCACCCCCGGCTTGTCGGCAGGCAGCCGACACCAGTGGACGCCCGGCTCGCTGATGGAGAGCACGTAGCTCGAGCCAGATGCGGTGCGCACGATCACGACCGAGTTCATCTCAGACGGAACTATCCGCCTCTCCCTGACGCGCGTCAACGAACGAGGCGCGTGTTTCATCGCTTACCAATCAGGGTTGGCTCAGGCGGACGAACCGGCCCCGGGATGGTCGGATTTCCGTCATCGACCCGCGTGATTGGTGGGTGACGAACGGCGAGCGACGTTATGGCTGCTCAGCGGGAAGCTCCCCGCCCAAGCCGATCCTGGTTGGTAGCTGGCACAATCCCGCGTCAGGGTGAGCGCGCCGCCCGCCAGTGCCACGCCGTCAACGGGATTCGGCGGAATGCCCCTATAGCGGGCGACGTTCCCGTCGCGATCACGCGACTGGGGAATTGTGCTCGCTCGCGCTCATTACACGCGCGATTCGGGGCCAGATGGCCTTCCGCGAGCGTGGAAGCGGGCGCGCTGTTGGCATTCGCCGCCTAACGTGCCGGGAGCGCGCATATTGCAGGTCGCGGGAGAGAAATCGCCCGGGGAACGACGGCTAGCCGAGCTGCTCGCGAACCTGCCGCTGCACCCGGCCGAGCAACGCCGCGGCGCCCCGCAGGCGCAGCGGGCTGACCACCTCGGCCAGCGCCAGGCGGGCCGTGATGTCGCCCGGGACGGAGAGCACCTCGTCGGCCGTGAGCCCGTCGAGGCCCGCGTGGAAGATGCCCGCGAAGCCGCGTGTCGTGGGCGCCTCGGCGGGCGCATCCATGAACAGGTGGACGCGCCGGTCGTCGCCGACCTCCGCCGCCACGAACAGCGGCGACTGGCACTCCGGCACCGGCTCCAGCCGCTCCGGGTGCTCGGCCAGCCGGGCGGGCAGCGGTGGCAACGACTGCGAATAGTCGAGCAGCAGCTCGAGCCGATCGCGCGGCGGCGAGGTCGCGAACATGTCCACGATCTCGGCCAGCGCCGGCGGCAGGGCCTCGACGGTCACGCGGAGCCGTCGACCTCGCGCTCGATCGGCAGGCGAACGGCATTGCCCCACTCCGTCCACGAGCCGTCGTAGTTGCGGACGTTCTCGTAGCCCAGGAGGTGCTGAAGCGCGAACCAGGTGTGGCTCGAGCGCTCGCCGATGCGGCAGTACACGACCACGTCGTCATCGGGCGACAGTCCGACCTCGCCGCCGTACAGCGCATCGAGCTCGGCGCGCGACTTGAAGGTGCCGTCCTCGTTCGCGGCGCGGGCCCACGGCACGTTCTTCGCACCCGGGATGTGGCCACCGCGCAGCGCACCTTCCTGCGGGTAGTTGGCCATGTGCAGCAGCTTGCCGGTGTACTCGTCCGGTGAGCGCACGTCCACCAGCGGCTGGCCGATGTGCTCGAGCACGTCCTCGCGGAAGGCGCGGATGCGCAAGTCGTCGCGCTCGACCACCGGGTAGTCGGTCGGCTTCGGCTGGGCTGCATCGGTCGTCATCGGCCGTCCTTCGGCCTCCCACTTGGCTCGCCCGCCGTCGAGGAGGCGGAGATCCGGGTGGCCGAACAGGCTGAAGACCCAGAGCGCGTACGCGGCCCACCAGTTGCTCTTGTCGCCGTAGAAGACGACCGTGGTGTCGCGGCCGATGCCCTTCTCGCGCATCAGCCCGGCGAAGCGCTCGGCACTGACGTAGTCACGGGTCACGGGATCGTTCAGCTCGGTGTGCCAGTCGACCTTCACAGCGCCCGGGATGTGGCCGGTCTCGTAGAGCAGGATGTCCTCATCGGACTCGACGACGACGAGGTTCTCGTCGTCCAGGTGCTCAGCCAGCCAACCGGTGGTGACGAGCTTCTCGGGGTGCGCGTACTCGGCGAGCTTGGGATCAGGATCGTTGGGGAGCGGCATGGGTCTCGGTTCCTTAAACCAGTGTCCGTTGATGCTAGGTCAATCGGCCGTGTCGTGCCCGTGCGTCACAATTCCGCAACGGATCGGCAACTGGGTGCGCCATATGGCCAGCGCACCGAGACCGAGGTGATGAATTGCAGGAAGAGCTCGTCCGCCGAGCCCGCGACGGCGACCATGGCGCGTTCGAGTCTCTGGTTCGGCCGGAGATCGAACGGCTGTACGGCCTGGCAGGGCTGCTGCTGCCCGACCGCAGCCGCGCCGAGGATGCCGTCCAGGAAGCCCTGCTCAGGGCGTGGCGCGACCTGCCGAAGCTGCGGGAGCCGGCGAAGTTCGGCGCGTGGCTGCGCAGGCTGGTCGTCAACTCGGCCCACGACGAGGGGAGGCGTCTCAAGCGCCTTCGTCCCGAGACGGAGCTCAAGCCGCACCACGACCGGGCGGCCGGCGATGACCTGGACGGCCTCCTCCAGCGCGACGAGATTGCGCGGGCGTTCCGTCGACTGAAGGAGGGGGAGCGCACGGTCATCGCGCTTCGCTACTACGTCGACCTGTCGAACGCCGATGCCGCGGCCACGCTCGGCATCCGCGAGATCGCCTATCGCAGCAAGCTGCATCGGGCGCTCCGAGCGCTCAGCGCCGCGCTGGCCGCCGATGCGCGAGGCACGGCCAACCCGCAAGGAGGATGGACATGAACGAGTCCGATCTTCACGACCTCGAGCGCCGGCTCTCGGCATCCCTGCACGCGTCGGCCCCGCATGCCGAGCCGGATCTGGCGGACCGCCTGCTGCGGCGCACGGCCATGGTCGGGCAACAGCGAGGGTTCTTCGGGCTGCCGCTCTCGGCCGCGTTGGCCGCTGCCGCCGTCGTGGTGCTTGCCGTCGCACTGGGCCTCGGCATCGGCTACCTGATCCCGCGCCAGGGCTTCGTCGGGGGACCGTCCGAGTCGCCGATGCCGTCGCCGGCGTCGACATCCACCGCGCCGCCCTCCGCAACGCCCGAGCCGAGCGATGCTCCGTCGGCGGACCCCTCGCCTTCGGCCGCGGGGTTCGAGAACGCCAATCGGTGCACCAACGACGAGGCCGGGTACTCGGTCGACTACCCCGCCGACTGGTGGGCCAACGAGAGCGTCGTCCCGGAGCCGCCCGGCACGCCGATCGCCCCGTGCGTCGCCTTCGCCGAGGAGCCGGTCGAGCTGATTCCGAACTCGCAGCTTCCGCCGAGCGTGGCAATCAGCGGCGGCATCACTGAGCCGCCACCGGAGGATGCGACGCAGCCCGTGGAGATCCTGAGCTCGCGGCAGACAGAGGTGGCGGGGAGGCCTGCCGAGGTCATCGAGACGCGATGGGCCGAGGACGTCATCTTCTTCCGCGCGGGCGATCGGCTGTACGAGTACCGGATCGAGCTCGCCAACGGCCAGACGCTGCTCTTCAGCACGCACATGAACGAGCTGATCGACGATGTGACGTTTGACCGTTACAAGGAGGTCCTCGACACGATGATGGAGACGCTCGAGATCAGCGCCGGCTGACGGTCAGCGCGAGCCGCCCTCCGTCCTGTTGGCGCCCCTCGGATCGGCGTCCGATTCCTCGGGGATGTTCGCCTCGTCGGTATCGGTCATGGTCGGGTCGTAGGCGAGGCCTTCGTCGGGTGGCGTGCCGGTCGGCGCATCCACCTTGCTGCCGTCGCGGTCCTGCTCCTGATCGCGTTCCATGGCTGCCTCCATCACTCGTTCTCGCCGGCCTGGCGGACGTCGTCGTCGCTGGCGGGATCTCCCTGCCGGTGACCCTGCGGCCAGCCGCCGTCCGACGGCGAGTCGCCGGACTCGTTGGCTGTCACGGCGACGCGCTCGGCGCCCTCGTCAAGGTCCTCGCGGACCTTCTGCGTGTTCGGATCGGGATGCTGGCCGATCCAGGCGCCGCCCTCGCGCTCCGGCGTGTCGTCGGCACGCGGGGTGTCGTCGTCCATCGGCCCCTTCGTGGTCATCTGATCGGTGCCTCCTCTGGTTGGCCGTGTGCCATGCAAGGCGCGCGCCGGTTGGCCACGGTCCTGCTCGTGTGCGTGCCATGACCGAACCTGGCCGGTGAGCACGGCGGTCAACCGGGTCACGAACGACGGAGCGCACCTGCTGAACCCTGTTGAGGTTCCGGGGACGCTCGGACTCGCATGAAATCTTCGGCGCGAACCGATTGATCGGACAGATCGAACCCGGGGGCGACTCAGGCACGATTGGACCGATACACCGGTGCCGATCTCGCACGAGCCACGCCCGCGCGCGCGATTCGAGCTCAGCGCGAACCGATTGATCGGATAGATCGCACCCGGGCGCGACTCAGGCACGATTGGACCGATACATCGGTGCCGATGTCGCACGAGCCACGCCCGCGGGCGCCGCTCGAGCGCACACTGGTCCCCGCCCCGCTGCCCGGAGAGACGAACTCAGACTCCGGCGATCTCGACCTCGTCGATGACCTCGTCGACGCCCGGGACGTCGCC
>DASVDT010000005.1:0-25430 GCA_036380955.1 Candidatus Limnocylindria bacterium | reverse complement strand
CGCGATCTCACGCTGGAACCAGACCGACTTCGAGAGCAAGACCGCCAAGGAGGAGGCTCGCAAGAAGATCCTGCGTGCCGCCGAGAAGTACGACATCGACGTCGACGAAGACGCGAAGGTCAAGCAGCCCGTCGGCTGAGGGAGGCGCATGCGAGCGATCTGGAAGGGGGCGATCAGCTTCGGGATGGTCACCATCCCGGTGAAGCTCTACACCGCGACCGAGTCGAAGGACGTGCGCCTTCGAATGCTGTGCAAGAAGCACGAGGCGCCGATCCAGGAGAAGCGCGTCTGCACCGATGGCGGTGAGGAGCTCGCCTGGGACGACCTGGTCCGCGGGTTCGAGGTGAGCAAGAACGAGTTCGTCGTCCTCGAGCCCGAAGAGATCGAGGCCGCCAAGCCGGAGTCGAGCACGACGATCGATATCGGCGACTTCGTCGAGGCCTCCGAGATCGACCCGATCTACTTCGAGAAGACGTATTTCCTCGAGCCGACCGACGTCGGCGCCAAGCCGTTCACCCTGCTGAGGAAGGCGCTGGAGGAGACCGATCGCGTCGCGATCGCGCGCGTCACGATCCGCACGCGTGAGCGCCTGGCAACGATGCGCGCGTACGAGGACGCCCTCACCCTCGAGACGATGTACTGGCCGGACGAGATCCGCTCGACCGGCTCACTGGACCTTCCCGAGGGCGCGGAGGCCAAGGTGCGGGCGAAGGAGCTCGACATGGCGCGCTCGCTGGTCGAGAGCCTGGCCGACAAGTTCCGCCCGGAGTCCTACGCCGATGAGTACCGCACCGCCCTCGAGCAGCTCATCGAGCAGAAGATGCGCGGCGAGACGAAACGGGCGAAGCGACGAAAGCCCGAACCCAAGGTCATCGACCTCATGGATGCCCTCCGCGCGAGCGTCGAGCAGGCGAAGGGGGACCGCAAGAACACCGAGAGGAAGCCGGCCCGCAAGAAGGCCGCGAAGAAGCGGGCCGCCTGAGCTACAGGTGCTCCTCGTGGTCAGTGCGCTCGTCGCCGCCGATCTGCGGCTCGCGCTGGGGGGGATCATCGGCGCCGCCGTCAGACCCGCCAACCTCCGGCCCACCACCTGGAACGCCGATCTCGCCCTGCTGCGCCGGTGCTGTGGCAGCCTGCGAGCGTGTCACGTCGGCGTGGTGCACCGGGTCGGATGCCTCGCGCCACTCGCCCGGCTCGAAGTCACGCTGGATCTCGTCGGGGGTGAGATCGCCGGTGGCGCCGGTCAGGCCGCCACTCGACGATCCTCGTTCGGTCACCGCTGTGCCCCTGCCTCGACCTCACCGCGCCACGCGCCCGTCTCCGAGCCGCGACCCTCGATGAACTCCTTGAAGCGCTCGAGATCGCCCTTGACCCGGCGGTCCAGGAAGCCGAGCGCGGTTCCGACGTTCTCGATGAGGCCTTCTGGATCGGCGTCCATCTGGAGCGTGACGCGAGTCGTCGCGTCGTCGATGCGGTGGAACGTCACGACGCCGGCGTTCTCGGCGCCGCTCGTGGCACGCCACGCAACGCGCTCGTCGGGATGCTGCTCGGTGACCTCGGCGTCCCACTCCTTCTCCGCGCCGCCGACTTCGGCGACCCAGTGAAGGTGGGTGTCATCGATCTGCGCCACCGACGTGACGCCCTCCATGAACTGCGGGAAGGACTCGAACTGGGTCCACTGGTTGTAGGCGGTGCTCACGGGCACCTTGACGTCAATGCTGTCGACGACGGAAGCCATCTGATCTCCTCCAGGTTGATGTTGTTCTTGGGCCTTGCAGGCCATGGGTTGCAAGGCCCGCGCCAACGCCCCGCACAGCGACGGCCGCGGCATACGGTGACGGCGCCCTCCCGCCTCCTCCGCCGGCTGGTCGTCGTCTGACGCCCGGCCGTTCGTATACTCGCCTCCGTGCCCCGCAGCCTCGACCGGCTGTATCGTCGCGCTCACCGGAGGACGCGTGTCCCGCTCCATCACGGCTCGCCGCCTCGCCGCCGGACTCTTCGCGCTGGGCCTGCTTGCCTCGCTGCCAATGCAGGCACGCGCCCACGCCGAGCTCGTCGAGTCGGAACCGGCAGCGAACGCGGCGCTCATCGAGGCGCCAGATGCGCTGACGATCACCTTCAGCGAGCCAATCGACCCCCAGACCTCGGTCATCCAGGTGCTGGATGCGCAGCAGCGCCCGATCGCGGGAGTCGGCGGACTTGGCCTGACCGATGGCGGTCGAACGGCGACCCTCTCGCTCCCCGAGCTGGACCCCGACGTCTACACCGTCAGCTACCAGGTCATCTCGAAGACCGATGGCCATGCCACCGCCGGCTTCTACGCCTTCCTCATCGACCCCTCCGGCGCGGCTCCCCCGCCGACCGACTCCGCCAGCTCGAGCTCCCCGTCGGTCGACCCGCTCACGGTCGCGGCCCGATGGCTCGCGCTGGCGATGTTCCTCCTGGCGCTCGGCAGCGTCGTCATGTGGTGGAACGCCGGTTCGGCCGCCGGTGCCGCTGACCCGCCATGGGCGCTGATCGGCGGGGCCGGTCTCGCGGCATCGACCGGCGTGGTCGGCTATCTGCTCCTCGCCGCGCGACCGATCGCGAGCGCCGCCGGCACCGGCATTCCGCTCGATCCGG
Source organism: Candidatus Limnocylindria bacterium (assembly GCA_036380955.1). Lineage (GTDB taxonomy): Bacteria > Chloroflexota > Limnocylindria > QHBO01 > QHBO01 > JACDBZ01. Next base: position 22,808 of record DASVDT010000005.1, on the reverse strand, counting down.
CCGCCGCGTTTGGCTGGACGGCCTTCGCGATCGCCATGCGAATCGCCGTGCTGGCAGGCGTGGCCGCCGCGGCGCTTGCGTTCCTCGGCGCGAGGTTCGATGGCAGTCGGCGGCTGGTGGTTGCCGTTGCGCTCGCGCTCGCGATCGGAATGGCGGGGATGAGCCTCGCGGGCCACGCCGCGGTCGGCGGCATCGGCTTCGCGGCGCTCGACTGGCTGCACCTGGTGGCCGTCGCGGCGTGGCTCGGCGGGTTGCCCGCCGCGCTCGTTCTCGCCGCCCGGATCGGAGGCGTTCCCTGGCGAACCGCGCTCACGGCGATCCTGCGCCGCCACGGGCGGCTCGCTCTCATCGCGGCCCCGGTCGTCGCGCTCAGCGGCGTCGCCAACTCGTCGATCGTGCTCGGCAGCGGCCGGGATCTCGTGGCCAGCGACTACGGCAACCTGCTCGTCGCGAAGGCCGGGCTGCTGGCCGTGGCGCTGGGCATCGGAGCCGTGAACCACCTCGCGCTCCGCGGGCGAGGTCGCGCCGCCGTCGTCGCGCTGGTCAGCGCGGAGCTCGTGGTCGGAGCGCTCGCCGTCTCGGCCGCGGCAACGATGGTCACGATCCAGCCGGCCTCACAGCGCCAACCCGAGCTTGCGACGACGCCCGTCAACCCCGCCCACTTCTTCGGGGAACTCGCCGGCGCCCGCGTTCACGTCGCGGTCAGCGTGCCCGCGCCGGGCGACCAGGCGTATCGGGTCATCCTCACCGATCCGGATACGGGCGGCCCACCGGAGGATCTCCAGAAGGTGTTCCTCCAGCTGACACCGCCGTCGGGCAGCGACCTTCCGCCGGAGCGAATCGAGCTCGAGCTCCAGCCCGATCCCCTGGGTGGGCTGTTTGCCGCCAACGGCGCGTACACACCGATCGAGGGCGACTGGGGAATGGAGGTCATCGTCCGACGCCAGGGCCTGCGTGACGATTCGATCGGCTTCGTGCTGGCCGTGAGCTCGCCTGGCGCACCGGAGCTCGGGCCTCCGCCCGACACCGGCGTTGGCGTCCCGGCGCCGATCGCGGCGGCCTGGTCGATGCTCCCGCCGGGTCCGACTGGCTGGCTGCCGGCGATGGTGGCGCTCGCGGCGCTGGTCGGCGCGGGCTGGCTGCGGCCGGGCGCTCGTCGCTCGGTGCTGCGCGGGGCGCTTGCCACGCTCGCGGTCGCGGCGGTGCTGAGCGTCGGGAGCAGGACGCTGGTCGACGCGGCGAATGCCCCAAGCGCGCAGGACCTCGCCGCTCAGCCACCGGCGACCGATTCGCCGGACCTGGCGCGCGGCGAGGCCGTGTATCGGGCCAACTGCTCGAGCTGCCACGGCCTGGACGCGCACGGAGACGGAGCCGTCACCACTCAGCCGGTCGCCAGTTCCCTGCTGGATGCGGTGCGCGCCACCTCCGACGCCGAGCTGTCGTACCGTATCGCCTATGGCGTCGCCGGCACGCCGATGCCGCCGTTCGCCGGCCTTCTCACACCCGCTGAGCGCGCCGATCTCATCGCCTACCTGCACGAGCTGGCGCGATGAATGGAAACCGAACCAGGAGCCCCGCCTTGCCGCGTCCCCGATTCGTGCTTGCCCCGTTCGCCGCTCTCCTGCTCGCCGCGCTGTCGACCGCAGCGTTGGCCCATGCCGAGCTGGTATCGAGCCAGCCGGCAGCGGGCGAGGTGCTCGATACTCCGCCCAGCAGCGTGGTCGTCACCTTCGAGTCCGAGCTCGATCCGGACACGAGCGAGATCGAGGTGGCCGACGCCGATGGAACCATCGTCGGCGAGGGCGGGGTGGACCTCGATGTCGCCGATCGCAACGTCCTGCGCGCCCCCGTCTCGATGACTGGCGCTGGCGAGTACCACGTCAGGTGGTCCGCCGGCTCGATCGACGGCCACGTCGGGTCCGGTGAATTCGCGTTCCGGGTCGGCCCCGAGCCGACGGCTGACGTTGCCGACACCGCCCTCCCGGTGCGGGCGTCGGGCACGGCCGCCATCGGCGTGCTCCTGCTGCTGGTGGCGCTCGCCCTCGCCGCGCGCGAGCTTCGACGCGCATCCCGATGAGGCGCATTCTGACGCTCCTCGCGGCGGTCGCCCTGACCGCCTGCGTCAACCAGAGCCGCCCCGAAACGTGCGATGAGCCGTCGGCGACGCTGGAGCTGACGCTCACGGCGCAGGCGCTCTCGCCGACCGACCCCGCCGTGTGCCAGGACCAGGAGGTGACCCTGGTCGTCCACTCCGAGGTCGACGGTACGCTGCACATTCATGGCTACGACGAAGCGGTGCCCGCGACGGAGGTCACGGACGGCGAGGACCTCCGCCTCGAGTTCACCGCGACGCGCACCGGTCAGTTCTCCATCGAGCTCCACACCGATGCGGCGCCGCAGGGAGTGGCGGTCGGAATCTTCACGGTCCATGACCGGTAGCGAGAGGCTGCGAGCCGCTGCGCTCGCGGCGGCCTGCCTGGCGCTGTGCCCGCGCGTCGTGTCGGCGCACGCCATCGGCGGCACCTTCCAGCTTCCGGTGCCCCTGTGGCTGTACCTGCTCGGTGCGGCGATTGCCGTCGGGGCGTCGTTCGTCGTCACCTCGCTCGTCACGCGTGCCGGCGGCCGGGCGTACACGACGCGTCCGGTGCCAGATTCGCTGGCCGGAGCCACGCGCACGATCCTGCGCATCGTCGGGTTGGCGTGGTGGTACGGCGCGATCGTCGTCGCCTTCGTGGTCGGCGACATCTCTCCGTTGCCGGGTGTGCTGTTCTGGATCGGCATCTGGGTCGGCCTCCCGATCGTCGCCGCCCTCATCGGCAACGCCTGGCCGTCGCTCAGCCCGTTCCGGACGACGTTCGCCGGAATCGAATGGCTGGCGCAGCGCCTCGGGGCACGCCGCCTCGACCTGGGCGTCGTCTACCCGCCAGGACTGGCGCGCTGGCCGGCCGTGGCGCTCCTCGCCGCCGGCGTGTGGGCCGAGCTGATCCTCCCCGCCAGCGACGCGGCGCTCACCGTCGGGCTGCTCCTCGCGGCGTACACGGTGCTGACGCTGGCTGGCATGGTCGCCTTCGGCCAGATCGCCTGGCTGCGCAATGCCGAGCTGTTCGAGGTGGAGCTGGCATGGTTCGGACACATCGGCCCGATCGGCCGCCGATCCATCAGTGCCGCGCTGTGCGAAGGCTGCGGCGAGGTATGCAGTGCCGAGCGCTGCGTCGACTGCCCGGAGTGCTCGACAGCAGCGGAGGACGGCGAGCGCGACCCGATCCTGCGTCCCTGGATCGTCGGCCTCACCGACGTCGCGCGCGCCGGCTGGTCGGACGCCGCATTCATCATCCTCGTCCTGGCGGGCGTCACCTACGACGGCCTGCGCGAAACGGCCTTTGGCGCCGCGCTCCTCGGATGGCTCCTGCCGCCCATCACCGGCGCCTTCGGCATCACCCTCACCGCGTTCCTGCTCGTCGATACCGTGGCCTTCGCGCTCGTGGTGGCGGCCTTCCTGGCCGCATTCGGCTCGGTCCTCTGGCTGACCGGCCGCATCGGCGCCTCGACGGTGGCGCCACCCGGCGTCTACGCCGCCACGCTCCTGCCGATCGCGGCCGGCTACCTCATCGCCCACTACCTCACGCTCGTCATCCAGGGAGCGGTCTGGCTGCCGTCGCTGCTGGTCGACCCGCTCATGAGCCTCGCGCCGGAGCTCGACTGGATCCCGGTCGCGCTGGTCTGGTACCTCAGCGTCGCGGCCATCGTCGGCGGGCACGTGGCGGGCATCGTGCTGGCGCACCGGCTCGCCATGCGCGACACGCCGCGGCGGGCGACCGTCGCGGGACTGCCGATGGTGGCCCTGATGATCGGCTACACCGTGCTGAGCCTCTGGATCATCGCGCAGCCGATCGTGATCGAGCCCGGGCTGACGCCGGTGACCGGCCTCCGCTAGGCTCGGCGCCGTGACGGACATCAGCGTCGCGCTCGCCATCGCGGCGGGCGCGTTGAGCTTCCTCTCGCCATGCGTCCTCGCGCTGCTGCCCGTCTATCTCGCCTTCCTCGGTGAGGCAGCGGTGGCACCGAGCGCGGCAGGCTCATCGGCGGCGGTCGCCTCACGCGGCAGCGTCGTGCCACAGGCGCTCCTGTTCGTCATCGGCTTCAGCGTGCTGTTCGTGGTGGTCGGCACCTCCATCGGCCTCTTCGGGGCCCCGCTGTTCCGCATTCCCGTCGCGCGCCAGGCTGCGGGCATCGCGGTGATCGCGCTGGGCATCGTGAGCACCGGTGCCTTCGGACCGATCCTCGACCGATTCCGGATCGGGCTCGACCCTGCGGCCCTGCCGACCGCGCGCTCGGTACGCGCGCTGGCGCTCGGGGCGTTCGTCGCCATCGGCTGGACGCCGTGCATCGGCCCCGTGCTGGGGGCCATCCTGACCATGGGCGCGTCGAGCGGCTCGACGCCGGTCGTCGCGCTGCTGCTGGCGGCCTACTCGATCGGCCTGGCGATCCCGTTCCTGGCGGCGGCGGTCGCCTTTCCACGGCTGCGCCCATTGGTCGAGGTCCTGCGGCGCCACCACCGGGTGGTGCAGGTCGTCAGTGGGCTCCTGATCGTGGTGATCGGCGTCCTCATCTTCCTGAACGCCTTCGAGCGGCTCGCGTCGCTCTTCACCTTCGTGCTCTAGGTGCCCTCCGGCGTCGCCGGCGTCACGTCTGGCTCGCCCTGCTCCTCCAGCGCGAACCGATACACCAGCGCAGCAACGGCAGCGCCGAGCAGCGGACCGATCCAGTAGACGTACCAGTCGGCGAAGGTGCCCGATGACGCCGCGGGGCCGAACCAGCGGGCCGGATTCATGGCGGCGCCGGTCAGCGGGCCCCCCATGAGGACGTCGGCCGTCACGGCGAGCCCGATGGCGAGGCCGCCCACCTTCGGCGCTCGCGGGTCGATCGCGGTGCCGAACACGGCGAGCACCAGGACGACGGTCAGGATGGCCTCGACGATGATGGCGCCCGTGACGCCGATCGCCGGATCCACGGCCGGCGTGCCGGTCGCCACCGGCTGCCAGGATGCAACGTTGAAGACCGCCTGCAGCGCCAGGCCGGCGAGGAGCGCGCCGACCAGCTGGACGACCACGTAGAGGCCCGCGCGCACCGGCTCGATGCGCCCGGTGATCCACACGCCGAAGGTGACCGCGGGGTTGAAGTGCCCGCCCGAGATCGGCCCGAGCGCAGAGATCAAGACGGCGAGAGCAAGGCCGTGCGCGAGCGCGACGCCAACGAGCCCACCGGCATCCCCTCCCTGCAGATGCGAGCCGAGCACGACCGAGCCGGCGCCGATGAAGACGAACAGGAAGGTGCCGATGGCCTCGGCGACGAGGACGGCGGTCAGGCGCGGGGGCATCGGTCTACCTCGCTCACATGAAGGTCTTGATGAGGCCTACCACGATCACCGCGTAGAACGCGATCGCGAATGCGATGCCCGCGACCTTCGCCCTGCGCAGCTCACGGCGTTCACGCCGCTCGTATCGGTCCAAGGATTCCCCTCCGCTCGCTCGGTTGACGGGACTGCTCAGCGTCCCGCGACATCATACGGATTCCACCGGCATGAGCTGATGGCTTCGGGATCCCGCGCCTCGCGTGGTGCCCGTGCAGGGACGAAGCAGGAGTCGACCCCCGGCGCGGCAGTGCGGGAGTGTGGCGCCCGCGGAGGGATTCGAACCCCCGACGCCCGCCTTAGGACGGCGGCGCTCTATCCACTGAGCTACGCGGGCGGCGCGGGGCCAAGGGTACCGTAAGATGCGGCGCATGCCGCGTCCCACGCTCTATGTCCGCCAGGGATGCCACCTCTGCGAGGACGCGAGCGTCCTGCTCGACGACATGCTCGGAGTCGATGGATGGGACGCGGTCGAGATCGACACCGATGATGACCTGCTCGTCCGCTATGCGCACCGCATCCCCGTGCTCGTCGTGGACGGCGAGGAGCGGGCGGAGCTGATCATCACGCGCCCGGACGTCGAGGCCGCCCTGGCCCGATGATCCTCAGCGCGCTCCTCCGCCGGCGCGGCAGCCTTCTCTGGTTGGGGCTGATCGTGGTGCTGGCGCTGGTCCTGGGCTGGCTGGCGCTCGTCCCGCTGCTGCGCGCGCCGCACGATGGCAGCGTCGGCACGCTCGTCGGCCGTCCGGCCCCCGCGCTCTCGGCCACCGACCTCGACGGACGGACATGGTCGCTCGGCGATGCTGGCGACCGTCTCACCTGGGTCAACTTCTGGGCCACCAGCTGCGAGCCGTGCCGGACCGAGATGCCGGCGATGGAACGCATGGCCGAAGTCCACGCCGATGACCTGCTCATCCTCGGCGTCAATTGGGGCGAGGAGGCATCGGCGGTGGCGGACTTCGCGGACCGCTACGGAGTGACGTACCCGATCCTGCTCGACCCCGGGCTCGACAACTACTACCGCTGGGCGGGCACCGATGGGCTGCCGCGCCACTACTTCATCGGCGCCGATGGGACCGTCATGCGCGAGGTGATCGGTCCTCTCGATCCGGCACGGATGGTCGCCATCGTCGATGAGCTGGTGGCGTCTCGCTAGATCGAGACGAAAACGCCCCCGGCATTCGCCGGGGGCGCTGGAGCTGCGATGAGGAAGCGTCAGCCGACGACGAGCGTCCCGCTCATGTCGGGATGGACGTCGCAGTGGAAGTAGTACTCCCCCGCCTCCTGCGCCGGGACCTCGATGGTCACCGTCTCGCCCTGGTTGATGATGTCGCCCTGCACGATCGCATCGCCATCCTTCTCGGTGTAGACGCTGATGTTGTGCGGGGCCGAGTCGTTGTTCACGAGCGTGATGGTGAATGCCTCGCCGGCCGGTGCCTCGATGGTGCTCGCATCGAAGGCGAGGTTGTCGGCGGTGATCGTCACCTCGCCGTTGCTGACGGTTGCGGTTCCGCCGTTTCCGCCGGCGGCCTGCGAGCCGGCCGGTGCTTCGCTGGCCGGTGTGCTCGAGCCATCGTCGCTCGAGCACGCCACGAGCGCGAAGGCAAGGAGCGTGGTCAGTCCGATCGCGGCTGCGCGGCGCAGCCCGAAGAATCGAAGGTTCATGAAGGGGTCGGTCCTTTCGACGTGGTCAGTTGATGGGCGTCGGGGTGGCAGTTGCATCTTACGTGCCCTGCCGTGTCGGGTCGAACGGCTCATTCGGCCGCGCGGTAGCTCCCGCGCTCCGTGGCCTGGATCCTGATCGGCATCGGGCCTGGATCGTGGGTGAAGTAGCACCACCAGCCCTCGCCCGCGGCACGCGCAACGAGCTCGTTGCGGACCTCGATGGCCTCGATCGGGTAGTCGTCGTACGCGGATGTCCAGCGCACCGGGATCTGCCAGCGAGTCGGAATCAGGTCGCCCCAGAAGATGCCGCGGTCGGTCGGGTCGCCGGATCGCCCGCCGGGCCGATCGAGGCCGATGAGCACCGCCTGCGATCCACGCGTGTGGCCACCCGTGCGCAGGACGCGGACCCCGGGCACGAGCTCGACCTCGCCATTGACCTCGGCCAGCTGGCCGGCGGCACGGACGGCGTCCAGCTGCTCGACCTCCATGATGCCCTGGACGCGCAGCTCGTCGCCGTGCGCCGCTTCGGCATCGTCGCGCTGGATGACGTAGCGCGCGTTCGCGAACAGCGGGCGTCCATCGGTGTCCACCATCCCGCCGGCATGGTCGTAGTGCAGGTGCGTGACGACGACGAAGTCGATGCTGGCGGGATCCTCCCCGACCGCGCGCAGCGCCTCGGTCGGATCGCCGCCCTCGACGCCCTTGATGTCACGGTCCTTGTCGTTCATCCGAACGCCGGTGCCGGTCTCGACGAGGATTCGCTTCCCGCCGGCCTCGATCAGCAGCAAGTTGAGGCGGCACAGCAGCCGGCCGCGCTCATCGGTCTCGGTGAAGCGGCTCCACAGCGGCTTCGGAACCACGCCGAAGAAGCCTCCGGCGTCGGGCCGGAACCAACCCGCCCGCACCACGCGCACGCTGGCGCCGCCGGCGAAGGAGCGCGCCTCGCCGATCTCGTGCAGGGGCGGACTCACTTGCGCGCGACTCGGCCGCGCTCGAAGTCGGCGTGATATCGACTCGCCGTCGGATCGGTCTGACCCCGATAGCGCGAGCCGATGCGTGCGTCGCCGTAGGCGACCTCGGCGGCGGAGCTGAGCCGCTGGAAGCTGATCTGGCCGATCTTCATGCCGTCATACAGCTTGATCGGCAGATTCGCGACGTTCGACAGCTCCAGGGTGAGCGTCCCCTCCCAGCCGGGATCGACGTAGCCGGCGGTCGAGTGGATCATCAGCCCGAGCCGGCCGAGCGAGCTGCGGCCCTCGAGACGCGCGACGAGGTCATCGGGCAGTGCGACGCGCTCGAATGTCGCGCCGAGCACGAACTCGCCGGGGTGGAGGATGAAGGGCTCGTCGCCGCTGATCTCGACCAGCTCCGTCAGCTCGGGCTGCTCGACGCGAGGATCGATCACCGCGGTGCGGTTATTGCGGAAGACCCGGAAGCGATTGCCCACGTGCAAGTCGACGCTCGACGGCTGGACCGCCTCGGGCACGTATGGATCGATGACGATCCGGCCGGCCTCGATCTCGGCCCGGATGTCGCGGTCGGACAGGATCATGCGGCGCTGATCTTACCCGGGCGCACCCTCACTCGGTGCGGCCGCGGATCAGCCGATCCACCTCGCGCTGGAGCGTCTCGATGTCGTCATAGGCGTGATAGACCGATGCGAATCGGATGTAGGCGAGCTGATCGAGCTCGCGCAGCGCATCGGTGGCCAGGCGACCGATCTCGGTCGACGCGATTTCGGCATCGCCGCGGCTGCGCAGCTGAGCCTCGATCTCGTCGACGGCAGTCTCGACGCGGTCGAGCGTCACGGGGCGCTTCTGGAGCGCCTTCAGCAGCCCGGCCCGCAGCTTCTCGCGGTCGAAGTCCTGCCGGCTGCCATCACGCTTGACGACGATCAGCCGAGCGCCCTCGGGCCGCTCGTAGGTCGTGAACCGGTACGAGCACGCCTCGCACTCGCGCCGGCGACGGATGGTTGAGCCGTTCTCGAGATCGCGCGAATCGATGACGCGCGTGCCATCGGACTCGCAGTGGGGACATCTCATTGTGAGTACACCACTAGTGGTACCTCGGGCCACGATACCACAAGATGTAGACTCCCATGCGGTGCGGTCGCCCGGCCCGATCGACTCATCGGCCAAGACGAACGCGAAGGCCCGTCCCGGCGGCATTTGTCCGATGCGTCGGACGCAGACACGCACGAAGGGCGCGCTAATGCGCCGTTCACGCTCGCAGGTGGCCGATACATCGCAAGGCCCCAGCGCGAACAACGGTTCGCGGGTGGATTGACCGCTGGATCGAACGCGCAGCCGTCAGGCCGCGCCACGGTCTCGCGCCCGTCGGGCAGACGCTCGAGATGGCGGACGCCGACGAAGCTGGCGCCGGGCTCGACCAGGCGGTCGATGATCTGCGGCAGGAACGCTCGCCACGAACCGTCCCATCACCCAACGAGCCGGACTCCCCGCTCGCAGCGGACGCCGAGCTCGACGTTGGCTGCCATGACCGCCGTCGCCGGCCGTGGTCACGCACCGAGCGCCGGATCAGGCGCCGCGCTGGCGCTCCATGCGGGCGGCCACGGTCGCCTCGGCCGGCTTGCCGGGCTCCCAGTTGACCAGCACGTCGACGATCTCGGCCATCCGCATCCGCGCGTGCGTCACGTTGGCGTGGCCGCGCTTGTAGTAGATGTACGGCTCCTCGTCCTCGGGCGGCCGGTGCGGCAGGCGCGTGATGGCGCAGCCGCGCTCGACGGTCACGATGCCCCGCAGCGCGCGCTCCAGGTTCGCCTCGTACTCCATGTGCAGGCCGTGAAGCTCCTCCGGGGCGAGCATGTCCTGGAGGGCCTCCTCCTCCACGTCGAGCGCCGCCTCATGGGCGCCCAGACGCTCGACCGTCTCCTCTGGCTCCAGGTCGCGGCGCCGGAGGGCGTCGATGTCATCGGCAACCTGCCCGAGCCGGCTGTCGATCCGCTGCGTCAGCTCGAACAGCTGGTTGCGGTACTGACCCAGCTCCTTGCCGGGACCGAAAACGCTCCTGCGGCGGCCGCCGAAGAGTGATGGCATGCGGGCGATCCTACCTCACGCTCCCTTGCGCCGACGAATCTCGTCCGTCAGGGCGGGGATGATCTGGAACAGGTCGCCGACCACGAACAGATCCGCGAACTCGCCGATAGGAGCGTCGGGATCCTTGTTGATGGCCACCACGTGCTCCGCGGTCTGCATGCCGACCCGGTGCTGGATGGCACCACTGATTCCGGCGCCGATGTACAGCGCCGGCTTCACCACCTTGCCGGTCTGGCCGATCTGGAGCTGGTACGGGATCCAGCCGGCGTCGGCGGCCGCCCGCGACGCGCCAACCGCGCCACCGAGCACCTCGGCCAGGTCGCGCAGCGGCGCGAAGCCGTCCTCGCTGGCCACGCCGCGCCCGCCGGCCACGATGATCGTGGCCTCCTCGAGGTTCACGACCTTCGCCTCTGCCTCGTGGCTCTCGGCGACGGTCGCCCGTGTCAGGGCGGACGCCTCGGCTGCTGGTGCGGCGCTGACCTCCGCCGTGCCGGAACCACCTTCGGCCGGCGTGAAGGTGTTCGCCAGCACCAGCACGACCGATGGCGACGGCGCGCCGTCCGCCGGTCGCGATGTGGTGACGACCGAGCCCTGCAGCGTCGCCTGCTCGGACTCGACGACGCCGTCGGCGATGCGCACGGCCCGCACCGGCCCGAAGGCGGGCACGTGGAGGGAGCCGACGACGGCAGCCGCGAGATCGCGTCCATTCGGCGTGGCCGGTGCGAGCAACGCGAGGCCGGCGTCGCGTGCGGCGGCCACGAGCGCCGGCGCATAGGTGATCGCCGGGCGGTCCTCATCACCGAGCACGATCGCCCGGGCAGCGCCCTGCGCGCCGAGGGCGGAGGCACCGTCGCTCGCACCCGCCCCGTAGGCGAGCGCGATCGCGTTGCCACCCGATTGCGAAGCGAGGTCGGCGGCACCGGTGGCCAGCTCGAGGGCCGACCGCGCCGGCCTGCCGGCCGCGAACTCGGCGAGGAAGAGGATGTCGTTGCTCATCGGTCTCAAATCAGCTTTCGTGCGGCCAGCCAATCCGCGATCTTCGTCGCGGCCTCGGCGGCGGGGATGTTCTCGATCCGCTCGGTCGGCGCCTTCTCCTCCGGCGGCCGGGCATCGGTCACGACGGTCAGGGCGGCGCCATTGAGCTCGTCGGCGCTGAGCCCGACGTCGGCCAGGCCCCACGTCTCGAGCTGCTTGCGCTTGGCGGCCATGATGCCCTTGAGGCTGGCGTAACGAGGCTCGCCGACCTGGTCCGTCACCGTCGCCACGACGGGCAATGGCGCCGTGATCCAGTCGAAGCCGGTCGCGCTCAGCCGGCGCACGCGGGCGGCGTCGCCGTCGATGGCCAGCTCCGAGCCGTACGACAGCAGCGGCACGTTGCGCATGGCGGCAACCGCCCCGGGGACGAGCGAACCGCGCGCGTCGTCGGAGGCCATGCCCATGAGCGCCACGTCCGGAGCGAGCTTGTCGAGCGCCGCGGCGAGGACCTTGGCGGTCGCCCATTCGTCGGCGCCGGCGAGTGCCGCGTCCGTGATGAGCACGGCGTCGTCGCCGCCCATGGCGAGCGCGCGGCGCAATGCTTCGACGGCCCGGTCGGGTCCCATCGAAAGGTACGTGACCGAATCGGCGGTGCCCGCATCGGCCAGGCGCAGCGCCTGCTCGATGGCGTACTCGTCGAGCGGGTTGATGATGGCATCGACCGACGTGCGGTCGAGGGTCAGGTCATCGGTGTAGCGCTTGTCGGCGCCGGTGGCCGGGACCTGCTTGATACAGACGACGATCTTCACGATCCGCTTGCTCTCACTCCTGGTTGTTCAGCCCCGCTTCGCCACGCCCGCTCGTTGCAGGAGCTGGCGCGCGATGATGAGGCGCTGGATCTGCTGCGTCCCCTCGTAGAGCTGCGTGATCTTGGCGTCACGCATCATGCGCTCGACGGGGTACTCGCTGATATAGCCGTATCCGCCCAGCACCTGGACGGCATCGGTGGTGACCTTCATGGCCGTGTCGCCGGCGACGAGCTTCGCCGATGACGTCCAGTACGGCAGGTCGGACGCCTGCGCGTCGACCCGTGCGGCGGCCGCGTACGTCAGCTGGCGCGCCGCCTCCGTCTGGGACGCCATGTCAGCGAGCATGAACTGGATGCCCTCGAAGTCGACGACCCGCTGCCCGAACTGCTGGCGGTCAGCCGCATAGCCGACGGCGGCATCGAGCGCGCCCTGCGCGATCCCGACCGCCTGCGCGGCGATGCCCAGCCGGCTGCGGTCGAGCGTGGCCATCGCGATCTTGAAGCCATCGCCCTCCTCGCCGAGGCGGTTGGCCACGGGGACACGAGCGTCATCGAAGGTGAGCTCGGCGGTCGGCGAGCCGCGGATGCCCATCTTGTGCTCGACCCGCGGCGCGGCGAAGCCGGGCGTATCGGCCTCCACGATGAAGCCGCTCATGCCCTTGCGTCCGCCGGCCTCGGGATCGGTCAGCGCGAAGACGGTCAGGACGTTGGCGACACTGCCGTGGGTGATGAAACGCTTGCTGCCGTTGAGGACGTAGTCGTTGCCATCGCGCGTCGCGCGCATCCGGTTGCTGGCAACGTCACTGCCGGCGGCGGCCTCGGTCAGGCCGAACGCCGCGAGCCACTCGCCCGAGGCGAGCTTCGGGAAGTATCGGTCCTTCTGCTCGTCGGTCCCGGCCAGCATGATCGGCAGGGCACCGAGCTTCTGGACGATCGGGATGAGGCTGGTCGTCGCGTCGGCGCGAGCGATCTCTTCCGCCACGATGCTCTGGCCGATGGTGTCGAGGTTGGTGCCGCCGTGCTTCTCCTCGAAGCAGGTCCCGAGGAGGTCCTGCTTCGCGAGCAGCTCCTTGAGGTCCCAGGGGAACTCGGCCTTCTCGTCGATCTCGGCGGCGCGAGGCGCAATGCGCTCCTCGGCCAGCTCGCGCACCGCTGCACGCAGCTCATCGTGATCGGCCGTGGGCAGGTAGGTCACGGGCTCCTCGGGACACGGAATTCGGTGCTGAAGCTCGGAGCCTCGAGTCTAGACGATCCGTGCGTCCGGCTCAGAATTGCGCGTGTCGCCGCCTTGCGCGCCGATGTATCGGACAGACCTGACCGAGGCGCCCCTCAGGCGCGATCTATCCGATCAATCGGTCCTTGGTGAGCGTGCAGCATGCCTTTCGGCGCGGCTTGTGCGGCGAGCGCACCGACGTATCGGATAAACCTCGCCTCAACGGTCCTCAGGCGCGATCCATCCGATACATCGGTCTGAAGAAGCGCCCGCGCAGGCAATGTCAGTCGCGCGGGCCCTGGAGCTCGATCTGGCCCTCGTTGATCCGTGTCCGGTACGACGGCTGGCGCGAGCCGGCCGGCCCGTGCACGACCGCGCCGTCCGACAGCCGGAACGTCGAGAGATGCCACGGACAGGTGATCGTGTCGCCATTCAGCTCGCCCTCCGACAGCGGTCCTCCGGCATGCGAGCAGGTCTCCTTGAGGGCGCGCACAACGTCGCCGCGCCGCACGAGCATGACGGCCGTGGAGCCGAACATCACCTTGGTCGGCGTCTCCTCTGGCACCTCGGTCACCGCGACGACGGGCGTGAAGTCCTTCGCGCGCTTGCCCGTGTTGAAGGCGTTGTGGTTGACCATGTAGCCGTACTTGAAGACGACATGGCCGCCGATGTACGCACCGACCGACACGACGAGGTAGCTCACCAGCAGGACCCAGAACGCGGCGTCGTGCGCATCGGCCAGGCGCTGGAAGAACGAGATGGCGAAGCCGATGGTGGCGACGATGTTGATGAGGCCATGCAGGCCCGCCACGTCGCGCTCGCCGCTGTCGGGCGCGGTGTCCTTGTAGTCCGTCAGCCCGGTGACGATGGCGCCCAGCGCCGACAACGCCGCAAGGCCCAGCACCCAGGTGGTGGCCGTCTCGAGCCCGTCGATGCCGAAGAAGACGCGAAGGATGTCGAGGAGCAGCGCCGCGGTCGAGCCGCCGACGACGACGTCGACCAGCACGGCGTGCAGCGAGTGGCCCAGCCACGAGCCGTTGAGGAAGTCCTGGAGGAACTTGCCGGGCGCGCCCAGGGCACCGTAGATCGCATCCATGGCGCCGGCGATCCCGTTCGACAGGCCGCGCAGTGGCCGGGACGTGCGTTCGAGCATCAGCTACCTCCTGCTGCCACCATACGCGCGGCGTTCCGCTCAGCGCACGGTCAAGACGTCAGCTCGGCCGCGAAGTCGTGGAAGACGGCGACATAGCGCTCGATCTCGGCATCGGTGTGCTGGACCGACAGCGTCCACTGGTCGTCCGGCCCCGGCGGCAGCAGGATGCCGCGATTGGCAAGATAGAAGAAGCTCGCGCCCCACAGCTCCGAGTCCAGGCCGATGAAGTCGCGGTAGTTCGTCACACGCTGCGGCGTGAACATGACGCAGCCCTTGGGACCGACGTTGATGGCGTAGCCGGGCAGCTCGAACTCGTCGATCACCTCCTGGCAGCCAGCCGTCAATCGATCGGCCATGGCGTGCAGGCGCGGGTACACGTCCCGCGTCAGGATCCGGGTCAGGGTGACGACGCCGGCGGCCATCGACAGCGGGTTGCCATTGAAGGTGCCCAGGTGCGCCACGCGCGTGGCACCGCCCGGGATGGTGGTGCGCTCGATGCCGGTCCCGGCCGCATCGGCCCTGAAGGCGGGGGTGCCCTCGAGCGTCTCGATGCTGGCCATGACCGCGCGCTTGCCCCCGAACGCGCCGATGGGGATGCCGCCGCCGATACTCTTGGCCAGGCAGAACAGGTCGGGCTGGACGCCGAAGTACTCGTACGCGCCACCCCAGGCGAGCACGACCCCGGTCTTGACCTCGTCGAAGATGAGGACGATGCCGTGCTCGTCGGCGAGCTCCCGCAATCGCTCCAGGAAGCCGGGAAGCGGCGGCACGACGCCGATGTTGAACTGGACCGGCTCGACGATGATCGCCGCGATCTCGCCGCGCTGCGCCTCGAGGATGGCGGCCACGACGTCCGGCCGGTTGAACGGCGCGATGATCGTCTCCGCCACGCGGCTGCGCGGGATGCCCGCGCTCGCCGGGACGGTGGACGGCTGCTCGTCCGGGCCCATCGCGTCACGGGGCGGCTGGATGCTGAGCAGGACGTCGTCGTGGTGGCCGTGGTAGCCGCCCTCGAACTTGATGATCTTCTCGCGGCCGGTGTATCCGCGGGCGACGCGGATGGCGTCCATGGTCGCCTCGGTGCCGGAGTTGCTGAACCGCACGAGATCGGCGCCGAAGCGAGCCTTGATCTCCTCGGCCAGGACGATGCCGTCCTCGACGGGGAAGGTGTAGCAGGTGCCGTTGGCGACACGGCTCTGAAGCGCTTCCGCGAGCTTCGGATGCGAGTGGCCGGCGGCGAGGACGCCGAAGGCCATGTCGAAGTCGATGTACTCGTTCCCGTCCGCGTCGCTGATGCGGCTGCCGCGCGCATCGGTCATGAACAGCGGGTACGGCTCGTAGGCCTGGAATGAGCTCGCCACGCCGAGCGGCAGCGACGCACGCGCACGATCGAACAGCGCGGCGCTCTTGCGGGTCCGCTCGCGGTAGGCCGCCTCTTCGCGAACACCGATCTCCGCAACGCGGGCACGATTGATTCCCCGTCCGGTGACCGTCACGGTCGCCCTCCTAGCGAGCCCCCCACTGGTAGCTCTCCTTCACGAAGCGCAGCTCGACGAGCGTCTCGGTGGATCGAATGCCGTCGATCCCGGCGAGCTGCTCGGTGAGGACGCGGAGGAGATGGTCGTTATCGGCGCAGACGACCTCGCACACGAGGTCGAAGCGACCCGCGGTCACGACGAGGTACGTCACCTCCTCGAGCGCGCCGATGCGCTGCGCGATCTCGTCGAGCCTGCCCGGCTCGACCTTGAGGCCGATGAGCGCCGGCTGCTGGAAGCCCATGGCCAGCGGGTCCGTCACGCCGACGACCTGCACCACGCCTCGGCTGATGAGCCGCTCGGCACGCTGCCGCACCGTCGCCTCGGGCACCTGGAGCTCGCGGCCGATCTGCGCGTACGGTCGACGGCCGTCGAGCTGGAGGCACTTGATGATGGCTTTGTCCAGGTCATCGAGGACCGGGCGCCGCCCGTTGGGCTGGATCGAGCGCATCGCCATGCCGAGAGTCTAGGCATATGTGACGCTTCGGTCAACTTTCCGCAGGATCCGGCACCGATTCTTGCGGATTCCGCAGCCGGGCGAAGCACAGCGAGTCGGCCAGCTCTCCGGCGATGTTTACGTCATGCGTCCGGCGTGGGCGGAGGCGCCGTGCCGACATCGCGCTGCCAGGCACCGGTGGCATCGGCCAGCAGCTCGGCCACGTCACGGACCTCGACGTCGGTCCGTTCCAGGTCCGTGGTGCCGTCGCGCAGCATGATGAGGCAGTAGGGACAGGCGGTCGCGATGGCATCCGGCGACTTCTCGAGAGCCTGCTCCACGCGCTTGTGGTTGATGCGCTTCCCCTCGCGCTCCTCCATCCACATGCGCGCGCCGCCGGCACCGCAGCACATGCCCTTGCGGTGGTGCAGGTCCATCTCGGTCACGCTCTGTCCGGGCACGGACTCGACGACCCGGCGGCCCTCGTCATAGATGCCGTTGTATCGGCCGAGATAACACGCGTCGTGGTAGGCGACCACGGCCTCGTGGTGCTCGGATGGCACCAGGCGACCATCGGCCACCAGGCGGTCGAGCAGCTGGGTGTGGTGGATGACCTGCACGCCGGTCAGCCCGAACTGCGGGTACTCGTTCTTGATGGTGTTGAAGCAGTGCGGACAGGTGGCGACGATGGTGCTGATGCCGTGATCGGCATGGGCGGCTGACAGGGTGGCGACGTTCTCCTCGGCCAGCATCTGGAACAGGTACTCGTTGCCCGCGCGCCGCGCCGGGTCGCCCGAGCATGTCTCCTGCGGGCCGAGCACCGCGAAGGGCACATCGGCCTGGCGCAACAGCTGGGCCATGGCGCGCACCACCTTGCGGTTGCGGTCGTCGAAGGCACCCGCGCAGCCGACCCAGAACAGGATCGTGCCACCCGCCAGCGCGTCGCCGGTGGGGGCCGATTCGTGGATCGTGCGCCATCGGCGTCCGTCGGTTGAGGTGACCGCCATGCGAGCGGCATCGGTCTGGCCGAGGACCCGGACATCGAGGTCCTTGGCCCAGTCCAGCCGCGAGGAGCGCGGCTGCCCCCACGGATTGCCGGCGTTCTCCATGTTGCGGAAGGCGGTATTCAGCTCCTTGGGGAACTTGCTCTCCTCCAGGACGGCGTTGCGGCGGATCTCGACGATCGTGTCGACGTGCTCGATGAGCACCGGGCAGCCCTCGACGCACCAGCCACAGGTGGTGCACTGCCAGACGGCCTCCTCGGGGATCGCGTTGTCGATCAGCGGCAGGCTCAACGCCTCCTCCGCGCGCTCGCGCGCCAATGACAGCGCGTCCTC
This sequence comes from Candidatus Limnocylindria bacterium, assembly GCA_036380955.1. GTDB lineage: Bacteria > Chloroflexota > Limnocylindria > QHBO01 > QHBO01 > JACDBZ01. Next base: position 5,220 of record DASVDT010000005.1, on the reverse strand, counting down.
CGAGGCAGCCGCTCCCCCACTCGCACCGCCCTTCCACGCTCGCTGCGCCGATGCTGCCGCCGCCAACGCCGTCTCGGCCACCAGGATCTGGTCGCGCAAGCCCTCCATCAGGTGCTTTGGCGACAGCGTCTTGCCCGTGACCGATGCGGGGCAGAACTCCATGCATCGGCCGCACTCGGTGCAGGCCAGCGGATCCAGGAGGTGGCGCCAGGTCAGGTCCTTCAGGCCCTTCGCGCCGAAGACGAGCTCCTCCCCTTCTGGCGGCTCGGCTTCGAGATCCATCTTGCGCAGGGCACCGCGAGGCTCGAGGTTGCGGAAGTAGACGTTCGGCTCGCTCGACAGGATGTGCAGGTGCTTGCTGTACGGCAGGTACGCGCCGAAGGCGAGGACGAGCACGATGTGCGCCCAGCCCATGACCCCGTAGCCCGCCTGGGCGAGGTTCGGACCGATCCCCTCGAGCGCCACGCTCAGCGGTCCCGCCAGCACGGCCCACGTCCGCGAGGGATCGTCGGGCTCGATCACGTACGCGAAGGAGTCGCCGATCCACTCGGTCAGGACGATGAAGAAGATGAGCCCCAGGATGATGAAGGCGTCATGCGTCAGCGCCAGGCGCGCCGGCCGGACGATGGTGCGCCGGACCACGTAGTAGACGACCGATGCCAGTACCAGTCCCACGAAGACGTTGGCGAAGAATGCGACGACGCTCCACGGGAAGCCGCCGAACGGCCACTGGAGGATCGCCTTCACCAGCCCGTTGGTCAGGTAGTTGCCGGTCGTGGCCAGCAGGACGATGAAGCCCCAGAACACGAAGGCGTGGGTCAGGCCCGGACCGAGGTCCTGCAGCAGCCGCTTCTGCCCGAAGACGAAGACGCCCAGGCCCTTGATCCGCTCCCAGGCCCGATCCGATCGGTCCAGGTCGCGTCCGAGGCGCAGAAGCCCGACGTGCTGCCGGCCGCGGCGCCAGAAGGCGTAGATCGCCAGTGCGACGGGCACGACGATGAGCGGGTAGAACGGAATCGTGGCTTCCATGCGTGGCCGCCATGGTAGCCGGGGTCCTTTCCCGTCCGTAGCGCCACCACGGTTCGACCGTGTGCGTCGCGCGTGGGCGGTGATCCGCCGCGACTGGAAATTTGCGCGCTGCGCGGCCCATTACGCGGCGATTGCGCCGGACCACGCGCTGAACTGAGCGTGAGTCCTGTCTCGCGCGGGTCGAACGGCCGGCTAGTGTGCGCCCCGCGGCGCAGGTTTCCAGTCGCGGGCCGCGACTGGCAATGAGGCTGGGCCAGCGCGCATTCTTCGAGTCGGCGGGGTCGCCGCGAGAGGCTCGACGTCCTGGCGGTCGCCTCAGTGATCGCCGCCGGCGAGCTGATCGAGGGCGTGGCGCAGGACCGGCAGCAGCGCCCCGAGCGACTCGGCGGCTCCGCGCGGTGACCCGGGCAGGTTCGCAATGAGGGCCCCACCGCGCGCGCCAACCAGGCCACGCGACAGCGCGGCCATCGGCGTCGAAGCGAGACCCGCAGCGCGCATCAGCTCCCCCAGGCCGGGGACCTCGCGATCGATGACGCGACGCGTGGCGGCTGGCGTGACGTCCGTCGGCGTCAGCCCCGTCCCGCCGGTGGTCAGGATGAGCCGATATCCCGCATCGGCGAGGCGTGCGAGCAGCGATGCGATCTGCGCCTCGTCATCGGCCACGACGATCGCGTCGGGCGCGACGTCGAAGCCGGCCGCACGAAGGCGTTCGACGAGCGCCGGCCCGGAGGTGTCGTCGCGCTCCCCCGCCGCGGACCGGTTCGAGCAGGTGACGACGATCGCCTCGTGCTCGGCCGTGGCACGCGGCGTGTCTCGCGCGTAGTCGCCGGAGCGGCCGCCGGACTTCTCGAGCAGCTCGACGCGCTCGATGACGATGTCGCGCTGGAGCGCCTTGCTCATGTCATACACCGTCAGCGCCGCCACGCTGGCGGCCGTGAGCGCCTCCATCTCGCAGCCGGTGCGGGCGGTGACGCGGACCTCGGCGCGGATCTCGATCGTGCCGTCCGCCCGGTCCGGCGTGAGCTCCAGGTCCACGCGGTCCAGCGGCAGCGGATGGCACAGCGGGATGAGCTCGCTGGTCCGCTTGGCAGCGCCGATGCCGGCCAGCCGGGCGGTCACGAGCACATCCCCCTTTGGGCCGCCGGCATCGAGGAGTGTCGCGAGGGCGTCCGGACGCATCCGCACCAACGCCCGCGCGACGGCGCGGCGAGCGGTCACCGGCTTGTCGCCGACATCGACCATGCGCGGCGTGCCTTCGTCGTCGAGGTGCGTGGGGCGCATCACGCGACGTCCCGGATCGGCCCGAGCATGATCGCCTCATAGGTGCGTTCGGGGTCGGCGGCGTCCGGGCCCTCCGGGACGACGAGCAGGGCATTCGCGTCCGCCATCGGCCGCAGCTGCGACGACATCTGTCCGCCGGCGGCGCGCGCGCGAAGCTGGTCGCCGTCGCCCGACACGACGACGCGGAGGAAGGCCCGTCGCGCGGCGTCCTTCTCGATCCGCGCGTCCGGCCGGGCGTGGAGGTGCAATCGCCCGTCGCCCGACAGGCCCAGCGCGGCGCGGATGAAGGGGCGCACGAACAGCTCGAAGGTGACGAGTGCGCTGACGGGATTGCCCGGCAGGCCGATGACCGTCGTGCCATCGAGCTCGCCGACCGCCAGCGGCTTGCCCGGCTGGACGGCGACCCGCCAGAACCCGAGCTCGCCTCGATCCTCGAGGACCTCGCGCACGTGATCGTGGCGCCCGACGCTCACGCCGCCCGAGGTCACGACGAGGTCCGCGCGCCCGGCCGCATCGGCCAGCGCACGTTCGATTGCCTCGCGCTCGTCGGCGGCGCGCGGCAGGACCAGCGGCTGCCCGCCGGCCTCGATCACCGCGGCGGCCAGGGCAGGAGTGTTGGCGTCATGGATCTGGCCAGGCCGGAGGACGTCGCCCGGGCCGGCGAGCTCGTCGCCCGTCGACAGCACGGCCACCACCGGGCGGCGCCGAACGTCGACGGACCCGATCCCCAGCGAGGCGAGCACGGCGATCGCGGCCGGCGTGAGCGAGCCCGGCAGGCAGACCTCATCGCCGGCGCGTGTGTCATGCGCCGCGGGGCGGACATGGGCACCCGAAGCAACGACGGCCGGTACGGTCACACCATCGGCGGCCTCGATTGCCTCCTCGACGGGGACGACCGCGTCGGCGCCGGGCGGTATCGGCGCACCGGTCATGATCCGCACCGTGCCACCGGGCTCGACCGAGGGAAGCGACGACGCACCGGCAGCCACCTCGCCGCTGAGCCGCAGCGGACCGGGGGCATCCGCGGCGCGGATGGCGAAGCCGTCCATCGCCGAGTTCGCGAAGGCCGGCACGTCGACGGCGGCCACCACGCGCCCATCGACCAGGACCCTGCCGACGGCATCGGCGATCGAAACGGTCTCGCCACGAGCGAGAACGACGCGCTCGAGGAGCTGGCCGCGAGCGTCGTCCAGCGAGAGCATCGCCGTCAGAGCCCGAGCTTCATCCGCGCATCGATGAGGCGCAGGATGCCTCGCCGAGTGACCATCCCGAGCGGCATGCGGGGGTCGTCGCCGATGACCGGTAGCTGGCCGACCTCGCGCTCCTCGGTCAGGCGAAGCGCATCGGCGAGCGGCTCGTCAGGGCCGATGGTGGCCAGGTCCGCGTAGCGGGTCATGATGTCGGTCACGCGCGCGTCCGCCCACTGCTCGCGCGGCAGCCGCCGGACGTCGCCCAACGTGACGAGCCCGGCAAGCCCGCCGTCCTCGTAGCGGACCAGGTAGGAGCGATGCTCCCCACGCAGCATCCGCTCGTTGACGAGCTCGGCCACCGACTCGTTCGGCGAGACCTCGGGTGGGCTGTCGACCATGGCGTCACGCACCTTCACGCCGCGCAGGCTGCGCTCGACCCCTGCCTGCACGGCGGTCGACTCGGCGGCGTTCGACAGGAACCAGCCGATGAGTGCCAGCCAGATGCCGTTGAACACGCCGCCGGGCTGGAGGGCGATGAAGACGCCGAAGCCGATCAGCAGATAGGCGAGCGCACGCCCGACGGCCGCCGCGTTGCGGGTCGCGAGCAGCCGATCACCGCGCAGCCGCCACAGGAGGGCACGAAGGACGCGGCCGCCGTCCATCGGGAAGCCCGGGATGAGGTTGAAGGCGCCGAGTGCCAGGTTGATGAACCCGAGCCAGCCCACCAGCGCGCCGATCTGCGGCTGGCCGACCGCCACGTCGACCGCCAGGAGTGCGAGCCCGATGCCAATGCTCGTTGCCGGCCCGGCGATGGCGATCAACGCCTCCTCGCGGGGCGTGCGCGAGTCGCTGTCGATGGTCGTGACGCCGCCGAAGATGAACAACGTGATGCCCTCGACCGTCAGGCCGAATCGGCGCGCGACGAGTGCGTGCGACAGCTCGTGGGCCAGCACCGATCCGAAGAAGAGCGCCGCCGTGGCGGCGGCCACGACCCAGTACTGGCTCGTCGGCCATCCCGGGTACTGGCGCGGGAAGGCGCCGATCGCGAGCGAATAGGTCACCAGGAACGCGATGACCAGCCAGCTCGGATGAATCGCCAGCTCGATGCCGGCAACGCGGCCGATCCTCCATCCGTGACCCATCGGCTGAGTCTAGATCAGGCCGATGCCGGCGGCGCCCCGCGCCGCCAGAGGCGAAACCCGATGAGGGTGATGAGCACCGCTGCGATGACGATGGTCGCGCCGGCGGCCAGCGCGGCGTCGAACCAGAAGGCCTCCGGGAAGAGCGTGATGAGCTTCGATCCAGGCTCAAACAGGTACGTCCCCGGCGGGAAGAAGAGCTCGTGGAAGACGAGGAAGGCTGGCTCGAAGGCGACGGCGAAGATGCCCGCCAGGACGATCGCCATGCCGCCGATGACGCCACCGACCACCAGCATGATGCGCCCGATGCGCCCTGGCTCCCTGCGCAGCCAGGCGAGTGCGACACCGCCGATGACGAGCGCCATGACCAGGACGCCGAGGAGGATGCGGACCAGCACCGCGACATCGTGCATGTGGGAGCGCTCGCGCTCGTTCAGCAGCGGCTCCCCGGGCTGTAGCTCCGCTGCAAACGACCCATCCGTCCAGATATCGACGAGCGTCGAGAGCGTGACTGCGTCGACGGCATCATGCCGACCGTCGAAACCGACCTCGGCGACGTGATGGCGATCCTGCAGGGCCCA
>DASVDT010000004.1:0-6193 GCA_036380955.1 Candidatus Limnocylindria bacterium | reverse complement strand
TGGCGGCCGTGGCGCGCGTCTGGAACAACGGATCGGTCATCCGGTCGTGGCTGCTGGAGCTGGCCGGCGACGCCTTCGAGAAGGAGGGCAACGACCTCGAGGACATCACCGGCTGGGTCGCCGACTCGGGCGAGGGCCGGTGGACGGTGGCCGAGGCCATCGACCATGACGTCCCCGCGCCGATCATCACGCTCAGCCTGCTCCAGCGCCTGCGCAGCCGCCGCGCGCCCGATTCCTACGCCGATCGCGTCCTTGCCGCTCTGCGCAACGAGTTCGGCGGCCACGCGGTCAAGGAACGCGAGTAGCGACTGTGGCGACGCCCACGACGGAGCCTGAGCCGGTCGCGGCTGCCGTCGCGGATCGTCCGCGCGCCGCGGTGGCACAGACGCCGCAGGCGAACCCGCTGCGCGAGGGCCTGCGCCTTGAGCGAATCGCCGAGCCGTGCACGATGATCATCTGCGGGGCCACCGGCGACCTCACCGAGCGCAAGCTTGGCCCGGCGCTCTACAACACCCTTCTGGGCGGGTTCCTGCCGCCGGAGTTCACCATGGTCGGCTTCGCCCGGCGCGACCTGACCGACGAGCAGTTCCGCGAGCACCTGCTCGAGGGCATCAACCGCTACAGCCGCAACAAGCCGGTCAAGCCGGCGATCTGGACGTCGATCGCGAGCGCCATCGAGTACCACCGCGGCGACTTCGACGACCCGGCCGCCTACGTCGAGCTCGGCAAGCGCCTCGATCGCATCGATCGTGACCGCGGCACGGCTGGCAACCGCCTCTTCTACCTCGCCGTCCCGCCGAGCCTCTACCCGGAGATCGTCAACCAGCTCGACCGCGCCGGCCTGGCCGCGTCCGGAGAGCGGCGCCGGAGCGGCAGCGGGCGCGGCTGGACGCGAGTGATCGTCGAGAAGCCGTTCGGCTACGACCTCGAGAGCGCGCAGGCGCTGAACCGCGAGATCTCGGCGGTCTTCGACGAGGACCAGGTCTATCGGATCGACCACTACCTCGGCAAGGAGACGGTCCAGAACCTCAGCGTCTTCCGCTTCGGCAACGGCCTGTTCGAGCCGATCTGGAATCGGCGCTACATCGACTCCGTCCAGATCACCGTGGCCGAGACGGTCGGCGTGGAGGGCCGCGGCGAGTTCTACGACCAGACCGGCGCGCTCCGCGACATCGTGCAGAACCACGGCCTCCAGCTCCTGGCGATGTTCGCCATGGAGCCGCCGGTCGAGTTCGGCGCCGAGGACCTGCGCGACGAGAAGCTCAAGGTGCTGCGCGCGGTCCGGCCGATGGCGCGTGACGACGTCGCCACCAACACCGTGCGCGGCCAGTACGTCTCGGGCTGGGTGGAAGGGGAGCGAGTGGCGCCCTACCGCGACGAGCCGGAAGTGGCGCCCGACTCGGACACGGAGACGTACGTGGCGCTCAAGCTGGGCATCGACTCCTGGCGATGGGCCGGCGTGCCGTTCTACATCCGCACCGGAAAGGCGCTGCCGAGCCGCGTGACCGAGATCGCTGTGCAGTTCCGGCGTGCGCCGCTTGCCCTGTTCGCCCGCGCCGGAGCGCCACAGGTCGACCCGAACGTGCTTGCCATCCGGGTTCAGCCCGACGAGGGCATCCTGCTGCGCTTCGGTGCCAAGGTCCCGGGACAGGGCCTTCAGATCCGGACGGTGAACATGGACTTCCGCTACGGCTCGTCGTTTGCCGTCGACTCTCCCGACGCCTACGAGACGCTCCTGCTCGACGCCATGATCGGCGACGCCAGCCTCTTCACCCGCGACGACGAGGTCGAGCGGGCCTGGACCATCCTGGATCCGATCCTCGACGCCTGGGCCGCCGGCCAGGGCGGCCCGCTGCATTTCTATGCTGCCGGCACCTGGGGCCCGCCGGCCGCTGACGAGCTGCTCGAGCGCGACGGGCGCGCGTGGCGACGGCCATGAACCAGCACATCCCGACGGCCACCGACGAGCAAGCCGTCCATCGGCGCCTCATGCGCTTCGGAGAGGCCGAGAGCCTCGCCACACCGATGTGGGAGGAGCGTGCCACCACCGTCCCCGCCATCGCGGCGCATCTCGCGTCACTGTGGGCGCCACCCGCCGTCCTCGATGGCGCCGAGCCGCTCATCACCGAGAAGGGCCTGCCGCACGCGCGCGCATCGGTGCTGAACCTGATCGTCACGGTCGTGGACGAGGCCGCGGCCGACCGGGTGGTGCGGACGCTGGTGGACCTCGGCGTGCGCCATCCGTCGCGCGCGCTGGTGATCGTCCCCGACCCGCACGGTGACGGCGCGCCGCTCGACGCCCGCATCAGCACCCACTGCCACGACGCCGCCGGCGACGCCGACCGCATCTGCTACGAGGAGGTCGTGCTGTCGGTGCGCGGGGACGCGGCGGCCCACCTGTCCGGGATCGTCGCGCCGCTCCTGATCCATGACCTGCCGACCCATGTCTGGTGGCCGGGCGATCCGCCCTTCCACGACCCCGTGTTCGATCAGCTGGTCGAGATCGCCGATCGCGTGGTGGTCGACTCGGCCGATTTCGGCGACCTGCTCTCCGGCCTTCGCCGCCTGGCGAACCTGCGGCGCAAGAGCGGCGTCGGCGACCTGAGCTGGGAGCGCCTGTCGTGGTGGCAGGAGCTCACCGCCCAGTTCTTCGACGCGCCGCGCTTCCGCCGCTACCTGCCCAACCTCAGCCGCCTGCAGCTGCGCTACGCCGTTCAACCGCCGGCCTCCAATCGGCACGACGAGGACGCGGAGGTCGCACCGGGCACATCGGCGCCGATGACCCAGGCCCTGCTGTACGCCGGCTGGATCGCGACGCGGCTCGGGTGGCGACGGCACAAGACGCTTGCGCCGCTCGAGGACGGCAGCTTCCGCCTGCGCCTCGAGGGCCGCCACGAGATGATCGACCTCAGTGTGGCCGCGGTGCCGACGGACGAGGTCCGTCCCGGCGAGCTCATATCGGTCCGCCTCGGCTCGCTGGGCGAGACCGGCGCCGCCGAATTCATCGTCGACCGCGAGCGCGATCAGGCGGTCGTCGCCACGAATGCCGACGGGATGACCGCCCTGTTGCGGCGCGTTCCAATGGAGACGCCGCGCGAGGCAGAGGTTCTCAGCTCGCAGCTCACCGTCGACGTCGCCGATCCGGTGTACGAGGACGCCCTGCGCGCGGCCGCCATCCTGCTCGCCTCCGCGCGGGAGGCTGCAGCATGACCCGCTTCACCGTGCTCGACACGCCGCCGGAGGTGTGCGAGGCGACCGCCGACCGCTTCGTGGCAGCGGCGCGCGACGCGATCGACGAGCGCGGCATCTTCCGCGTGTCGCTGTCGGGCGGCTCCGCGCCGAAGTCCGTCTACCCGTTCATCCTCGAGCCGGAGCGCCTGGACAGCGTCGACTGGAGCCGGGTCGAGTTCTTCTGGGGCGACGAGCGCTCCGTGCCGCCCGACCATCCCGATTCGAACTTCGGGGTGGCGTACCAGATGTTCATCAGCCACCTTCCGGGCATGCGCCCGGACCGCATCCACCGCATGCCGGCGGAGGCTCCCGACATCCACGCCGCGGCGCTGACCTACGAGAGCGAGCTGCGCCTTGCATTCGGCGCGCGTGGCGACGAGCCGCCCGTCTTCGACTTCATGTGGCTGGGCATGGGCCCGGACGGACACACTGCCAGCCTCTTCCCCGACTCGAAGGCCCTCGACGAGACCGAGCGCTGGGTCGTCGCGAACTGGTGGCCGCACATGGAGACCTGGCGCATGACGCTGACGTTCCCGGTGCTCCTCGCGGCGCGACTCACCGTCATGGAGGTCATGGGCGCCAACAAGGCGGAGGCTGTCCGAAGGATCCGCGACGGCGACACGGATCTGCCGGCGTCGCGGATTGCCGGAGACCACGTCGAGTGGATCATCGACGCGGCCGCAGCAGGCGAGGCCGACTGACCGATGTCGCCGGTTCTGTGGCTGGCGCTGGCCATCGTGGCCGGCGTCGGCGCATATCTCGTCGGCTGGCCGGCGTGGACCGGCTATCGCTCGCGCGATCGGCGTGACTCGAACACGGAGCGCTACCTCGCCTGGCGTGGCCGTGCGGTGCGAGGCCAGCCGTCGATGCGCGAGGGGATGACCGGCGACGAGCGCCGCCGCGTGTACGTCGGCGCTGCCCTCGCAGTCGTCGCGGTGGTCGCACTGTTCGCCTTCTTCGCCACGAGCTGAGGACGATGCGGGTCGAGCTGTTCTACGCCGATGGCGATCCGGCAGCCATGCCGGCCCGCCAGAACCTGGTCGAGGTGCTCACCGAGGACGCCTTCGAGACACCGATCCAGATGATCGCCGTCGGGACCGATGAGGACGCCGAGCTGCTGGGCATGCGCGGCTCGCCGAGCATCAGGATCGATGGCGAGGACATCGACGCCACCTGGGAAGGGCCGATCGGCCGCCAGGCACGCGACTACGGCGCTGGACCCATCCCCGACAAGGCCGTCATCCGCCGCGCCGTCGAGCGTGCGCGCGGCTGGGCCCACGGCCGCCGCGCCTGATGCTGAGCGGAGCGCTCCGCGCCCTCTTCCTGTGGCTCAGCAACCGACGATGGATGGCTCGAGTCGCGCTGGCCACGCCGCTGCTGCGCCGGATGCCGCTGCGCTTCGTGGCCGGCACCACCCTCGACCAGGCCGTCGCGGCGGTGCGGGCACTCAACGCGGACGGCGCCTCGGCCACGCTGGACGTGCTGGGCGAATCGGTCTCGGATCGAGCCTCCGCCGAGCGAGCGGCGGCCGCCTATGTCGCGACCATCGAGCGCATCGCGGCCGAGGGGCTGGACGCCAACGTATCGATCAAGCTCACGCAAATGGGCCTCGACCTCGGCATCGACGCCTGCCTCGAGGTTCTCCAACCGGTCGTCGAAGCCGGCGACCGGCACGGCATCTTCGTCCGCATCGACATGGAGTCGTCGGCGTACGTGGATCGGACGCTCGAGGTCGTCGCGAGACTGGGTGCCGGCGGCTGCGACATCGGTCCGGTGATCCAGGCGTACCTGCATCGGTCGCGCGGCGACGTCGAGCGCCTCGCCGCCGATCGGGTGCGGACCCGCATCTGCAAGGGCGCCTACGCCGAGCCGCCGGAGGTCGCCCTCCAGGAGCGCGGCGCCATCGGCGATGCCTTCGTGGCACTGGTCGAGCGTCTGCTGGAGGCCGATGCCTATCCGGGCGTCGCCACGCACGACCCGGACATGATCGAGCGGGTGAAGGCGTTCGCGCGCGAGCGCGACATCGGCTCCGACCGGTTCGAGTTCCAGATGCTGTACGGCATTCGGCGCGACCTCCAGCGCCAGCTGCTGGCGGAGGGCTATCGACTGCGGGTGTACGTGCCCTATGGCACCGAGTGGTACCCGTATTTCATGCGCCGCCTGGCCGAGCGGCCCGCGAACGTGCTCTTCGTCCTGCGCACGATCTTCGGCGAACGCCGCTGAGGGTTGGCCCGGGCCGCACCTCTCGGCCCTGGGAAGCTTGCTCCGGAGCGCAAGTAACTGAGAAGTTCAGCACGAATCAGGTCATGGCTTGCGCGGCAGCGCAAACCATGGATGGGATTCGGCGCTCCGGGCGGTCAACTTCGCAGTTACTTGCACGCCAGGACAAGTCCGCGCATACGCAAGACGCCGGCAAAAGCGCGTCCGGGCATTGATGGCTAGACTGGTCCGCAATAGCCCATGTCCGCCAGCAAACGGCCGAGCACCTCGAGCCTCCGCCGATATCTCACATCACGCCCCTACATCGCGATCGCAGACATCCGTCGTCGATTCGGACTCGAGCCAGACGCGATGAGCGTCGTCTCCCGCAACGGGACCACGGCGTACGTCGGACTGCCCGAGCGCGAGGCCAGCAAGCTCCAGGACCTCTGGCAGCGTGACGAGGTCGGCGTCGAGCTATCGGTCGAGGTGCGCGCGCCCGTGATCGTCGGCGTCTACCCGATGCGCATCGCGCGGTTCGTGCTGGACCAGGCGGTCGGCATGAACGGCCACGTCAATGGCAGTGGCAATGGATACCACCCCGAGCCGGATGTCCTCCAAGAGCCGATGCACGAGCCGGCGCCGCAGCCACGCCCATCGCCGATCTACGAGCGCGGGCCGGAGTCACCCTCACCCGAATGAAGGTCGCCGCGGTCGTCCGCGACCTCATGCTCTTCAGCCGGATCGAGTCCGCCGCCCGCGT
>DASVDT010000003.1:0-5400 GCA_036380955.1 Candidatus Limnocylindria bacterium | reverse complement strand
CGCCATCCATGTCGGCTCCACCATCGATCCGGAGACGATCAAGAAGGGCGAGAGCGAGGTCAGCTTCCAGGTGGCGACCAAGGACGGCGCCAAGCGGACCGACGTCACCGCCGACCTGATCCTGGTCGCGGTCGGACGGCGACCGCTGACCGATGACATCGGCCTCGAGGCGATCGAGGGTCTCCAGGTGGAGCGTGGGTACGTCAAGGTTGACGAGTTCATGCGCACCGGCGCGCCAGGCATGTACGCCATCGGCGACATCGTCCCCGGCTTCGCGCTCGCCCACGTCGCGAGCCACGAGGCCGTGGTCGCGGTCGAGCACATGGCCGGGCACGATCCCGAGCCGGTGCGCATGGAGCTCATGCCGAGGGTCACGTTCTGCCGGCCGCAGATCGCATCGGTCGGGCTGTCGGAGGAGGAGGCCCGCGCCGCCGGGCGCGAGGTGAAGACGGGATCGTTCCCGTTCCGCGCGCTCGGCAAGGCCACCATCGTCGGCGAGATCGATGGCTTCGCCAAGTTCGTGGCCGACGCCGGCAGCGGTCTGCTGCTCGGGACGCACATCATCGGTCCGCATGCCGGCGACCTCATCGCCGAGCCGACCTTCGCCCAGATGGTGGAGGGCACGGCCGCCGAGATCGCCATGAACGTGCACGCCCATCCAACGCTGCCGGAGGTGCTCCCGGAGGCGGCCCTGGCCGTCGACGGCGCACCGATCCACGTATAGGAGGGAGGAGACGATGGCCTCGACCGACATCCGCCCCCGCCACGCAGAGCTCGGGCTGAGCGAGGACGAGGTCCTCGGCATGTACCGGGCCATGCTGCTCGCCCGCGCCGTCGACGAGCGCATGTGGCTGATGCAGCGCGCCGGGAAGATCGCCTTCATCATCAGTGGCCAGGGCCACGAGGGCGCGCAGGTTGCGACTTCGTGGCCGATGCGCCCGGGGCAGGACTGGATGGCGCCGTTCTATCGCTCCATTGCCAGCGCCATGACCTTCGGCATGAGCGCCGAGGACATCATCACCGCCCACCTCGCCAAGGCTGACGACGTCAGCTCCGGCGGACGTCAGATGCCCGGCCACTACGGCGGCGCACCATACAACATCGTGTCGCTCAGCTCGCCGGTCGGGACCCAGGTGCTCCATGCCGTCGGGATCGCCATGGCTGCCTGGGTGCGCGGCGACGACGTGGTCACCATGACCCAGTTCGGGGAGGGCACGTCGAACCAGGGCGAGGTGCACGAGGCGATGAATTTCGCCGGCGTCCACAAGCTGCCCGTCATCTTCGTGTGCGAGAACAACGGCTACGCCATCAGCGTTCCTCTCGATCGCCAGGTCGCCGGTGGCTCGGTCGCGGCCCGTGCGGCCGGCTACGGCATGCCGGGCGTCGTGGTCGACGGCGGCGACGTGCTCGCCTGCTACGCCGCGGCCAGGGAGGCGCACGATCGCGCCCGGCGCGGCGAGGGCCCGACACTCATCGAGGCCCGCGTGGTGCGCCTGACCTCCCACTCATCTGACGACGACCAGCGCCGCTACCGCGACCCCGCCGAGGTCGAGGCGCTCAAGGAGCGCGACCCGATCCCGATGTTCGCCAACGAGCTGCGCTCCGCGGGCATCCTGACCGACGAGCGCGACGACCAGCTTCGCGCCGACGTGAAGGCCGAGGTCAACGAGGCCTCGAAGCGGGCCGAGGCGCGTCCGGAGCCCACCGCGGACGACGCCCACGAGCGTGTCTACGCGGATCCGATCCCCGGCGGAGGGACGGCTACCCCGCTCGCGCCGATCGAGGGAGGGAGCCACTGATGGCCGAGCAGAACATCCTCGAGGCGATCCGCTCCGCCATGGACGAGGAGATGGAGCGCGACGACCGGGTCATGGTCCTGGGCGAGGACGTCGGTCGAAAGGGCGGCGTCTTCGGCGCGACCGAGGGACTGTGGGCGAAGTACGGCGACAAGCGCGTGCTTGACACGCCACTGACCGAGGGCATGATCGCCGGCGCTGCGATGGGTGCGGCCGTGTACGGCCTTCGCCCCATCGCCGAGATGCAGTTCGCCGACTTCGTGTACCCCGCCTTCAACCAGATCGTCTCCGAGATCAGCCGCATCCACTACCGCTCGAACGGCGCCTTCAGCGCCCCGATGGTGATCCGCATGCCGTACGGCGGCGGCGTCCACGGCGCGCTGTACCACTCGCAGTCGAACGAGACGTACTTCACGTCGACGGTCGGCCTCAAGGTCGTCGCGCCCGGCACGCCGGCCGATGCCAAGGGCCTGCTGAAGGCCTCCATCCGCGATCCCGACCCGGTCATGTTCTTCGAGCACAAGAAGACGTATCGGCTCTTCAAGGGGCAGGTGCCCGATGGCGACACGGTCGTGCCGATCGGCAAGGCAACGGTCGCGCGCGAGGGCAAGCACCTCTCGATCTTCTGCTACGGCTTCATGCGCACCGTCGTCCTCGAGGCGGCCGAGACGCTCGCGCGTGACGACGGCGTGGAGGCCGAGGTGATCGACCTCCGCACGTTGCGGCCGCTCGACGTCGACGCGATCATCGGCTCGGTCGCGAAGACCGGGAAGGCGCTCGTCGTGCACGAGGCGAACCGCTTCGGCGGATTCGGCGCGGAGATCGCGGCCGAGATCGGCGAGCGGGCATTCGAGCATCTCGACGGCCCCGTCACCCGGCTCGCCGGGCCGGACGTGCCCGGGGTGCCGTACCACCACGTTCTCGAGGACTGGTTCATGATCGGGCCGGCGCGCGTCGTGGAGGCCGCTCGCGCCCTGGCCGCGTACTGAACCGGATCGAGCATCTGCCGCACTCGCGCCGAGGCGGGCGGTGGGCCACAATGGCGACTGGCAATCCGACCGCGGCACCGCCGCATTCATGAGCACGAACGGGAGCCGCTGACATGGCAACGACGATCAAGATGCCCCAGCTGGGCGAGTCGGTCACCGAAGGGACGATCGAGCGTTGGCTGGTCAAGGAAGGCGACACGGTCGAGCAGTACGACCCTCTGTTCGAGGTCGTGACCGACAAGGTGAACGCCGAGGTGCCGGCGGAGGTCGCCGGGACCATCACGAAGATCCTCATTCCGGACGGGGAGACGGTCGCGGTCGGCACGGCAGTCGCCGAGATCGACGCCGATGGCGCCGGAGCTGCGGCTGACGCGCCGGCGGACACCCCTGCGGAGACGGCGGCGGAAGCGCCCCCCGCGCCCATGCAGGCCGCCGAGGCCGCGCCCAGCCAGGCTCCACCGGCCGAGCCTGAGCCACCGACGCAGCCCGCGCAGGCTGAGACCGCCGCCGATGCCGGTGCTGAGGCGGTCGCGCAGCAGGAGCAGGCGCCGTCGGTCGCCGCGCACCCACAGGCTGCGACGCAATCGCCCGCCGGAGCAAACGGCGACGCCACCTCACGCATGACCCCCGCCGTGCGCCGGCTCGTCCGAGAGCACGGCATCGACGTTGCCCAGCTGAGCGGCTCGGGCGCGGGCGGCCGCGTCACACGCGAGGACGTGCTGGCCTTCATCGAGAAGGGTCCCCAGGCCGCACCACAGGCACCCGCCGCCGCGACCGCGCCGGCGGCCCAGGCCCAGGCCGTTCCGGCTGCGCAGCCTGCGACCGCAGCCGCCGCCCCGTCCGCCGCACCCGCGCCGGCACCATCACCCACTGCGGCGGCTGGCGACACCGAGGTGCCGCTGTCGCAGATGCGCAAGGCCATCGCCCGCAAGATGACGCAGGTCAAGCAGACCGTCCCTCACGCGTACACCGTGATCGAGGTCGACATGACCAACGTCGTGAAGTGGCGCGAGGCCAACAACATGGCTTTCAAGGCGCGCGAGGGAGCGTCGCTGAGCTACGTCGCCGTGGTCGTCAAGGCCGCGACGGAGACGCTGCGCAAGCACCCGAACGTGAACAGCCAGTTCGCCGAGGACAAGGTCATCGTCAAGCAGGCGATGAACATCGGCATCGCCGTGGCGGTCGACAACGGGCTGATCGTGCCGGTCATCCACAACGCCGATCAGCTCAGCATCAGCGGCGTGAACGCCCGCATCCGCGACCTGTCATCGCGGGCGCACGCCGGGAAGCTGCGCCTGGACGAGCTCCAGGGCGGAACGTTCACGGTGAACAACACCGGCTGGTTCGGATCGGTGACGAGCATGCCGATCATCAATGCCCCCGAGGTGGCGATCCTCTCGATGGAGGCGATCGTCAAGCGGCCGCGCGTCATCGAGGTCGACGGCGACGATGTCATCGCCATCCGGCACATGATGAACATGACCTGCTCGTTCGACCATCGCGTCCTCGACGGCGCGCAGGTCGGCTCCTTCATGGCCGACGTGCGCAAGGTCCTCGAGGACTGGGACCAGGACACGCCGATCAGCTGATCGGCTGCTCCTCGCCGCGCAGCCGGCGGATCGCCGGCACCCAGGCCAGGGCACCGATTGCCTGGAGCAGCACGAAGACCATCACCAGCAGACCGGGCACGCCGAGCAGCAGCCCGGGCATGATCCAGACGTCGACCGACGCGACGATGCCGAGCGCGCCGAGCTCGATCGGCACCGGCGCCGCCGCCTGACCCTCGTCGCCGGCCGGCGGCTCGGCGAGCAGCCGGCCCGTACCCGAGGAATCCCCCGGGCTCCCCCCGCCCGCCTGGCCGCCCGATGACGGCGGCCGATCGTCCGACGCGCTCGGCCGTGGCGTCACGCTGAAGCCGTCCTCGGCCGACGATGACGGCTCGGGCGTCGGCGTCGGACGCGAGGTCGGCCGTGGCGTCGCTTCCGGAGAGCCTCCCGGCGCTGGCGTCGGTCGGGGCGTCGGTCGCGGGGTGGGCAGCAGCGACGGCAGGGGCTGCAGTGTCGGGAGGGGCGAAAGCGACGGTAGTGGCGACAGCGACGGTGGTGGTGGCGGCGTCGGCACGGGTGGCGACGTCGGCACGGGCGTCGGCGTCACCGCGGGACCGACGACGAGGACGACGGGCGGCACGCTGAGCAGCGACCCGGCTCCGCCGCAGTTCCCGTCGGCATAGGCGTTCGAGGCCCAGGCCAGCGAGCCCGGCGCGTTCGCGGTCGCGGTGATCGTGAAGTCGACGTAGTGGCCGATCGAGCGGAGCCGATCCCCGCCGCTCGTCGGCAGGACGCGGACGGTGTTGCCGGAGACCTGCCGGGTCCAGCCGTCGCCCGCGTTCGACCCGACCACGGCGGCGCCGTGGACGGTGAACGCCTCCGGCACCGTCACGACCACGCAGCGGATCTCGCCCAGCAGCGTCAGCGTCGCGCGCAGCTGGAACGTCGTCTGCGCGCCGGCCTGCACGGTCAGCGGCGACGCGGTCAGCGTCCAGAGCACCGCTGCGCGCGCCGGGACGGCCGGGCCGAAGGCCAGCGCCAGCGCCGCGACCCCGAGGACGAGCCTGG
>DASVDT010000002.1:0-8138 GCA_036380955.1 Candidatus Limnocylindria bacterium | reverse complement strand
TCGGTCATGCCGGCGATGTAATCGGCCGCCTGCGTCTGGGCTGAGGCCTCGTCCTGGCGGTACGAGTCCGGGATCTCTTCGGGGTGCTCGAGGTGCCAGTCCATCAGGTCGCGGATGACGGCGATGGCTCGCCGCTGCTGGCGCTGCTGATCCGCCGACTGGTAGACGTTGTCGAACATGAAGTCGCGCAACTGGTTCATGACGGCGAGTGTCTCGTCGTCCATGCGCACGGCGCCGGTGCGCAGCGACTCGTCGATGACGGCATTGATCATGGTGTTGATCCACTCCTTGCCCGGCTCGCCGAAGCGCTCGAGGATGGCGGGCGCGAACGCGTCTCGGTCCAGGACGCCGGCGCGGATCGCGTCGAGCGCATCGTGCGCCAGGTAGGCGATACGATCGGCGAAGCGGACGCAGAACGCCTCGGGCGTGGCGGGCGGCGGGGTGATCCGCCAGGAGTGGGCACGGATGCCGTCGCGCACCTCCCAGGTCAGGTTGGCATCCTCGAGCACCTCGTAGATACGGACCGACTGCGCGGCGTGGTGCCACTCGTCGGGGTCGAAGTAGGGGCTGAGGGCATCCTCGCCGGTATGGCCGAATGGCGAATGGCCGACGTCGTGCCCCAGCGCGATCGCCTCGGCCAGCGGCTCGTTCAGCGCGAGCGCATTGGCCAGCGATCGCGCCACTTGCGTGACCTGCATGGTGTGGGTCAGGCGGGTGACGAAATGGTCGCCCTCGGGGTTGAGGAAGACCTGGGTCTTGTGCTTCAGGCGGCGAAACGCCTTCGAATGGATGATCCGATCGCGATCGCGCTCGAAGGCGGTGCGGAACTCGTCTGGTGGTTCTGGTCGCTCGCGGCCGCGGGACTGAGTGGAGCGGGTGGCCGCCGGACTGAGGCGCTCCTCCTCGGCCTCGCGCGCGAGCCGGTCGCGACGGAGGAGGGTGGAGGCGGCGCTGATCTCCTGCACGCGCCGATCATGCCACGGCCACTGCGCTCGGCTGCCCGTTCGGGTCGCATGCTGGGCGTCTGGACCCACGGCAGCGCACGGGGGCTCCCTGGAGGAGCGGTCCACGCTCAGGGTGCGCCGATGAATCGGATGGATCGCGCCTGGCCGCACCTCCGGGCGCGATTGGACCGATGTATCGGTGTGGGCCGCGCACGATCATCGCCTGGAGGAGCGGTCCACGCTCAGGGTGCGCCGATGAATCGGATGGATCGCGCCTGGCCGCACCTCCGGGCGCGATTGGACCGATGTATCGATGTGCGTCGCTCCAATCGGCGCCCGACCGGCATGTCGGGGACTTGGCACGGTCAGCCGACGCTTGGCGGGCCTCGCCGCGGGACGAGGTGATAAGGTGGCCGGCTTTGACTGAGCCGATGATCGCTGCCCCGCGCACCGGCCGCCAGCACGCAATGGCGGTTCTCCAGGCACTGTTCGTCACCTTCCTCTGGTCGACATCGTGGGTGCTGATCAAGATCGGCCTCGATGACCTGGACCTGAAGCCGTTGGGCTTCGCCGGCCTCCGGTACGCGCTCGCCGCGGCGATCCTCCTCCCGTTCGGCATCCGCGCCATGCGCTCGGCGCACAAGGCGGCACCGATCAACGCCGGCCTCATCGGTCGCGTCGCGATCTACGGCCTGCTCTTCGTGGCGGTCGCGCAGGGGGCGCAGTTCGCCGCCCTTGCGGTGCTGCCGGCGACGGCAGTCAGCCTGGTCCTGTCGTCGATCCCGATGTGGGTTGCGCTGGTGGCGCTGGCCGAAGGCGCCGAGCGGCCGACGATCGGGCAACTGGCCGGCATCGCATTGCTGACCCTGGGCGCGGTGCTCTATTTCGGGCCGTTCGAGATCGGATCCGATGCGCTGCTCGGCTTCGCCGCCGCCGCGCTGTGCGCCGCCGCTGCGACCAGCTCGGCGCATCTGGGTCGGAGGCTGGCACGCGACGTCATCGGTCAGCTGGGCGGCTCGATCGGACTGACGGCGACCAGCATGGCCTTCGGCGCGATCGCGCTCTTGGCGGTGGGCCTTGCGCTCGAAGGATTTCCGCAGGTGGACCTGACGGGCTGGCTCATCATCGGCTGGCTGGCTTTGGTGAACACGGCCTTCGCGTTCACGCTCTGGAACCACACGCTGCGCACGCTGACCGCGGTCGAGTCGAGCGTCGTGAACAACACGATGACCATCCAGATCGCCGTCCTGGCGATCGTGTTCCTGGCGGAGCAGCTCGGGCCGCTCCAGCTCGTCGGCCTGCTGCTGGCCGCCGCGGGCGCGGCGGTGGTGCAGGTGGTGCCGCTCATTCGCGCGCGGCGAGGACGCTAGTCGATATCGGTATCGATCTTGCCCGCGCCCATGGCCGCAAGCGACGGCTCCTCCACCGCCTCGTCATGGATGCGTTTCGCTCCGGCACCCTCGATGATGCGACGCCGCACCCATCCCGAGACGGTGTCGACGGCGATAGTGGCGACCACGATGACGATCACGAGCGTGCCGGTCAGCTCGTAACGGTGGAAGGCGATCGTCTGCTGCAGGCTGAAGCCGATGCCACCGGCACCGACGACGCCGAGCACGGCAGCGGCGCGGATGTTGATCTCGAAGCGGTACAGCCAGAAGGCGACGATCTCGGGCAGCACCTGCGGCAGCACGCCCCAGCGCTGGATCTGGAGCGATCGTGCGCCCGCGGCCCGGGCTGCCTCGACGGGCCCGGAATCGATGCCCTCGATGACCTCGGCCGTCAGCTTGCCCAGCGTGCCGACCGAGTGGAGGCCGATCGCCAGGGCACCGGCGACCGGCCCAAGGCCGGCGATCGGGATCATGATGGCGATGGCCAGAATGATCTCGGGAAAGGCGCGGATGGCGTTGAGCACCTGGCGCATGACGTTCGAAACGAGGCCGCTCGAGACGTTCCTCGCGCCGAAGAAGCCGAGCGGCAGCGACAGGATGGCGCCGATGACCGTGCCGACCCAGGCGAGCTGGAGCGATTCGACCATGCCCTCGATGGCGTTCGGCAGGTAGCTCCAGTCCGGTCCCTTCTGGAGGAACATCTCGTAGAAGACGAGCGCGAAGCCGGCGGGAAGCTCCAGGATCTCGGCCGGATCCACGCCGACCGTGATCGCCGCCCAGACGAACAGGAGCGCGGTCAGCAGGAGCGCGAGGTTGCGCTTCGCGTGCGACGGGCGCTCGGGGCGGACCGTCAGGGTCGCCGCGGTCACACCAGCCTCCGCCGCAGGTAGATCGAGACGAACTCGATGACCATGACCAGCACGAACAGCTCGATCACGATGACCGACACGTTGCTCCAGTTGAAGAAGCGGTACTGCCGGAACAGCAGGTTGCCGATGCCGCCGGCGCCGACGATACCGATGACGGTCGCCGCGCGGATGTTGAGCTCAAACGTGTACAGCGAGTAGGCGACGTAGTTCGGCAGGACCTGGGGCAGCACCGCCCAGCGCACCGTCTGCGACCGGTTGGCGCCGCCGGCGCGGGCTGCCTCGATCGGTCCGGGGTCGACGCCGTCGATCGTCTCCGACTGGAGCTTGGCGACGACGCCGATGTTGAAGAAGATCAGCGCCGCGATGCCGGCCAGCGTGCCGATGCCGGTCGACGCCACGAAGATCAGCGCATACAGGATGTCGGGGATGGCCCGCACGACGCTCAGGACCGAGCGCCCCGCCAGGAAGGTGGCGAAGTTCGGCGCCGTGATGCGAGACAGCAGGAACGAGATCGGGAGCGCGAGGCCACAACCGATGACGGCCGCCACGATGGCCATCTGGAAGGTCTCGAGCATGAACGGCAGCGTCTCGGGCACGAATGACCAGTTCGGACTCGCGAGCTCGCCGAGGATGCCCGCGCCGCGCGTGATGCTGTCCGCCAGGGCGCCGAGGTCGACCCCGATGCCGAACTCCTTGCTCAGCGACGCCCAGGTGATGACCAGGAACGCGACGATGCCGATCGGAATGACGAGGGACGGGCGCGGTTTCGCCGGTCGCCGGCCGGGCTGGGCGGCGGCCGTCACAGCGCCGCGGCTGCGGCGGTGGTCGCCTCGCCCATCACGTCATCGGCGGTGAGGGATCGCCCGTAGATGTCGCGGAAGACGTTCTCATCGGCCTGGTCGGCGGTCCCGTCGTAGACGAGCTCACCGGATCGCATGCCGATGATCCGCTCGCCATACAGCTTGGCGAGGTCGAGGAAGTGGAGGTTGACGATGGTGGTGATGCGGAGGTCGCGGTTGATGCGCTGAAGGTCGCGCATCACGACGTGGCTCGTCGGCGGGTCGAGGCTGGCGACCGGCTCATCGGCCAGGAGGATCTTCGGCTCCTGCGCGAGTGCCCGGGCGATGCCGACGCGCTGCTGCTGACCGCCGGACAGGTTGCTGGCGCGGACGTAGGCCTTCTCGACGATGTCGACGCGCTCCAGCGCCCGCATCGCGATCTCGACGTCCTCGGGCCTGTACCAGCCGATGAGCGAGCGAAGCGTGCCCGTGGTGTGCAGCCGTCCCATGAGCACGTTGTTCAGCACCGATGTCCGCTTCACCAGGTTGAAGGTCTGGAAGATCATGCCGATCTTCGAGCGGATCTCGCGCAGCCGGCGCGGGCTCGCCCTGCGGACGCTGACGCCGTCGATGGTGACGTCGCCGCCGGTCAGCGGCACGAGGCCGTTGATGGCGCGAATGAGGGTTGACTTGCCGGCGCCGGAGAGCCCGACGATGACGATCATCTCGCCGTCGGGAATGTCGAGCGTGAAGTTCTTGAGTGCGTGGACGCCGCCGGGGTAGGTGACCGATGCGTTCTCGAACCGAATCATGGTGTGGATGCGAAAAGAGGCGGGCCCATGGCGGGCCCGCCTCTCGACTGTCGCTTAGCCCTCGTAGCCAAGCTCGTCGACCGCCTGGCGGACGAGCTCGAGCGCATCGAGGTTGGGCTCGGTGAAGGCCGTGATCTGGTAGATCGAATCGAGCACCGCGGCGCCGTCCTCGGTCTCCGCGTAGGCCATCAGCGCGTCCTTGATCTGCGTCTTCAGATCATCGGGCAGCGAGCCGGCGACGGCGACGCCGTCGTTCGGGATCTCCGGGCCGTAGGCGAAGACGACGACGTTGCTCGCGACGTCGCAGTCGGTCGTGGCGACGGTGCGTGCGTCGTCGAAGCTGACGCCGACCTCGGCGTCGCCCTCGCACACGGCGATGACGGAGCCGTCATGGCTGCCCGGGAAGATCGGCTCGATGTCGCTCTCGGGATCGATGCCGTTCGCGATGAGCACGGTGGCCGGGAAGATGTAGCCCGAGGCAGAGGTCTGCTCCACGAAGGACATCGTGGTGCCTTCCCCGAGATTCTCCAGCGCCTCCAGGCCGACCGGGCCCTCCGGCGTCTCGTCGTTCTCGCGAGCCGTGCCGTTGCAGTTGAGGTAGGTCACGTCCTCGTCCTCGACGACGCGCGTGTTCTCCTCCGGCTCGGAAATGGTGCAGTACTTGTCCGGGTTATTTGTGAAGAACTGCGTGTGGTACGTGCCGGAGCCGAAGCGCTCCGACTGGAGGATGACCTCGGCGTCGGCGCGGTCGATGGCCTGGATGAGGCCGTACGGCGGCAGCGCCGCAATCTGCGCCTGGCCGGTCTCCATGGCGGTGACGAGGCCGGTGTAGTCGTTGGTGACGGTGCCCTTGACAGGGATGCCGAGCTGCTCGCTCAGGTAGTCGGCCAGCGGCTGGATGTCCTCGACCAGCTGACCTGCCTCGCTGGACGGCACGAAGCCGATGACGAGCTCGTCCGGTACTTCCGCCGCCTCGCTCTCGGCGGGCTCGCTCTCGGCGGCCTGGCTGGCTGGCGCTTCGCTTTCCTCATCGGCGCTCGGGGACGCCCCGCCGCCGGCGCAGGCCGTCGCGATGACCATCATCGTGACGAGCACTGCAAGAAGTCGCAGGTGCTTCAATGTTCCTCCTCCATGGCCGCGCGGTGGATCGTCGCGGCAGCAGTCTGGGCCGTCCATCGGGGCTCCCCCGGACCCGCTCAATCGGCGGCGGTGGCGGCGCAAGTCGGCGCCATCATAGCGTCCGACCTGCAATGCAGAAGAGGGCTGGCGCGCCGGACAGGATTCGAACCTGCGACCTTCGGCTCCGGAGGCCGACGCTCTATCCACTGAGCTACCGGCGCTTGGCAAGCAATGTCGCTCTCGTGTGGGCCGACGCTGAATCTACCCACGTGAAATTCGTGTTCCGGTCGTGCACGATCGCTTGCTTTCGCTTCCGATGGCGGTAGCGCGATGGTTCTTCAGCGTAAGCCCCGGTCCGGTTGAAGGAGGCCGGGGGCGCAGCAGAAGGAGTCCATCGTGGCTACCACCACCGAGACAGGCATCGTACCGGACAAGGGGAAGCGCGGCCACCGGCGCAAGCCGCTGTCGAAGGCGCAGAAGGCGAAGCTCGCCGCCTCGCTGGCGAAGTGGCGCGCATCCCTCACCGACGAGGACCGGGCCGCGTTGAGCGAGCGAATGCGACAGCAGAACAAGGCGCGTTGGGACGCCATGAGCAAGAAGGAGAAGGCCGCAGCACTGGCCGGAGTGAAGGCGTGGCAGGCTGAGCAACGAGCCGCAAAGGCTGCCAAGGCGAAGCCCGCGCCCAAGGCCCGGGCCAACGCGAAGGCGAGGAAGGCCGCTCCGTTGGAGGAGATTGGCGAGAGCGCAGCTCCCAAGCGGACTCGGAAGGCGGCGGCGAAGTGACGAGCGTCGAAGCGCCGTACCTCGTCGCGTACAACGCCCGCCTGCGCAAGCACGTGGTCATCGAGAAGCTCGCCGGAAAGGTTGTCGCCGAGCGCGACACACGAGAGGCCGCGGACGCCACCGCTCGATGCCTGACCGAACAATGGATCAGGCGTCCCGTTGGGCCGTGCCCTTGCGAGTGCAACTCAGGCGGCTTCTGCGGTGGCTGCGGCCATGCGGGATGCGGAGGTGTGCGATGACCGTCGCCACGCGAACAGGCTTTGAGCTCGAAGCGGCCATCGAGTCATACCGACGCACTCGACGCACCGAACTGGCCGAACAGACGCTGGACCGCATTTATGTGCCACGACTGACCGTGTTCGCCGGCTGGCTGCGCGGACTGGGAATGCCGACCGATGTCGGCGCCATTCGCCGGGAGCACGTCGAGGCGTACATCGACTGGCTACAGCACGACGCGGCCAACAACCGCTCAGGCGAGACCGGCCATAAGTCAGCCACGGTGTCCATCGCGTTCCGCACGCTGCGGACGTTCTTCAACTGGCTTGTGTACGAGGACGAGATCAAGCGCAGCCCGATGGAGCGCATGAAGGCACCTCGGGTCGTCGAAGAAGCGCCGAAGGTGCTCACCGACGTGCAGCTAGAGAGGCTGTACAAGGCGTGCGCTGGGCGCACCTTTGACGACCGGCGCGACGCCGCGCTCCTGCGGCTCCTGGCTGACACCGGGATGCGGAGAGGCAAGCTCGCCGGGTTGACGGTGAGCGACCTTCACCTCGATGGAGCCGGGCTCATCCTCCTGCGCGGAGAGACCAGCAAAGGTAAGCGCGACCGCGTCGTGCCGCTCAGCCGCGAAGCGGTCGCAGCGCTGGACAAGTACCTGCGCGTGCGTCACTCGCACTTCCATGCCGCTCTCCCGTGGCTGTGGCTCGGAAAGCGTGGGCGGCTCAGTGACTCGGGCATCCTCCAGGTGGTCGAGAGGCGTGGGCGTCAGGCCGGGGTGGTCGGGCTACACCCGCACCGCTTCCGGCACACCTTCGCGCACCGAGGTCAGCGAGAGGGCATGTCGGCTACGTCGCTCATGGCGATCGGCGGCTGGAAGGACGCGGCGATGCTCGCCCGCTATGGCCGTTCGGCTGCCGCTGAACTGGCCGTGGCCGAGTACCGCAGGGTGTTTGACGCGGTGAGATAGGCCCATCGCTTGCAGCCTTCGATCAGGCGAAGCCGCTGTCTCGTGAGAGAGGGCGGCTTCCCCGTTCAGCGTAAGCCGAGAGCCGCTCTGCCTCCGGGTGGAGCGGCTCTTTTGTGCTCAGGAGGCGGGGACGAGTGGCAGATACAAGCTGCGGCCTGCCAAGCCGACGGTGTACCTCCAGAAGCGTCTAGGGCTTATTGTCGCGTTGCCGCAAGTACTGACCCAAGAGGACACGGCTGCGGCCGTCGTCGAGGA
>DASVDT010000001.1:0-30550 GCA_036380955.1 Candidatus Limnocylindria bacterium | reverse complement strand
GCCCTCGGGATACGCCTCGACGGCGATGATGCCGCGGCGATCGAGCTCGTCGCATACCGCCTCGAGCAATGCCACGCCATCGGCCAGGCGCGCCTCGGCGTCCGGGGCGCCGTGAATCTGAAGGCAGGTCACGACCCAGGGAGCTGGCGACTCGGGCAGCTGCGCATACCGTTCGCGAATCGACTGCGCGCGCGGGTAGGCGCTCAACGGGCCGAACTGCGCGTAGCCGGTGACGCGAACCTCCACGGCGTCCGCCCGCACCGCGACCATGGCCAGCGCCCCACCGGCGGCGCGGCCGCCGAGCAGCCGTTCACGCTTGAGCGTGGCTCGCGCCGTCCGATCCGGGGCGTCAGCAGCGGGAGCCTCACGCCCGCCATCCAGGCGCTCCCAGTAGTCGCAGGTCTGGCAGCGGGCGCCCGGCTGCGCCGGTTCGGGGATGTCGTCGAAGGTCGCGGCGTCGAGCAACCGGAACTCGAGCTCAGCCATGCGCGCGCGCGGTTGCGGGATTGGCCAGCAGGTCGCCGGCATGAATCAGCTCTCGGATCGCCGCGATGTCGGGCGCCGGAGGGCGGTCGCTCGCCGCATGCGCGACGCGCTCGCGAATCCGCCGGTGAGCTGCCGCGACGCCGGCCCCGGGACGGAGCGGCGCCCGGAAGTCGAGGCCCTGCGCGGCGCACAGCGCCTCGATCGCCAGCACCTGCTCCGCACGGTCGACCGCCTCGCGGAGACGAAGGGCACTCGTCCCGCCCATGCTCACGTGGTCCTCCTGGTTCGCGCTCGTCGGGATGGTATCGACCGACGACGGATGGCTCAGCCCCTGGAGCTCGTTGACGAGGGCTGCTGCCGTGTAGTGGGCGATCATGAGGCCGCTCTCCACCCCGGGCCGCTCCGCCAGGAATGCGGGCAGGCCCGACAGATGAGCATCCACCAGGCGCGCCGTCCGCCGCTCCGAAATGGAGGCCAGCTCCGCGACCGCCATCACGGCGTAGTCGAGCGCCAGGGCCAGCGGCTCGCCGTGGAAGTTGCCGCCGGACACGACTCGGCCATCGGGGAAGACGAGCGGATTGTCGGTCGCCGCGTTGATCTCGACGCTGAGCACGCGGCCGAGCTCCACCAGGGCGTCGCGGGCCGCACCATGCACCTGCGGCATGCAGCGCAGGCTGTAGGCGTCCTGGACCTTGTGGCCACTGGCGGCATGCGACGAGCCGATCTCGCTGTCATCGAGCAGTTCGCGGAGGTGCCTGGCGGCCGCGACCTGCCCGGGATGCGGACGGGCCGCGACGAGCTCCTCGGCGAAGGCGGCCGCGGTGCCGAGCATCGCCTCCAGGCTCATTGCGCCGATGACGTCCGAGATGAGCGCCAGGCGCTGCGCGTCGTGGAGGGCCAGCGCGCCGATACCGGCCATGAGCTGCGTCCCGTTCAGGAGGGCGAGGCCCTCCTTGGCCTCGAGTGCCACCGGCACGAGGCCGGCACGCTGCAGCGCATCGGCTCCCGAGCCGAGACCAGCACCATCGACGGACGCCTCACCCTCGCCGATGAGCACGAGCGCGATGTGCGCGAGCGGCGCCAGGTCGCCGGATGCGCCGAGGCTGCCGCGGGAGGGGACGACGGGGTGCACGGCGGCGTTCAACATGCCGATGAGCAGCTCGACGACCTCGACGCGCACGCCGGATAGGCCAACCGCCAGCGCATTCGCGCGGAGGACGAGCATCGCCCGCACCACCTCGTCGGGGAGGGGTGCACCGACGCCCGCGGCGTGCGAGCGCACCAGGTTGCGCTGGAGCTCGGCGGTCTGCGACGGGTCGATCCGGACGTCGGCCAGGTCGCCGAAGCCCGTCGTGACGCCGTACGCGGTGGCGCCATCGGCCACGAGGCGCTCGATCACCGCGCGTGAAGCCCGCATCCGGTCAGCCGCCGCGGGGTCGAGCCCGACCGCTCTTCGACCGCGTGCGACCTCGATCACGTTGTCGATGGTGAGGTCCCGACCGGTCAGCGGTAGCGGCGGCATCGGTCCCTATACTACGCACCGTGCGACGGCTGCCGGACCTCATGAGCCGCCTCGTCGTCCATGACGAGGCCGAGCACCGCCTCGGCGGAGCCGTTCCCAGCCCCGCGGTGGCATTCCTGGTCAGCGTCTGCATCCTGCCCGCCCTGTTCTGGCTGGTGATGCTCAAGCGCACGACCGTGTCGACCGCTCCCGAGGAGTGGCTGATGGGGACCGTCGTGCCCGCAGTGCACGGCTGGGTTCAGACGACCCTTCCGCCCATCGAGACGCTCATCGTTGGCATCAGCGCCTTCGGCAGCGGCTGGTTCGTGGCGCTGGCCTTTGCGGCATTGGGACTCCTGGCGCTGAGCCGTGGCCGGCGCGATCTCGCGCTGCTGCTCGCCCTCGGCACGCTCTGCTTCCCGATGGAGTGGGCGCTCAAGTACTTCACCTCGTCCGAGGCGATCAGTCTCCCGGCCCTCGTGAGCGCCATGTTCAACATCAACAACGTCGGCCTCGACGACATCGCCGACTTCCCGGCAGGCCACGCCCTGCGGGCGACGGCCCTCTACGGCATCGCCGCCTTCTGCGTGGCGCGGCTCGCCCATGACCGGCGCCAGGGCGAGATCGCATATGTCGTCGCCATCGTCTTCATCGGCGCCATCAGCCTCACCCGGATCTACCTCCAGGCGCACTACCCGATCGACGTGCTCGGCGGCTGGATGGCCGGCGGGGCGCTGGTGGCGATCCTCGTCGCCATCCACGTGCTCCAGGTCGACGAGCGAGCGCGCTCGGCGGAGCGCGCCCGGCGGGCCGCACAGCCCCGGCGCGTCGCCGTGCCACGCCGCGCGGCACCTGCGCCTGCCTCGAGCGTGACGCCCGCCGCGCCCGCGCAGCGACGCGAGGGCTGAAAGCCTGCTCGACTTCATCGACCGCGAGGTCATCCCGTTCATCCTCCAGATGTACGACGCCGTCGGCTATGTCGGCGTCGCCGTGGCCGTCGCGCTGGAGACGATCGTCGCTCCCATCCCGTCGGAAGTGATCCTGCCGATGGCCGGCTGGAAGGTCAGCCAATCGGCCGCGGACCCATCCGTCGTCGAGCCGCTCACCGGGCTGGCCTGGAACATCCCCCTGGCCGTGCTGCTGGCCACGCTCGGCAGCCTCGTGGGCGCGGTGGTCGGCTACTACATCGGCGCCTGGGGCGGCCGGCCGTTGCTGGATCGATACGGCCGCTACGTCGGCATCGGCGACTCGGATCTCGATCGGGCCGAGCGCTGGTTCGCGCGTTGGGGTAACGCCGCGGTCTTCTTCGGCCGGATGGTCCCACTGGTGCGGACCTTCGTGAGCTATCCGGCGGGCATCGGCCGCATGCCGATGGGTCGATTCCTGCTCTTCAGCGCGCTTGGATCGCTCCCGTGGAATGCCGCGCTGATCGGGGCGGGCTACGTGGTCGGCGAGAACTACCCGCAGATCGAGGCCGCCCTCAAGCCGTGGGAGTACGTCGTCTACGCCGTGGTCCTCGTGCTGGTCGCGTACTTCGTCGTCCGCTGGTGGCGGGCGAAGCGAACGGCTGGCGCGTGACGGCCGGTTGACCGGGCGGCCCGACGGTGACAGCATCGGCGTCAATCGAACCATCCATCGTCTTCGGGGCGGGGTGAAAGTCCCCACCGGCGGTCGGCTCGCAACGGTGAGCCAGCCCGCGAACCGCATCGGCCCATCAGGTTGAATCCTGGGCCGATGCGGCCGACCTGACCCCCGGCGCCAGCCGGGGCAGACAGGGCCGACGGTCATAGTCCGGAAGGGAGAAGGCGACCGCGCTCTGCGCCGACGCGCCCGTCATTGGCCGCGTCGCGCGGTGTCGGTGATGCCCCGTGGGCGATCCACAGCCGGAGAGCGCCATGGCATCCACGACCAGTAGCGGGCTCGATCTGTCGATCGACGACGTGGCGCTGCGCTTCGCGACGCCGTCGGGGCCGCTGACCGCGCTCGAGCATTGCTCGCTCGAGATCCCGGCTGGCTCGTTCACGGTGATCATCGGCCCGAACGGCTGTGGCAAGAGCACGCTCCTGCGGCTCTTGGCCGGACTCCTGGCTGCCGATGACGGACGCGTCACGGTGGGTGGTGCCCCGGCACGACCGGGCGACCCGCGCGTCGGCCTCGCGTTCCAGCAGCCTCGTCTCGTGCCGTGGCGCTCGACCATCGACAACGTCGCCCTGCCGCTCGAGCTGGCGGGGGTACCGGTGGCAACTCGCCGCGAGCGCGCGGCGGCGGCGCTCGAGCGCGTGGGCCTCGCCGCCGCGGCGGACCTGCGGCCACGCGAGCTGTCCGGAGGCATGGCGCAGCGCGCTGCGCTGGCCCGCGCGCTCATCACCGATCCATCGGTCCTGCTCCTCGATGAGCCGTTCAGCGCGCTCGACGCCCTCACCCGCGAGACGTTCGACGCGGAGCTGCAACGGCTCTGGCTCGAGCGGCGACGGACGGTGGCGCTCGTGACCCACAGCGTCCCGGAAGCCGTGGCGCTGGGCGACCGGGTTGCCGTCATGACGCCTCGCCCCGGCCGCGTGGCGCGCGTCGTGCCGGTCGACCTGCCCCGACCGCGGCCGGCGGAGATGCTCGGAGATCCGCGCGCGGCGGAGATCGCGGCCGAGATTCGCGAGGTCCTTGCCGCGGCGCACGCCGTCGAGCTGCGGCCGTGGGCCGAGCAGGCGGGCGCGGCATGAGGCGCATCGGCGGCGCGCTGCTCAGCCTGGTGGCCTTCCTGGCGGTCTGGAAGCTGGCCACCGTGGTCGGGGGATATCCGGACTACATCCTCCCGCCGCCGGAGGCGGTGGTGGAGCGCGGCGCGCGCGCCATCGGCTCGGGACTGCTCTGGGAGCACACCGCGGTGACCCTGCTCGAGATCGTCCTCGGCTTCGCGGTGGGGGCGACGGCGGCCATCGTCACCGGTACCGCGCTGGGCAAGAGCGTCCTCGTCGAGCGCGTCCTGTCTCCCTACATCGTGGCCGCGCAGGCGGTCCCGATCCTGGCGCTCGCCCCGCTGCTCGACATCTGGTTCGGCGGCGGCCTGCTGGCGCGGGTCGTCATCTGCGCGCTGATCGTCTTCTTCCCGATCGCGATCGCCACCATGGTCGGCATCCGGTCGACCGATCCGTTGCTGTCCGAGATGCTGCGCAGCCTCGGCGCCAGCGGCTCGCAGCGGACGCGGCTGCTCGAGATCCCTTCCGCCCTGCCGGTGCTCTTCGGCGGCCTGCGCGTCGGCGTCACGCTCGCCGTCATCGGCGCGGTGGTGGCCGAATGGGCCGGCGCCGGCACCGGGCTCGGCGTGCTCATCAACATCGCCAACCAGGGACTCTTCGACACCCCGCTCATGTTCGTTGCCCTCACCACGCTCGCCGTCATCGGCCTCGTCTTCTACGGGCTGGTCGTCGCCGTCGAGCGCCGTCTCGTCAGCCAGTGAAAGGAAGACCGATGTCGATGTCGCGCTTCGCGACCCTGTTCCTCGCCGTGCTCCTGGTGGCATGCCAGGCGCCGGCGGCCACCGAGTCCCCGACCGCGCTGCGGCCGGTCACGCTGCTGCTCGGGTTCCGGCCGGACGTGCAGTTCGCGCCCTTCTACGTCGCGCAGCAGGAGGGCTACTACGCCGATGCCGGCCTCGAGGTGACGATCGAGCACAAGCAGGCGCCCGACGTTCAGCGCCTGGTCGCGGATGGACAGGCGGAGTTCGGTGTGGCCGATGCGACCGATGTGATGATCGCACGCACGTCGGGCATCCCCATCCGATACGCCTCGACGCTGTACCAGCGCTTCCCGGTGGCACTCATCGGCGAGACGGGATCGGTGCCCGCCGATCCGGCCGGCCTCGCCGGGCTGACCATCGGCACGCCGGGCCAGTTCGGGTCATCGTGGCATGCGCTCCTCGCACTGCTGGATGCCGGCGGCCTGACGCCGGACGACATCACGATCCGAGAGTATCCGCAGTTCAACCAGGTCGACGGGCTCTCGAACGGCGACGTGGACCTCATCACGGGCTTCCGCAACAACGAGCCGCTGCGGCTCGAGGCGCGTGGCACCGACGTCGACCTGCTCACGCTCGACGACGTCGCGCCGCTGCCGGGTCCGGGGATCATCGTCGGTGACGATCTGCTGGCCGGCGATCCCGACCTGGTGCGGGCATTCGTCGAGGCCACGGCCGCGGCCCAGCGTGCGGTCATCGATGATCCGGAGCTCGGATTCACGGCCGCCGAGGAGGCAGTGCCGACCGTCGCGGAAGACCCAGACGTCGCGCGCGCCGTGCTCGACGCGACCACCGAGCTGTGGGCCGGTGACGGGTTTGCGGATGGCGCCATCGACGCCGACCTGTGGACGTCGGGCTACGCCACGATGCAGCGGCTGGGGTTCATCGACGGCTCGGTGCCGATGGAGGACATGATCGTCACATCGGCGACCGAGCCGCAGTAGCTCAGCGGGGGATCGGACCGCCCTTCAGCATCGGTCCCTCGTCCGCGTCGGACGAGGCCGAGCTGCTGGTCGTGTCCTGCCGCTCGTCCGGCGTCCAGGCACTGCCCGGCGTGACGTCGATGGCTGCCGGCGGACGCTCCACCTGGCTCCAGTCGCTGCCGCTGACGGCGCTCTGCGTGACCGCGCCCGAAGTCCCGGCGTCGGGCGCCGACATGTTGGCCAGGCCGATGCCGGCCACGCCGCCGAGGGCGACGGTGCCGGCCAGCACGCCGGTCAGCATGAGCCGCTTGCGGAAGGCGTCGGCCTCCTCTCGGCTCGGGAAGTGGAGCGCGATCGCGTGCCCCTCCGTGTCGAGGTCGTCCGCGATGACGCGCACGCCGAGGCCCGCGCCATAGCGGTGACCCTCGACCTCATCCTCGTCGTACCGCACGCGGATGCGCGTCGCACCCGGCTCCTGCCGCAGCTTCTCCCGCAGCCACGCGTCGTCGTCGGTGACGAGGACGGCCTGCTGATCTCCAAGGTCGATCGTGAATTGCTCGTTCGCCATGCCGTACCTCCTCGGTACCTCCTCGGTCGTGGGGCGCACCACCCTCGTGCTCGTCGCACCGGTTGGCGCGCGAATGCGCTCAGGGTCGGCCTGCCACTCTCGGTCGACAAGGGTGGACGCGACGCACCAGGTGTCGGCTGCGCGACACCTGGTGTCCGGGGAATGACGCCGGCCGCATCGCTGAGCCGATACCGGCGACGGATCCCCGGACGTCACCATGGCGACATGACCGCCCACGCTCACGACCGACAGCTCTTCGAGCGCTTCTGCATGCTGCGCGACCTGTATCGACGGCGCGGCCCGCGCGACCGCGCCGGGATCATGTCGATCGAGGACGCGATCCGTTACGCGGAGCTGCTGCTCGCTCGCTCGGCCGCCTCGACCGTCTGACGCAGCACCATCATCGGGGTCACCGGGCCGACGCCTCCCGGCACCGGGCTGATCGCCTCGACCATCGCCGCGACTGCCGCCGTGTCGACGTCGCCGACGATGCCGCCATCGGTGGCGTTGATGCCGCAGTCGATGACGGTCGCCGACGGATTCACCATCTCGGCGCGAATCAGGCCGGGCACGCCGGCCGCGGCGACGAGGAGGTCAGCCGCGCGCGTCTCGCGGGCCAGGTCGCGGGTGGAGCGGTGGCAGATCACGACGGTCGAGTCGCGAGCGAGCAGGAGCGAGGCAACGGGACGACCGACGACCGCCGAGCGGCCGACGATCACGGCGCGCTGGCCGGCGATCGGCACGTCGTAGGCCTCCAGCAGTGCGATGACCGCGAGCGCGGTGGCCGGCACGAACGCCGGTTCCCCGCGGGCCAGCCAGCCGGCGTTTGTCGGCGTGGCGCCGTCGACGTCCTTGGCGGGATCGACATGCTGGACCAGGCGCCGACCTTCGACGGGATCCGCGAAGGGCTGCGCGATGACGATGCCGGCGACGGTCGGATCGGCGTTGAGCTGCTCGATGTCGCGTTCGATCGATCCCTGGGCGCCGAGGCGCAGGTCGGTGCCGATCCCGACGCGGCTGGCCGCGCGCTCCAGGCTGGCCGCGTACAGCGCGGCCCCCTCGTTGGCGCCGTCGCCGAGGATGGCGAGCCGCGGCGCGCCCGTCGCACCGGCGGCGAGCCGTTCGACGCGCCGCCGGAGCTCGTCGCGCAGCTGGTTGGCAAGGGCCCGACCGTCGAGCAACCGAGCAGTCACGCCAGCCGCGCCTCGACCGCGTTGCGCACGTCGCGCTCCCGCTCATCGATCCTGTCGAGGAGGGCCTGGAGCTGGGCGTCCGCGTCGTCACGAAGCGGGTCGTCGTCCGCCAGGTACGGCAGGTTGATGCGGACGTTCAGCGCGGCTCCGCGCACGGCGGTGACCGCCAGCAGCGCGCCGACGCCCACGTCGCTGACGGCGTTGCGGTTCCCGATGGGCGCGAGCCGCTCGGCGAGGCCCAGCACGTCGGCGGCGCGACGCACCGTCTCGAGCGGGGCGAGCGTCGCCTCACGCGTCGCCTGGTGGACCTGCGCGTCGCGCGACTGACGCTCGCGCTCCGTGTCCTTCGGCAGGCGCCGCGCCCGAATCACCGCGTCATAGGCGGCGGCGTCGAGCTCGGCGAGCCGCAGCAGCTCCGACTGCGCGGCAACGGCCCCGCTGCCGATCTCGGCGAGGATCTCCTCGTTGCCGGCCGCGGCAGGGCGGTTGGCGGTCAGTGCCACCACCATGTGAACCAGTGCCGCCCCCATCGCGCCGGCCAGGGCGGAGGCGCTCCCGCCGCCGGGAATCGGGTCGCTCGTCGCCAGACGCTCGATCAGCTCGCGCGTCGTCAGGTTGGTGAGACGGGCATCCATGCGGGCGCATCCTGGTGGTGGCAACGCGGCCGGGCAGCGAATCGGCCCGGCGGGTGGCCGGGCCGATTGTATGCGGGATGCTCGGTGGTTCAGGCGGCCTGCTCGACCGCCTCGAGGTACCAGCGGCGTCCATCGAACGCGATCGAGGCGCGTCCGCCGTCATGGGTGCGGAGCACCAGCGTGACGCGCGGACCCCGCTCCGCCGGGAACGCGGCGCGCTCGTCGCGCACGGCGTCGAGCCCGACGACGCGCAGATGGCGGTTGTTCCAGCTGATGTGGGATGGGCGATCGGTCGCTCGGTCCCAGCGGACCCGCGTCTCGATCGGCGGAATTTGCACGAGTGCCATTGTCACGCTCCTGCGGCTGCGCTCCTGCCCGGGCACTCGAACAGGCGTTCGGTTGGAGCGGCATCATATCGAACGGATGTTCGACCCGTCAAGCGTCTTCTTCCGCCTCCGGCAGCTCCGGGCGTTCACCGAAGTCGAACCGTCGCGACGGCCGATCGGTGAGGAGCCGCGCGCGCGTGATGGCCCGGTCGCCGAAGCGCTCGCGCACGGCGTCGATGGAATGGGTCAGGCGATCTGTCCGCGCCGAGGCGTCGAACAGCGTGAGCTGCTGACTGTCGGTCAGGTTGATCGCGGTCAGGCCGATGAGCCGCACGCCGCGGCCCGCGACCAGCGTCCGCCGCAGCAGCGCCACGCCCGCCTCGTACAGCGGCTCGGACTCGCGCGTCTGACGCGGCAACGGCGCCTGGCGGGTGAGCGTCTCGAACCCTTCGTACCGCAGCTTGAGCTGGACCGATCCCGCGGCCAGGTCGTGTCGGCGCAGGCGGCTCGCCACGGATTCGGCGACGTCGAGCAGTGTCGCCTCCAGCTTGCGCAGGTCGATGGTGTCGTGATTGAAGGTGTGCTCGTGGCCGATGCTCTTCGGGGTCTGCCCCAAGGCCACTGCCGATGGATCGATGCCTCGCGCCCGCGCGGCGAGGTCGTCGCCGTGGCGTCCGAAGCGACGGTGCAGCGTGCCACGCGGCATTGCCGCGAGCTGGCCGATCGTCGTGACGCCGTACTCGGCCAGTGCCGCCTGCGCCTGCGGGCCGACGCCCCACAGCCGCCGGATCGGGAGCGGCGCCAGGAAGTCTGCCTCCTCGCCGGGCGGGACGACGACCAGGGCGTCGGGCTTGCGCAGGTCGGACGCGACCTTGGCGCAGAGCTTGTTCGTGGCGACCCCGACGGACACGACGAGGCCGATCTCGTCGTGCACCCGCTCCTTGATGCGCCTCGCGATCGTCTCGCCGTCGCCGAACGCGGCGGTACTGGCGCTGACGTCGAGGAACGCCTCGTCCAGGCTGATCGGCTCGATCAGCGGGGTGTAGTCGGCGAAGATCGTCATGACCTGCTGGGAGAGCTCGCGATACCGATCGGGCCGCCCCGGAAGGAAGACGCCGTGTGGACAGCGCCGGCCGGCGATCCGGAGCGGCATGGCGGATTGGACGCCGTACTCGCGGGCCTCATACGAGGCGGCCATCACGACGCCGCGCATGTCGGGGCCGCCGCCAACGATCACCGGCTTGCCGCGGAGCGACGGATCGTCGAGGACCTCGACACTGGCGTAGAAGGCGTCGAGGTCGGCGTGGACGATGGTTCGGAGCGCCATGGCTACGGCGCGAACCGTACCGTGCGGCTCGTCTCGCCCATGAGGGTCAGCAGCCGATCGGCCTCGGCCTCGAGCGCCGCCGCATCCTTGCGGCCGAGCTTCGCGAACGGCCGCAACGTGATCGCGGCCGCACCATCGGTGCGATCGAGCTGCCAGGTGCCGGCGACGAAGCCGTCGACCAGAAAGGTGGGGAGCACGTCGGCGTTCTTGCTGAAGACGCGTGGCCGATGCGCTTCGGCGATGACCCGTTCGCGCTCCCGCGTCGCGTGCGAGAGCAGCAGGCTGTCCCACCGCGCGAGAAGCCGGGGCGGCGCCGGCATGCCCTCGGGCGGCCGCGGCGCATCGGTCAGATCGAAAAGCGCCCGCCCATCCTCTGCCCGGAGCTCGACGACCTCGCCGGCCAGGCGGTCGATCGCCTTTCGCCACACGCCGATGCCGCCCTTGCCACGTCCGACGTACGCGGCGAGGTCCTGGATCGTGGCCGGCCCGAACGCTCCGAGGTAGCGGCGAGCGACGTGGATGCGCGCGTCCACGTCATCGATCTGCGGCGGCTCGACGCCCAGCCAGTCGGCGGCCAGGGCGTACTTCGAGCGGCCATAGCCCTCCCCATCGTGCGGGACGTGGACGAGCGGCACGAATGCCGCGAAGTGTCGCCAGGCCGCGCGCACGACGAGCTGCGACTCCGGTCTCCGCCACGCCGGCCGCGTCGCCGCCGGCTCGTTCAGACCGACCGCGCCGGACAGCAACCGGTCGAGCTCGAGCGACGAGCGTGGTCGCTCGCGCAGGGCATCGATGGCGATCTGGTGCGCGCTCGTGAGGCGCCGGCCGAGCTCGGAGTCGGACGGGTCGCGCTTGAGGATTCGGCGCCACTGGTCGGCCCGCATCGGCTGCATGACCGTGAACATCGGCCACAGGTCGTCCGCCGCCACCACGTGGATGGTGATGCGCATCAGCGAGCTGCGCACGGCGGTCCGTCCCGCCAGCGCACCGGCCAGGTCTGCTGTCCGTGGATCGGCCGCTCGGGACGCCAGTGCCACCGGCGGCCATTCCGGATGCTGCGCCTGCAGCGACGCGAGCTGTCGCACCGCATCGCCGGGCGGGCCGGACAACGGCTCGAGCAGCCCCTGCCGCGCGAGGGTGGCGCGGTTCAGCGCACGCAGCGAAAGCGGCGCCGAAGGCGCCATCGGCGCCATTGAACCCGAGGAAGCTACGCGAGCCGGCGGATGACGCCGACGACCTTGCCCTGGATCTGGACCTCGGTCGCGTAGATCGGCTCCATCTCGGCGTTTGCCGGCTGGAGACGGATGCGGTCCTTCTCGCGGAAGTAGCGCTTGAGCGTGACCCCGTTGTCCTCCAGCAGGGCGACCACGATGTCACCGTCGCGCGCGGTGGCCTGCGGTTGGACGATGACGAAGTCCCCGTCGTCGATGAGCGCGTCGATCATGCTCTTGCCGCGCACGCGAAGCACGTATGAGTCCTCGCGCGCCTCCATCGAGGCGGGCACGGCGAGGGTCTCGGAGGTATCGGCATAGGCTTCGATCGGCTGACCGGCGGCGATCTCGCCCATGATCGGCAGCGACAGGGTCTCGCGCTCGACCGGCATCCGGAATGGCGTGACCTTGGAGCTGTCCATCGAAACCGGTTGCGGGCGGGCCGTCAGCCGCAGGGCCCTGGAGTGCTTTCCGCCGCGTTCGATGAGGCCCTCGCGCTCCAACGCGATGAGGTGATGGTGCACGGCGCTGGTGGAGGCAAGGCCGACGGCATCCGCGATCTCGCGAACGGACGGGGGATATCCGCGCTCCTCGAGCGCGAGCGCGATGCAATCGAGGATGCGCTGTCGCCGCTCGACGTCGTGCCTGGTCACGTGGACTCTCCGCTGCTCATCGGTTCGAGCACGGTAGCAGAACGGATGTTCTATTGTCAAACCACTTCGAGCGGCGCTGGTATCATGCCGAGCCCGTGAACCTGTCGTCCTCCACGCGCTATCTGCGGATGGCGCGTCTCGTCGTCAAGCTGCCGACCTACGCCCGCGTGGTGTGGGGCATCCTTCGCGATCCCCGCACGCCGATCGGTCTGAAGGGCATGCTCGCGGCGGCGCTGGCTTACGTCGTCTTCCCGATCGACCTCGTGCCGGACGCGATTCCGATCCTGGGCCAGGCTGACGACCTGACCGTGCTGCTGCTCGTCCTCGACCTGTTCATCCAGAACGCCCCGCCCGAGGTCCGTGCCGAGCACACCACGCGAGCAAAGAACGGCACAGCCGATCTGGATCGCGACCTCCAGCGGCTGCGCGGGTTGATGGGCGATCGCTTCGACCGCATCCGAGACAACCTCCCCGAGCTCCTTGACCGATACGGTCGCGTCCGCGATCCGGACGAGGTGAAGCGCGCCCTGGCCTCGTGGCGTCGCAGCCGATCGGAGCCGACCACTGTGAAGGAGCTGGAATGAAGGTCATCCTCAAGCGTGACGTCAAGGGCCTCGGTCGCGAGGGCGACCTCAAGGAGGTCAAGGCCGGCTACGCTCGCAACTTCCTGCTGCCGACATCGGCGGCCGTCGTCGCCGACAAGGGGGCGGTGGCCAACTGGGAGCGACATCGCGACCAGCGCGAGGAGCGCGATCGCGCCGAGCGCGCGGGCGCCGAGGCGACGGCCGAGAAGCTGCGCGAGCTCAAGCTGACCATCCCGGTCAAGGCCGGGGAACGCGGGCGGCTGTTCGGCGCGGTCACATCGCACCAGATCACCGACGCGATCAATCGCGAGGGGATCGAGCTCGACCGCCACGCCCTGCACCTGCGCGAGCCGATCAAGGCGCTGGGAGACTACCGCATCGACGTGCGCCTCATGTCGGGCGTCGAGGCCACTGTCAGCGTGAGCGTCGTCCCCGCGGAGTCCTGAGGCCTTTCGCCGACGTATCGGATAGATCTCGCCGCGACCGGCCCCAGGCTCGATCGAACCGATATGTCAGCCGCGATCGGGCATGAACGGCCCCTCCCGACGCGTCCCAGGCGCAGCGCACGCCGCTAGATCGGATAGATCTCGCCGCAACGGGCCCCAGGCTCGATCGGACCGATAGGTCGGTATGCGTGGCGTCGCGCACGCACCTCAGCCGCGCCTCACGCGCCGGCGCGGTGGCTCCACACGTCCACTGATAAGGCGCTGGTAACCGGCGGGTAACCGCCGGCGAGCTAGGGTTCGAGACAGACAACCCGTCACGATTGGAGCCGACGCTCCACGCATGAGATCCCCCGGCTTTCCACACCGCGGGCCTCCTTTTCCACCACGCAGCGGGATCGGCGGCGAGGGTCTGGGGACAACTCCCTTGTACGGGGTGGGAGCATGGGGTCGCGCCCGGTGTACGACGGTCCTCATCAACCCGGACCGGCCGGGCGCTCTGCTCGCCCCGACCAGGAGACTGCTTCGCCGTGCCCGTGATCCGCCGATGAGTATCGACAAGCTCGCTCCGCAGGCGGTCGAGGCAGAGCAGAGCGTCCTCGGCTCGATCCTCATCGACGCGGATGCCATCCTGCGCGTGGGGGACTTCCTCAAGCCGGCCGACTTCTACCGCCAGCAGCACGCCGATGTGTACGAGGCGATGCTCGCCCTGCATGGCCAGCGGGAGCCGATCGACCTCGTCACCCTCGGCGACGAGCTGCGGCGGCGCGACAAGCTCGACGCCATCGGCGGCCCGGCGTACCTGACCTCGCTCATGAACTCGGTGCCGACCGCGGTGCACGCCGAGCACTACGGCCGGATCGTCGAGCGCAAGGCGGTGCTGCGCAACCTCATCGGCGCCGCGGGCCGGATCGCAGCGGTCGGCTACGAGGAGGCCAACGACGCCGAGGTCGCCATCGATCGGGCCGAATCCATCCTGTTCGAGATCAGCCAGCGGCGCACGGATGGTGGCTTCGAGTCGTTGTCGATCCTCCTGGGCCAGGCATACGACCGGCTCGAGTACCTGCACGAGCACCGCGGCCAGATCCTCGGCGTGCCCACCGGCCTCTCCCAGCTGGATGCTCTCCTTGGCGGCTTTCAGCCATCGGACCTCGTGATCCTGGCAGCCCGTCCATCGGTCGGAAAGACGTCGCTTGCGCTCAACGTCGCGCAGCATGCCGCGGTCCGCGAAGCGAAGAAGGTCGCGGTCTTCAGCCTCGAGATGAGCAAGGAGCAGCTCGCGCTCCGCCTTCTGTCGGCCGAGACGGGCATCAACCCGCGGCCGCTCCAGACCGGATTCGTGGACGAGACGGACTGGTCGAAGATCGCATCGGTCATGAACGACATGGCCACGGCGCCGATGTGGATCGATGACTCGCCCGCCCTGTCGGTCATGGAGCTGCGGACCAAGGCTCGACGGCTCGAGGCCGAGCAGCACGGGCTCGACCTCGTCATCGTCGACTACCTCCAGCTGATGCAGGCCTCCACGCCGAACAAGGACGCCAACCGCGTCCAGGAGGTGAGCGAAATCAGCCGTGGCCTCAAGCAGCTGGCGCGCGAGCTCAAGGTGCCGGTGGTGGCCCTGTCGCAGCTGTCTCGCGGCGTCGAGCAGCGCGGCAGCGCCGAGCCGCGGCTGTCGGACCTTCGCGAGTCGGGCTGCTTGACCGCCGATACCCGGGTCCTTCGCGCAGACACCGGCGCACAGGTCACCATGGGTGAGCTGCTCGCCAGCGGGGAACGCAACATCCCGGTATGGTCCGTCGACGACCGCTTGCGCCTCGTCCGTCGCACGATGACGCACGTCTTTCCGAGCGGGACGAAGCCGGTCTTCGAGCTCCAGCTACGCTCCGGCCGACGCGTCAAGGCGAGCGCGAACCACCCCTTCCTGGCGTTCAATGGCTGGCGACGCCTCGATGAGCTCGAGATCGGGACTCGGCTCGCCGTCCCGAGGCGGGTATCGGCTCCATCCGACGTGACCGAATGGGATGAGAGCGAGCTCGTGCTGCTTGCGCACATGATCGGCGACGGCTGCATGGCGCCTCGCCAGCCACTCCACTACACCAGCGCCGATCCGGCCAACCTCGATGCCGTTGAGGCGGCGGCCTCGCATTTCGGCGTGAAGGCCCGCAGAGTTGCGCAGGGCAATTGGTGGCATTCGTACCTGCCGGCACCGATGAAGCTGGCACGCGGACGACGCAATCCGATCGCCGCGTGGCTCGATTCGTTGGGGCTGTACGGCAAGCGTTCGTACGAGAAGTTCCTGCCTGCGACGCTGTTCGCGGCGACCGATTCGCAGATCCGTCTCTTCCTCCGGCACCTGTGGGCTACGGATGGGGCCGTCGCGATCGGCAAAGCTGGCTCGGTTCGGGTGTACTACGCGTCGACGAGCAGGCGGCTGCTCGAGGACGTGCAAGGGCTGCTGCTCAGGCTGGACATCCGGTCGCGCATCAAGCAGGTGCGCCAGAAGGGACATCGGCCTGGGTTCGTGCTCGACGTGTACGGCGTCACCGACCAGCTGCGGTTCGTCGAGGAGATCGGGGTACACGGTGCTCGCGGCACGAAGGCCATTGAGGCGCGCGCCGCGCTCGACGGACGTCGCGCGAATCCGAACGTCGATACCGTACCGATTGATGTCTGGCGCCACGTGAAGCAGGCGATGGACGGGTACGGCATCACCGAGCGCGCGCTACAGGCGGCCGTTGGATCGGCGTACTCCGGGAGCACCTTCTACCGGCATGCTCCGAGCCGTCAACGACTCGCTCGCGTCGCACAGGTGCTCGACAACCCGGATCTCAGCGATCTTTCCACCAGCGACCTGTTCTGGGACGAGGTCTGCGGGATCGTTCCAGTCGGCGAGCAGCCGGTGTTCGACGCGACGGTGCTCGGGACACACAACTTCTTGGCCGAGGGGATCGTTGCGCACAACAGTATCGAGCAGGATGCTGACGTCGTGATCTTCCTGTACCGCGAGGCGGAGCAGAACCCCGACGCCGAGGTCGAGCTCATCAAGGCCAAGGTTGCCAAGCACCGCAATGGACCGATCGGCGAGGTGCCACTCCAGTTCCGCAAGGAGAACACGCGCTTCTACACCGTGGCCGCGCGCGAGGAGATCGCCGCGTACTGAGGCCGGCGCAATGACGCTCACCGAGCAAGCCCTCGGCCGTCGAAAGGGCTTGTGGCCGGGTGTACACTCCCGCACTAGCAACGACCGGTCCACAGCGTCTGACCCGAGTTCGCTCGATCCGCGCCTGACTTCGCACGCAGATCACGGCCTCTCGCAGACCGCGACCGTCCAACACGGACCGGGCGTGCGAGACAGGAGGCACGGGAAGAGGGTGTACGCCGACAAGACCATCCGCTGTCGCGACTGTGGGATGGACTTCGTGTTTTCGGGCGGCGAGCAGGAGTTCTACGCCAGCAAGGGGCTCATGAACGAGCCTCAGCGCTGTCAGAGCTGTCGCGCCATCGCCAAGCAGAATCGGGCGCTCGGCATCAGCTCGGGCGGCACGAACGGCGGGCAGCGCGAGATGCACGCCGCGGTCTGCGCCGAGTGCGGCGGCCAGGCGCTGGTCCCGTTCCTTCCACGCAACGACCGACCGGTCTACTGCTCGAATTGCTTCGACAAGGTGCGCGCGCGAGCCTAGGCGTTCACCACACCGATGCAGGCGCCGCCGCGAGGCGGCGCCTTTCGTGTCCGCCCGGCTAGGATGAACGGGATCCCACCGCTCCAGAGGTCCCCCGCAGCGCCATGTCCGTGATTGCCGTCGTTGGAGCTCAGTGGGGTGACGAGGGCAAGGGCCGCGTCGTCGACTACCTCGCCGAGTCCGCCGACCTCGTGGTCCGCTACGGCGGCGGCAACAACGCCGGACACACCGTCGTGAACCCGCACGGCCACTTCAAGCTGCACCTCATTCCGTCGGGCATCTTCCACGCGCGGACGCGCAACCTCCTCGGCAACGGCGTCGTGATCAACCCGCCGGCACTCGTGACGGAGCTCGATGCCCTGGGGCAAGCTGGCTTCACCTGCGACAACCTGCTGATCAGCGACCGCGCGCATCTCGTCATGCCGTACCACGTGCTGCTCGACCAGCTCGACGAGCGCGAGCGCGGCTCGGGGAAGATCGGCACCACGTCGCGTGGCATCGGTCCGGCCTACGTCGACAAGGTCGCGCGCCGAGGCATTCGCGTCGTCGACCTCATGGATCCCGACGACTTCCGCAGCCGTCTGGCGGCGACGCTGCCGCGCGTCCGGCGCATGGCCACCGGATACGCCGATGCGGACATGGCGGACGCGATCGCCGAGGCGACCGACGAGGCAAGGATCGCCGAGGCCTACCTGGCGGCCGGCGAGCGGCTTCGTCGCCACGTCACGGATGGCCAGCAGGTCGTCGACGAGGCGCTCGAGCGCGGCGAACGCATCCTGCTCGAGGGCCAGCTGGGCACGATGCGGGACATCGACTGGGGCATCTACCCGTACGTCACCAGCTCAAGCCCGATCCCCGGCGGCGCCAGCCTGGGCGCCGGCCTGCCCGCCGTCCGCATCGACCGCGTCATCGGCGTGGCCAAGGCCTACACCACCGCCGTCGGCGCCGGCCCGCTGCCGACCGAGCTCGACGACGCGGAGGGCGAGCAGCTCCGCGAGCGTGGCGCGGAGTACGGGACATCGACCGGGCGGCCGCGGCGCTGTGGCTGGTACGACGCCGTCGCGGTGCGCTTCAGCGTCCGCCTGGCCGGCTACTCGAGCATCGCGCTGACCAAGCTGGACGTGCTCGACGGCTTCGATCGGCTCCGCATCGCTCGCGCCTACCGCGATCCGGCCGATGGTCGTGAATGGACCACGGTGCCTGCGTCGACATCGGCGTATGCGCGGCTCGAGCCAGTGTACGAGGAGCTCCCCGGCTGGCGGACCGATACGACCGGCTGCCGGACGTGGGAGTCCCTGCCGAATGAGGCGCGTGCCTACGTCGAACGCCTGGAGGAGCTGGCGGGGACGCCAATCAGCCACGTCAGCGTCGGCCCGGAACGTGCTCAAATGATCGAGCGATGAAGCTCGGAGTCATCACCCCACAGGGCTGGACCGGCGAGCTCGACGGCTGGGATCCCCGGCGCGCCTGGGCGCGCACCGTCGCCGTCGCGCAGCAGGCGGAACGCATCGGCGCCGAATCGGTCTGGCTGTTCGATCACTTCCACACCGTGCCGCGG
Organism: Candidatus Limnocylindria bacterium; assembly: GCA_036380955.1. Taxonomy (GTDB): domain Bacteria; phylum Chloroflexota; class Limnocylindria; order QHBO01; family QHBO01; genus JACDBZ01. Next base: position 11,948 of record DASVDT010000001.1, on the reverse strand, counting down.
CCGACCGACGAGATCACGTTCGAGTCGTTCACGTCGCTCGCCGCGCTGGCGGCGCTCACCCAGCGCGTCCGGCTCGGTCACATCGTCATCTGCAACGGCTTCCGCAACCCCGCGCTCACGGCGAAGATGGCCTCCACGCTCGACACGATCAGCGGTGGGCGCTTCGAGCTGGGCATCGGCGCCGGCTGGAAGCGCGACGAGTGGCTCGCCTACGGCTACGGCTTTCCGGAGACGAAGCAGCGCCTGGCCATGCTCCACGACGCCCTCGAGGTCATCAGCAGAATGCTGGAGCCGGGCGCGTCGACGCACGCGACCTACGAGGGCGAGCATGCCAGCGTCCGGGACGCGCGCAATGTGCCGAAACCGATCCAACCGACCGGCATGCCGATCATGGTCGGCGGCAACGGGCCGAACGTGACCTGGCGGCTCGCCGCCCGCTACGCCGACGAGCTCAACCTCGACGGCCTCTCGCCGGACGAGGTCCGCGAGGCATTGCCGACCATCCGCGCCCGCTGCGAGGAGATCGAGCGCGATCCGGACTCGCTGGCGGTGTCGGTGCACCTGTGGTGGGGGATGCCGGACATGCAGGAGCCAGGGTCGGTGCGCCAGGCCTTCCTTGCCGACTACGTCGAGCTGGGCGTCTCGCGGGTCATCGGCCTGGTGCGCGAGTCGGCGACCTCGGACGAGGCGCTCGATGCGCTGGCCGAGGACGCCCGGGCGGCCGGGCTCGAGCTCGAGTGAGGACCATCGGCCCATTCGGGCGCGTTGACGGTCACCGCTAGACTGCACCCTCCGTTGACAGCACGCACACGAGGCGGCATGGCCGGACCCTTCAGCCAGACGGTGATCGCCGTCGTCTGGGACTTCGACAAGACGCTCATCCCGGGCAACATGCAGACGCCCCTGTTCGCCAGGTACGGCGTCGACGAGCGCGCCTTCTGGGACGAGGTCGACGGGCTCCATGACTTCTACCTTGCCCATGGCGCGCACCGGGTCGCGGATGACTCGCTCTACCTCAACCACATCCTGGAGTACGTCCGCGCCGGCGCGTTCAAGGGGCTCTCGAACGCGGTGCTGCACGATCTCGGCAGCGAGCTGACGTTCCATCCGGGCATGCCGGAATACCTGGCGACGCTGCGTGACTCGATCGAGACGGACCCGACGTTCGAGCGTGCCGATATCACCGTCGAGCACTACGTTGTCAGCACCGGCCTGCGTCCGATGATCGAGGGCAGCGCCATCCGTCCGTACCTGACCGACGTGTGGGCGTGCGAGTTCATCGAGGCGCACCATCCGCCCGGGTACGCGAAACCCGAGCAACGCCAGCTGTTCCCGACGGCCGAGATCACCGCACTCGGCTATCAGATCGACAACACGTCGAAGACGCGGGCGCTGTTCGAGATCAACAAGGGCACGAACAAGCACCCGGAGATCCACGTCAACTCCGCGCTCCCGCACGATCTCCGACGCGTGCCGTTCGAGAACATGATCTACATCGCCGATGGACCCTCCGACGTGCCGGCCTGGTCGGTCGTGCGCGGCAACGGCGGTCTCGCATTCGGGGTGTACCAGCGCGGGTCACACGCGCAGTTCGAGCAGATCAGCAGCCTGCTGCGCGACGGCCGCATCCATGCTTTCGCCGAGGCCGATTACAGGCCGGACTCGACGGCCCACCTGTGGCTGACGACCGAGGTCCGTCGCATCGCCGAGCGGATCGTCGAGGAGCGCGCGCTCGCACTTCGGCGCGCGGTGCGTGCGGCGCCGACGCACGTGACCGATGAGCCGTCCACCACGCCAACGGATGCACCGATGGAGCCGCCAGCTCAAGGTTCGCGCCACGAGCCGATGCCGGCGCGAACGCGCGCGGACGAGATCCGCGACTCCATCCGCGACTCGCTGGCGGACGTCTCCGCGGAGCACGATGACGAGGCCCCTTCGCCGCCGAACGTGCGCTCACTCTCCCGCGGCTGACGACGCCCGGCTCCTAGCCCCCAGCGGCCGCGACGCGATCCATGAAGGTGTCGACCCAGCGTTGATACTCGCCGGGGCACTCGTCGTTCGCGCCGCCATGGCCGGAGTCCGGGCAGATGACGAGGCGTGCGCCGACGCCGGCGGCAAGGGCAGCGTCGAGTAGCTGCTCGGCATCACTCACCGGGATCGTGTCGTCGTTGCCCGGCTGGATGATCAGCACCGGCCGATTGCCCAGGTCGTCGATCGCGGTGATCGGGTCGTCCGACATGACGTTGACGCCGGTTCGGATCCACGCGCCGAGGACGATGGCCAGGAAGCCGACCTCGCCAAACGGAAGGTGGTCCAGGCGGATGCGGTTCATCATCGGCACGGCGATTCGCGAGTGCGTCGAGTCGAGGATCAGGCCGTCCACGCGTGGATCGTCGGCGGCGACGTTCACCGCCGTGTGCCCGCCCATCGATTGGCCCCACAGCACGATGATCTCGGGACCCTTCTCCGCCACCAGCCAGTCGAGCATCGCCAAAACGTCGCGCTGCTCGTGGATGCCCTGCGTCGTCTGGCTCGACGCGCTCTGGTTGGTGTTACGAAGGTCGAAGAGCAGGGCGTTGTAGCGCTCGTGGAAGAAGGGAAGGTCCTCGAGCAACCCGCTCTTGTTGTCATTCCAGCCGTGCACGAGAACGACCGTCGGTCCATCCGGGCCGATCCCAGCCGCGGCGGGCACGTACCACCCTGCGAGCCGAACGCCGTCGCTCGTCACCACCTCGTCCCCGGCGGGCGCCCCGGGAGCCGAGCAGGCCATTGGATCGGCCTCGCGGGCGAGCAGGACAGCGTCCGTGCGGATGTCGTAATTGATCGCCTCGTAGGGCATGCCGAGGGCCGCCGGCGTCCGACAGTCGGTATTCACGTCGTGGCCATGCACCAACCGGCGTGAGCCCTCCAGCCCGATATAGCCGAAGTACGGGATGCCGGCGACGAGCACGATGGCGAGGACGACACTTGCGATGCGCTTCATACGCACCACAGTCGAACGGCCGGGCTGCGGCGTAACTGCGGAGTGTGGGCGACGGCCTCGGTATACTTCGACAAAGTCGCAGCTGGCGAACCGTGAACCCGATTCGCGCCGTCACAACGAGCTCCGGTCATCCCGCCCCGCGCCGCGATGCCGCGCGGGTTTTTCGTACCCGAGGGTGCCGTCGATGATCGACCACGCTCCCGTTCGCGACGTGACCGATACCCGCCTGCGGCGGGCGTACGGCTTCGAGGAAGTGGCGCTGGTGCCCGGCGCGGTCACCGCCGATCCGGCGGAGGTCGACGTATCGGTTGATCTGGGCGGCTTCCGCATGGAGATCCCGTTCCTGGCCGCCGCGATGGATGCCGTCGCCGATGCCGACTTCGCCGTCCGCATGTCGCGCCACGGTGGGATCGCCTTCGTCAACCTCGAGGGCCTCTACACCCGCTACGAGGACGCGTCCGACGTGATCGAGCGCGTGGCCGCCGCCGAGAGCGGACAGGCCGCGGCGCACGTTCTGGCGGAGGCCTACGAGCAGCCGATCCGTGACGACCTCATTCGCGCGCTGATCATGCGCATCAAGGCCCAGGGGGCGGTCGCCGCGGTTGCGACGACGCCGGCCGCTGCGTGGCATCACGCCGAGATCGCGGCGGAGGCGGGAGCCGACCTCTTCCTCGTCCAATCGCAGGTCAGCAGCGCCCGGCACATCTCGACGTCGACGCGCGTGCTCTCGCTCGCCGATCTCACCGGCGCGCTGAAGCTTCCCGTGCTGGTGGGCAACACGGTCAGCGGTGAGGCCGCCTACCAGCTGATGCACCAGGGGGCGGCCGCCGTCTTCGTGGGTGTGGGACCGGGAGCGGCGTGCACGACCCGCGAGGTGCTCGGCATCGGCGTGCCACAAGTGTCCGCGACGCTCGAGGTCGCTGCGGCGCGGGATCGCTACGAGCGCGAGACCGGCCGCTACGTGCCGATCGTCACCGACGGCGGCATGAAGACCGGGGGCGACATCGCCAAGGCCATCGCCTCGGGAGCCGATGCGGTCATGCTCGGCTCGCCGTTCGCATCGGCCCTCGAGGCTCCCGGTCGCGGCTTCAACTGGGGCATGGCGGCGCCGTCGCCGACCTTGCCGCGCGGGACCCGGATCCGGATCGGCGAGCGCCTCCCGCTCGAGCAGATCCTGTTCGGCCCGGCCGAGACGACGCATGGCACGCAGAATTTCGTTGGCGCGCTGCGCGCCTCCATGGCCGCGCTGGGCGCGCGATCCATCCGCGAGATGCACCAGGTCGAGATGGTGATCGCACCGGCCATCGCCACCGAAGGGAAGTCCTGGCAGCTCGCCGGCCGCGAGTGACCCACATCATCCAGGGAGCGCGGGTCTTCCTGCGACCGCTGGAGGCGGCCGACGCAGAGCTCTATCGGCGCTGGCGCGCCGACGCGCTCCCGATGGCCCTCGCGGGTTGGCGGGATCCCGCGCCGATGAGCCTCGTCGCGGTCCAGGCCCGGATCGAACGCCTCGCGAAGGACCAGGGCGATGACCTCTACAACTTCGTCATCTGCCTTCTCGCGAACGAGCGGCCGATCGGCGAGGTGATGCTGGGCGATGTCGATCGCCGCAACGGAAGCGCGGAGGTCGGCATCTTCATCGGCGAGCCCGAGGAGTGGGGCAAGGGCTATGGCACCGAGGCGGTCAGGGCACTCGTCGACTTCGGCTTCGGCGAGCTGCGGCTCGAGCGCATCTGGCTCGAGGTCTGGACCGAGAACGGGCGGGCACGGCGCGCCTACGAGAAGGCGGGCTTCGTCCACGAGGGCACGATCCGCAACGACCGCTACGAGTTCGGCGGACTGACCAGCGGCGACATCATGTCGATCCTGCGCGACGAGTGGCTGGCACCTCCCCCACCCGGTGGCTGACGCCGTCCTCAGCACCCGGCAGCTGAATCGCGCCCTCCTTGCGCGTCAGCTCCTGCTGGAGCGCGCCAGCGGCGGCATCGAGGCCGCGGTGGAGCAGGTGGGCGGACTCCAGACCCAGAACGCGAAGTCCGGATACGTCGGCCTCTGGTCTCGGCTCGAAGGCCTGCGCAGGTCCGACTACACCGACGCGCTGAACGAGCGGCGCCTGATCCAGGGCTGGCTCATGCGCGTCACGATCCACACCGTCAGCGCGGCCGACTACTGGCCGATGGCAATCGCGGTGCGCGAGGCTCGACGGACATGGTGGATGCGCGCCTGGAGCCGCACCGTGGGCGAGGTCGACCCGCGGCGCGCGGCCGATGCCATCGCCGAGGAGCTGGCCGACGGCCCGCTCCGCCAGCGGGAGCTCCAGGCACGGATGACGGCGCGCGGCTTCTCCAGGGACGTCGTCAACGGCGCGGCCCTGTGGGTCGATCTCGTGCGCGTCCCGCCGCAGGGCACGTGGGACCGGCCGCGGGCCGACAACTATGGGCTGGCCGAGCAGTGGATCGCGCCGCAGGAGATCGCCGATGAGGCGGCGCGCGAGCGCCTGGTGCGCCAGTACCTCGCCGCCTACGGGCCGGCAGCACTCTCGGACGCGGCCGGCTGGACGGGGATCCCCGTCGCGGCCCTGCGCCCGATCGTCGAGCGCATGGAGCTCCGTCGCTTTCGAGACGAAGCGGGGCGCACGCTGCTCGACGTGGCCGATGCACCGCTGCCGGACCCCGAGACGCCGGCACCGCCGCGCTTCCTCGGCTCGTTCGATCCGTGCCTCATGGTGCATGCCCGTCGGACCGGCATCCTGCCAGAAGAATTTCGGCCGATCGTCTTCAGCATCAAGGCGCCGCAGTCGTTCCACACCTTCCTGCTCGACGGCAGGGTGGCAGGCACATGGCGGCACGAGGATGGCGAGATTCGCCTTGAGCCACTGCGCGAGCTCACGACGGCGGAGCGTCGCGGCATCGAGGAAGAGGCGCATCGGCTCGGCGCGTTCCACGCGGAGTGACCGGCGTAGGATTCGCGCATGAACCGAATGGACGTTCAGCGCTGGCTTGACCGATACGTCGAGGCCTGGCGCGCCAACCAGCCCGGACCGATCGAGGAGCTGTTCACCGACGACGCCACGTACGGCTATCGGCCGTGGGACAGCGACGAGCACACCGTGCGCGGGCGCGACGCCATCGTCGCGAGCTGGCTCGAGAACCCAGACGACCCGGGATCGTGGGAGGCGCACTACGAGCCGTATGCCGTCGAGGGAGATCGGGCGGTCGCCGTCGGTTGGAGTCGATATGCGGCGGCGGGCGATCGGCCGCAGCGGACATACCACAACGGCTACCTGCTCCAGTTCGCACCCGACGGTCGCTGCTCGAAGTTCAACGAGTTCTACATGGAGGAGGGCAAGTGATCCAGACGACGACACCCGGCGTCGATGGCCGCACGATCACCGAGTACCTCGGCGTCGTGACGGGTGAGGCGATCCTCGGCGCGAACATCGTTCGTGACCTCTTCGCCGGCATCCGTGACATCGTCGGCGGCCGTTCGGGCGCGTACGAGGAGGAGCTTCGCAAGGCGCGCGAGATCGCCATGGAAGAGCTCGAAGCGGAAGCCGCCACGCGCGGCGCCGATGCGGTCGTCGGGATCGATCTCGACTACGAGACGGTCGGCCAGGGCGGCAGCATGCTCATGGTCACTGCATCCGGTACCGCGGTCCGCCTCGGGGCATGAGCTCCGTCTGGCGCGAGGTCGGCGATCGCGTCCGGATTCGCCGATATGACGCGCTGCAACGGGTGCTGCTCGAGATCGGTACTGAGTAAACTTCCTCACACGACTGAGTAAATCCGCTCAACAGAGTGAGTGAAGTTGCCGAGCCGCGCGCCGAAGGTCTACCGCCGCCCCATCTACGAGGAGGTCCTGGAGCGCGCCCACGAGCCGCGACAGTTCATCCAGGTCCTCGCGGGCCCGCGACAGGTGGGCAAGACCACGGTGGCGAGGCAGGTCATGGACGCCATCGGCATTCCTGGGCACTTCGCCTCCGCCGATGCGCCCGACCCCGAGGACGTCGGCTGGATCTACACGCAGTGGGCGATCGGCCGCCAGCAGGCGCGCATGGGCGGACGCGCGGGGGCGCTCCTGGTGCTGGACGAGGTTCAGAAGATCCGCGACTGGTCCGACGTCGTGAAGCAGCTGTGGGACGAGGACACCGCCGCCGGCACGCCGCTGCGCGTGATGCTGCTGGGCAGCGCGCCACTGCTGGTTCGCAAGGGCCTGTCCGACTCGCTGGCCGGCCGGTTCGAGATCATCAGGGTCACGCACTGGACCTTTGCCGAGATGCGCGAAGCCTTCGGCTGGGACCTCGACGCCTACCTGTTCTACGGTGGCTACCCGGGAGCCGCCGGACTGATCAGGCGCCACGACCGATGGGAGGAGTACATCCTCGACTCCATCGTCGAGACGAACCTGTCGCGCGACATCCTGCTGCTCAACCGGGTCGAGAAGCCGGCGCTGCTGCGGCAGCTCTTCCGCCTGGCGTGCAGCTACTCGGGACAGGTTCTCAGCTACACCAAGATGCTCGGCACCCTGACCGATGCGGGCAACACCGTCACGCTCGCTCATTACCTGGAGCTGCTGGGCGGTGCCGGCATGGTCACCGGCGTGGGCAAGTACTCGGGATCCGCCGTGCGCCGTCGAGCCTCGTCGCCGAAGCTGCTTGCCCTCAACACCGCGCTGATGACGGCGACCGCCCGAACGACATTCGACCGGGCACGCGCCGATCACGCCGTCTGGTCGCGCCTGGTCCAGACGGCGGTCGGCGCGCACCTCTGGGCGCATGCCGATCCCGACGAGCTGAGCTACTGGCGCGACGGCAACAACGAGGTCGACTGGGTGATCCGGCCCGGCAAGCTCATGCGCGCACGCGAGCACCCGCTGGCGATCGAGGTCCGGGTCGGGAACCCACGCGGCAACCCGGGCACGGTGGCCTTCACGCATGCACACCGCGGGGCACGTTCGCTGGCGGTGGGGGCCGGCGGCATCCCGGTCGAGGAATTCCTTGGCGTGCATCCGCGCGAGTGGCTGCACGCCTGACGGACCGATCCGTCAACCGCAGTTGACAAGCGTTCGGTGCGATCGCTATCGTGCCGCCATGGCCACCTCGCCCGAGGATCCTGCAGCCGCGATTGCCGCGGTCATCGGGCTTCGCAGGCTCGCCGACCGCATGGAGCGCGAGGCGGTGCAACGCGCGGTTGACGACGGGTGGACGTGGCAGCAGATCGCGCAGGCGCTGGGAGTGACGCGCCAGGCAGCCCACAAGCGGCACGCGGCGCGGCTCCGAGCACGGGGCCGGCGGACGGAGGAGGGTGGATGAACCCGATGAAGATGCTCGACGACATGCGAACCATCAAGCAGCTCCTGACCGACGCCGAGCGCATCGCTCGCGAGATGGGGCAGGAGGAGCCGGGAGCGGAGCACCTGCTCCTGTCAGCCATCGCGTTGCCGGATGGCAGCGCCGGTCGTGCCCTGCACAGCCTGGGAGTCGATGCGGATCGCATCCGCGCGGCACTGCGCGACGAGCAGGCTGATGCGCTGGTCGCTGCCGGCATGCCGCGAGAACGCGCCGAGGCGCTGGCCGATGCGGAGCCGCTGCTGCCCGGCGCCCCGCCGATGGTCTTCGCCGCGGGTCCCTCGGCACGGGAGGTCTTCCAGGAGGCCGGCAGGCTGGCACGAGCGTCGAAGCAACGACTGGTCGGGGCCCACGTCGTTGCCGCGATCGCCGGGCTGCAGCGCGGGACGATGCCGCGGGTGCTCGACCGCCTGGGTGTGGGCCGGGAGCAGCTGGCGGACGCTGCTCGCGCCGAACTGGGCGCCCGATGACTCGATTCGCTGCGGTACGCTGATCGCGATGGCTACCTCGGACTGGACGCAGCGCCGCGATCGCTTCCGACAGCTCCACGAGAGCGGGCTGTTCATCATGCCGAACCCGTGGGACCTCGGCTCGGCTCGGATCCTGGCCTCGATGGGCTTCCGGGCCCTGGCGACGACGAGCCTGGGACACGCCGCGTCACTCGGCAAGGTCGACCAGACCGTCACGCGCGACGAGCTGCTGGCCCATGTCGCGACGATCGCCTCGGCGGTGGAGCTTCCACTCAACGTCGATGCGGAGCGCTGTTTCGCCGATGACCCGGCCGGCGTCGCCGAGACCGTGTCCGCGCTGGGGGACGCTGGCGCGTCCGGTTGCTCGATCGAGGACTATGACCCGGCCAACGGCGAGATCGACGAGGTCTCGGTCGCTGCCGAACGCGTCGCGGCCGCGGCCGATGCCGCTCACCGGCACGGCATGCTCCTCACGGCCCGCGCCGAGAACGCGCTCTACGGAGTCGACGATATCGACGACACCGTTGCCCGGCTGCGCGCGTACCGGGAGGCCGGCGCCGACGTGCTGTACGCGCCGCGCCTGACCGATCCGGACCAGATTCGGCGCGTGGTGGAGGCGACCGATGCGCCGGTGAATGTCCTCGCCATGCGGCACGGACCATCCGTTCCCGAGCTCGCCGCGCTTGGCGTGCGGCGCGTTTCGACCGGCGGACCACTGGCGCGCGCGGCGTACGGCGCGCTGCGTCGCGCGGCGGAGGAGCTTCTCGGACCGGGTACGTCGACCTACCAGGACGACGCGTTGACCAGCGACGACCTGGAGCGCGCGTTCGGCGACCGACACTAGGGCGGGCCACGTACACTCCGCTTTAGACCACCACGGCCCTTTCTGGAGAGGCATTGAGCGAGGGACCCGAGACGCAACCGGCCGAACGCGGTCGGACCGTGCACGGGGAGGCCGCGAACGCCGGCCACCGGGTCCTGGCCCCGGACGACGCCGAGGTCGAGGCGTACCTCGAGCAGGCGCTCCATGCTCCGCCGGCCGAGCGGGCGGCGACCGAGGCGGCGGAGCAGCCGGAGACGGTCGCCATCCTGGACTTCGGCAGCCAGTTCGCGCAGCTCATCGCGCGTCGGGTGCGCGAGCTGAACGTCTACTCCGAGCTCCTGCCGCACGACACGCCGATGGCCGAGCTGGAGCGCCGGGGCGTCAACGCGATCATCCTGTCGGGCGGCCCCTCCTCCGTCTATGACACCGATGCGCCGCGCGCGGATCCGGCGATCTGGAGCGGCCGCATCCCGGTGCTCGGCATCTGCTACGGCCTCCAGCTGATGGCGCACGAGCTCGGCGGCGAAGTCGTGCCCGGCACGAAACGGGAATACGGCCCTGCGACGGTGACCGTGACCGATGGTGATGGGCTCTTCGCGGGCATCAACCGCGAGCAGCCGGTGTGGATGAGCCACGGCGACTCGATCCTCCGGCCGCCAGAGGGCTTTCGCGCCACGGCGCAGACCGATTCGACGCCCTACGCCGGCCTGGCCGATGCGAGCCGCAACCTGTACGGCATCCAGTTCCACCCCGAGGTGGTGCACACGCCGGTCGGGCGCGAGGTGCTGCGCAACTTCGTCGTCGACATTGCCGGCATCCGCCCGAGCTGGACCGCGGCCAACCTGGTGGAGACCACGGTGGTCGAGATCCGCGAACGGGTCGGCAGCGGACACGTCATCTGCGCGCTGTCGGGCGGCGTCGACAGCGCGGTGGCGGCGACGCTGGTGCATCGGGCCATCGGTGACCAGCTGACCTGCATCTATGTCGACCACGGGCTGATGCGCAAGCGCGAGTCCGAGCTGCTGCGGGTCACCTTCGAGCGAGACCTGGGCATGAAGCTGGTCATGGTCGAGGCTCGGGATCGGTTCCTGGCGCGCCTTGCCGGCGTGGAGGACCCCGAGCAGAAGCGCCGCATCATCGGCGACGAGTTCATCCGCGTCTTCGAGGAGGAGGCGGCGAAGCTCGGCCAGATCGACTTCCTGGTCCAGGGCACGCTCTATCCCGACGTGATCGAGTCGAAGACCTCCGAGACGAAGACGAGCCAGAAGATCAAGACGCACCACAACGTCGGCGGGCTGCCGGCGGACCTGCGCTTCAAGCTGATCGAGCCGCTGCGCTACCTGTTCAAGGACGAGGTGCGCGCTGTCGGCACCGAGCTCGGCCTGCCGGAGGCGATGGTCCAGCGCCAGCCGTTCCCCGGGCCGGGGCTCGCGATCCGGATCATCGGCGAGGTGACCGCCGAGCGGCTCGAAACCTTGCGCGAGGCCGACTGGATCGTGATCGACGAGATCAAGGCGGCGGGGCTGTATCGGTCGCTGTGGCAGTCGTTCGCGATCCTGACGCCGGTGCGCTCCGTGGGCGTGATGGGGGACGGGCGGACGTACGCGAACGTGGTGGCGGTGCGGGCCGTCACGTCCGACGACGGGATGACGGCCGACTGGGCGCGGCTGCCGTACGAGGTGCTGGCGAAGATCAGCTCGCGGATCGTGAACGAGGTCGCCGGCGTCAACCGCGTCGTCTACGACGTCAGCTCGAAACCGCCCGCCACCATCGAGTGGGAATGAGCAATGAGCGGCGTCTGTTCGATGCATCGGTCATTCGGCACGCGAATCGTCGCTCCCGCCGGGCTTGTGAGCTGGATCGGACACCTTTGAGCATGAAGTCCGCGCGGGCGCGTCCCCCGTGCGGCGCTGCGGCCGCTACCTCGGCCAAACCCCGCGGGAACCGGCCTTAGCGGCCGGATTGACCGATACATCGAACGGCAAGGCAGGCGATCGAGGCAGACGTCCGGATCGGCTGATCGGCGGGCATGCGGGCAAGCCGGTAGCATGCCCCGCACATGTCCAGCTGGTTCGACAAGCTCCTGGAGGAGCTGCAACGGCGCCAGGAAGAGGCCGACGCCCGCAGCGAGGGCCGGCCCTTCGAGCGCCGTGAGCGATCGGAGCGCAACGTCACTCCCACCAACGGTGGAAGCCAGGGGCGTCGTGGCGGCGGCGGTCCGCCCGTGGCGCGCCCGATGATGGGCGGCGACGTGCCGTGGCGACGCTACCTGCTCATCGGCGGCGGCATCCTGGCCGTGCTCATCGTGCTCGGCCTGCTCGGCGG